>JANXSG010000053.1 GCA_025352825.1 Chthonomonadaceae bacterium | reverse complement strand
GGGGTGAGGTGCATTTGCTCCCCCTTCTCCTGTTTTTGGGAGAAGGGGGCTGGGGGGATGAGGGCAAAGATTAACTGATGGCAGGATGTTCTATGCTATATGCAGAACAAGTAATTGAATTGGTTTGGATGGATTGGAGGTGACTGCATGGAGTTTGGATCTGCTTGGTATCCGGAACACTGGCCCGAAGAGCGTTGGGCGGAAGATGTTCGCCTCATGTGTGAAGCAGGGTTCATAGTTGCGCGCATAGGCGAGTTTGCCTGGAGTTCACTCGAACCTGTAGAAGGGCATTTTCAGTTTGAATGGATGGATCGTGCTATATGTCTTCTGCACAAAAATGGAATTTCTGTAGTAATTGGTACCCCCACCGCAGCGCCTCCAGCATGGCTCACCCATCATAATCCCGAAGTGCTTGCTGTAGAGCCAAACGGCCGGCCAGCTCAGCACGGAAATCGATGCCATGTCTCCCCTGGCAACTCCACGTATCACAAATACACACGTCGCATAGTCGAGCAGCTGGCACGCCGTTACGGGCAGGATGAACGCGTTATCGGGTGGCAGATCGACAACGAATATAACCGAATCGACTACTCTGAAGCAACACATCGCCAGTTTCAAGTATATCTGAAAGAGAAGTTTGTACGAATACAAAGCCTGAACGACTTCTGGTCGACAGCATACTGGAGTCAGTCGTATACCGACTGGAACGAAATACCACTCCCCATTGGGCCCCACAATCCCGGTCTCATGCTCGCTTTCAAGCAGTTTATAACCAAAATATGGTGCGATTTCCAGAAGATTCAGATTGCCTCATTGCGGCTGTATGCACGCCCGGAACAGTGGATTTCTCATAATTTCATGGAGTGGTTCGAAGGTTTTGATCACTACGAAGTGTCCGCCGATCTCGATTTTGCATCCTGGGACTGGTGTGTGGGAACCGGACATATGAATCACCTCATGACTGGCGCAGCGCACGACATGATACGAGGTTTGAAACGAAAAAACTTCTGGCTGATGGAGACCCAGCCAGGCAGCGTCAACTGGCAAGGTGTGAACAACCAGCTCAACCGTGGTGAGGGCCGGCGAATGGCATGGCACGCCGTGGCGCACGGGGCCGATGCCCTGCTCTACTGGCAGCTTCGATCTGCACCGGGCGGTCAGGAGCAGCTCCATGGTTCTCTGCTTGGGCCGGATGGTGCGCCACGGCCATTCTACTCAGAAGCGGCGCAGATCGGCAAAGAGTTCAAAAAAGTATCTAAAAAACTGCGAGGCACTACGATCAAAAACAGTGTCGCTCTGTTGCATTCCTACGATTCACGATGGTCGATCAATGCGCAGCGGCACCATAAAGATTTTGATCCTGTAGGATTTTTGCGCCACTGCTATAGGTCATTTGCTGCGCGAAATGTCGGCACAGATATCATCTCCGCAGAAGCAGATCTTTCAGAATTTAGGCTGGTGATTGTGCCCGCACTAGTAATCTTATCCGAAAAGACGATGGAGAATCTCACTACCTTTGTCGAAGGAGGAGGCACACTTCTACTCACAATTCGCTGCGGTCAAAAAGAGACACACAATGCGCTATTTCCAACCCGGCAGCCCGGACCGCTTCGTGAGCTTGCGGGAGTGGAGGTGGAGGAGTACTTTGCCCTCGATGCAGCAGTTCCCATCTATTCCGAGTGGAGTGATAGCCTGGCTGGAGAGAGTACCATCTGGGCTGAAATATTAAAGCCGATTGCCGAAGATGTTCAGATTCTTGCGAAGTTCGGCGAATCGAATGGCTGGCTGGATGGAAGATGTGCTTGTTCCTGCCGAAACGTGGGGGAGAAGGGCGGCAGAGTGATTGTACTCGGCGCCTGGCTGAGCGATACACTGCAGGATTCCCTGACAGCATGGCTGCTGGAAACAACACATATCGACGTCCCATTTTCAGATATTCCTACTGGTGTGGAAGTGGGCAGAAGAGTATCTGAAGCCGGAGAAGAAATTTGGATATTCATAAATCATAAAAATCATTCGGTAACCCTGAATATTCCATCGGCGCCTGCCGGCAGCGCAAATCTTGATTTACTCACAGATGAGACCTTCGAAGCAGCGCTTCCTATTCCAGCTGATGGCATACGAGTACTGACTAATCAGCAAGCTTAATTTTGAGAATTCTAGTCTCTTATGCTATCATATTAGGAGTAAATTGTATTAAAAAAGTGGGAGTGCAACCGCTCCCATAGCAAAATTTGGAGATAAATATGGCAGTCGATATGCAAACCAGGCCCGAGGCTGAGGAGTCGAATGATGTTCGAACCAGCCTGCAGCGCAAAGACAACTGGTGGTCTGGCACTTTGGGGTTTTTTCTTCTTTTCAGCGCATTTGGAATGTGGGCGACGTTCAGGGCATTCGAAAATAAATTTTATGATACTACATTGCTAGGCGGTAATCTCCTCTCTCCGTTCTACTCTCCCACGGTTCAACTTGGCATTCAGATAGCTGGCTTTCATATATCTCCCGCCCTGCTTATTCTGCCTTTCCCACTCAGTTTCCGTTTGAGCTGCTACTACTACAGAAAATCGATCTACAGGAGCTATCTTGCCGATCCTCTGGGCTGTGCGGTCGCCGAGCCCAAGTTTTTAGGCAAACTCCGATTTCGGAAGTATACTGGCGAACGATCCTTCCCATTTGTACTTCAGAACTTCCATAGATATGCATTTTATGCGGCGGTTGTGTTCATCGTGCTGCTATGGGTCGATACAGCAAAAGCTTTCATCTTCAGCACACCTGAAGGCGGCTCTCAATTTGGCATGGGGGTAGGATCGCTTGTATTCCTGGTAAATATCATTCTTCTCACCACCTACACCTTTTCCTGCCACTCGTGGAGACATATAATTGGTGGTGGGCTAGACTGCTACTCCTGTGATGTACTGAGCAAGACTCGCTACGGAATGTGGTCAAAAATCAGTTTCCTAAACGAAAAACATGGAAACTGGGCAATGATGAGCCTTTGTTCCGTGGCCCTCAGCGATGTCTATGTATGGCTTGTCGCCAGTGGTAGAATCACAGATATCCGTTTCTTTTGAAAAAAATGCAGAAGTCTAAATAGCCAATGATCAATAGAAACCAAAGGTAATCTAACATGCCCTCAAGAATTATGATGGAGATCGAAATTCCTACAGGAATAGAATCGTTTCGAATTCCCGAAGGCGTTCATAATTGTTAATAAACTCTACTTGATCGGCAAGACAATGAAAGAACTCTAACTCAAAACGAGCGAAATGAAGCCGAAGGACTTGCAGAACTCTTTGAATGGGTCTCGCTACTGCGGCTTCGTTCCCAACGTCTCGCATCAGAAGCTATCGATAGTCCATGAGCCATATTCTGCGAGATGCGTAATGGCATTAGGAATTTATTCGTGTTATTTAGTGTGTTTCGTGGTCAAATGCAGCGATATTTACCATACGATATTCTGGCAGGTTTGAGGAGAAATCACCGTGAATTCATGAAGCATTCTCATCGCAGTCAAGTATGTCGATGCCTCAGGCTTTTCCAGATATATGACCACGAAACGCACGAAATGACACGAAATAGATCTACTTGGAGTTAGACTTCCTCCATTCACCTCTCAGCTATCAATGCACTTTAGAAGAGTCTCAAGTTAATTGAATACGAATTCTTTAAGATTTTGCGTACATTCTGAACGCAATTTAAGTTCTAAGGTACTATGCCTTTAACTCCACTCACCTACATAGAGAACCTCTTCTTCCAATGCCACTCCAAACCGATCGAACACTCTAGATTTGACAGTTTCAGCAACATCTCGGATATTCGCAGATGTCGCATGACCGAGGTTTACCAGGAAGTTTGCATGCCGATGTGTGATGCCTGCTCCGCCGATCTGCAAGCCTTTACACCCGCAAGCCTCCGAAAGATAGGCCGCAGGTACTACACCAGCCAGCTTCATGGCGGCTGGGAGATTTGGCAGTAATTCTGCCAGTTCATGGCTCACTACATTCTTAAAAAAGCTGCCAGCTGAGGGCTGCCATGGCTGCTTGAGAAGTCGCTGTATCTGGAAATCTTTCGCTTTTGCTCGAATATCGCTTTTGGTGGCGTACTTCAGTTCCAGCCAGACCCTTAACAGAACGGCTGGAGGTCCATCGCCACGGCGCAGCCGGCTATCTCGATACGAAAACTCCATCCACTCCGGCCCCACAATTTTTCTTTCACCACTTTCGACCACTTCCACCTTTCGAACCAGATCACAGATGTTTGCACGGTAGGCACCGGCATTCGATACCAGAGCTCCTCCTACGGAGCCAGGAATACCCACCGCAAATTCCAGTCCGGTAAGTTCAGCACGCATAGTTAGCAGGAAGAGCCGCATGAAGTTGTGCCCTGAATCTGCTCTCGTATTCTGGCCGATCTCTGAATGGATACAGGCATTCTGAACCACCATACCACGAACACCAGCATCACTCACACAGACATTACTGCCTTCGCCAAGAAGCAACAGTGGAAGTCCATTTATCTGTGAAGCGGCGGCAATTTCTGAAAGAACATCAATCTCCGTAGCGCACACGAAATAATCGGCTGGCCCACCCACCCGTAAACTAGTGTATCGGGAAAGTGGTATATTACGCTGTATGCATACCTGCGTATTTAAAGAAAGTTGGGGGAAAACTTGATCCCAGCTAGTAACTGATTTACTCATAATAATTTGAAAGGTAGTTGAAGGAGCTACTTCTTCGTTGGTTTGAGATCAGGTTCTGGTTCATCATCACTTTCATCAACCTTTACTTTAAACTTTACCTTACCCTTGCTCTGAAGGCTCTCTTCGCCCTCTTTAGTTCCTACGATAACGTTTTTCTCGAAATGGAGCTCTTGTCCATCGGTATCGTGGCTTTCGACAGGCGCGAACAGTTCCATCTCTTCTTTTTTGCCATTGTATTCGGCATGTTCAGCGGTAAGCGTGCGTTCCACCATCTCGCCACTTTTCTTTTTTACTTTCTGCTTGAAAACAAGATGGCCGCGCATAATCACAAATTTGCGGCGATAGTAGTCTTCCACCGTATCGCATGTAACCGTACCGCCCTCGGATCGAGTTTTGTGGACGCTGTTTTTACCCTCACTCGTATCGGTCTCGGTGGGCGGAGTTATCGGCGCTGTCTTCACTTCGGTTTTAACATCTATTTTACTTGTCCCTGGAGCTGTCTCTTTTGGGGATACTGTAGTAGTCGCACTTTTCGCAGTGGATTCCTGAGGATCAGGCTTAAGTGTTATCACAACATTACCTGTAATAGTTGCCAGTTTCTTTTTTCCATTTTCAATATGGGCTTTGTTACCTGTAGCCGTATGTTTGGAATCCTCGAGTGTAAGGCTCCCTTCCGCGTCCAGAATATCTTTCTTATCGTTGTATCTCAGTTTTGCACCTGTGACGGTGGTGTCCTCTTCCTTATAGACAAAATTAGTACCGGTATGCTCGCCTGTTTTTTCAGAATATGACCAGCCTACCGCATCGATTGTTGCCCATTTAGTCTTATCGTCAGCCTGCTTTTCAGTCGATTTCACCGGTGTATACTTAACTTGTGCATAGGCAGAGTAAGCTCTGCACAGTGCCGTTACGCTTGAGAAAATGAGAAATACTTGAAGTGTAAGTTTAATAGTTTTAGATAACTGCATTTGTTGTATTCCAAATATAGCTTTATTAGAATGCATGTAGTAGTCTCAATTTTTACCTTGCTCAACTGGAAATTTCAGTTGGACATGATTTGCTGACAGCAGTTGCCGCTTAACATCCATTACGAGTCCGTCTGCTGCATATGTTATTTTTTTTTCGGTACCAGAAGACTGATCGGGGCATCTGAGCAGAGATTCTTTCATTGAGAAGAAAGCGCGATCAGTCTGTATTGCCCCCTCGGGATAGGTACAACGCACGCCATTCGTACACTCTAGAACTTTATCGGAGAGATCCATGCGCATCTCATTCGAGTGGATGCGTACCTTTTTACTTATCATCTGGGCACCAGAATCCCACACGATTCTGTGTTCGGATTTTCCGGAATGACGATTGGTAAGTTCAAATAGCGTCATACTATCGGCCATGAGTTTCTCGCCTGCTAGTGTTTGCAGCCTGACACTACCCATAAGGCGAAATTGCCACTGCAGAGTGTAGTTTTGTGCCCAATCCGCTGGCATCTGATCCAGGTTTTGGATGGAATAACGTCCTCTATCTGCACAGAAACTGGCAGAACGATTATCCTTGTTGTGTCCGGAAGCTGCTGCAATCGGAGCCGCAATATCCGGAATTCTATATAGTACTCCATCGCGAATCCCTTCGATTGTGGCGCTCTGAATCATCGACATAGCTGCGCCAGCAGTACGTTCGAGATCAATTCTTTCCGCCCACACAGACCAGCTCTTGTGACCATTAGTATAAGATTCGAAGGGAGCATGTTCGAGACGCATTGTGACGGTGGGTACAGGCGCCGGGGAGTTCGTATTAAGAAAAGAAGAAGAGGGTTCTGCCCAACGATAGAGTACGAAAAGTCCGGCAGCTAGCAGTAAAAAGCCTAGCGTACCATATCTTCGCTGAGCTTTCGGAGTGATTACTGGCAAAGCAGTGCTTTCTCCCCACCCCCTCCTTGATGATAGGAGATATGGGGTGAGGAAAATCCATACATGATCTAGAAGCAGCCTGATGGAGGCGGCGGAGGTGTGGTGCTTCCGCTGTTTGCAGCGCTGTTGTTAAACATCTGAATATTTGCGGGCAATGCAGTCTTCACAGTCGCAGCTAGCGCCGGAAGTGGCAGTTGGCACTGGCCTCCCAAACGGGCTGGATCGGTGTTGTAAGTAAGGTTAAGATAGGCTATCAGATCTGGATAGGTAACTATGTTTGGACTCGTGACCGTGAATAACGTCGCAGCAGGAGGAACATTGCTTACCGTAAAATTGCCGTTACTGTCTGTAGAAGCAGTTGCATTAGAACCTACTATGGATACTAATGCCCCGGCGACTGGATTGCCTGTGCCTACATTGTCGACAACTTTACCAGCTATTGCAGCCAGACTGTTTCCGCTGCTTCCAGGGGTGCCAATAGCGGGAGGGCCGTTATTGCCTCCGGTGGTGCCACCACCTCCGCCCCCGCCGCCTCCGCATCCAGCAAGTACAAGCGCTGTTGCCAACGACACAAGCATGAATAATGGTGCGAAAGGGTAATTTTTGAGCGCCCTATTGATCATAGCATCTTCCTGCCTTCTCGTGTGCCACTTATGGCACGAATTCTTAAGTATCGAATGATACGGTTCTATTCCAACCGCCACTTTCAGCAGAGCGGAGACAGCATCGTTGTAGCCGTAGTTAAATCTGCCTCAGACTTAATCTTCACTTCTATAGGGGGAACATCATAACACCTATTTGGGGGATAGCTTAACTATTATACACATCCTGCATAAAATACGCAAGCATTTACAACGAGATACTAGTAATTCTAGCAGAAAATTGGGGTTATTTGGCAGAAAGTACCGCTTGTTGATAAAAAAACAGATTTCCCACTTGACAGAATGTGGTAGGTTTGGTATAAATATAACACGGAGTTCATCTTTATGATTTTAACATCGTGTGAGCAAGTTAAATCGCCATCGATCGAATACATCACAAAAACCATTTCAGAAAGAATAGCATCAGGGACGTATAAAAATGGGCAGTGGCTGCCCACAGAACGCTCTCTGGCACAAGAGTTTGGAGTAAGTAGAGCTACCATTCGACAGTCACTGGATCTACTCGAACGAAACTCCTACGTAAAACGTTCGACGGGCTGTCGTCCAGTGGCAAATCGTATCGACCTTAGCCGATCTCAAACGGGAGTGCGTCGGAGTGTAGGAATATGGATTACCAGCGCTCCGGGAGATGCTGGTTCCAATATGGTTTTCCATGGTATACAGAGTCAGCTTGATGGCGACACGTTTCGGATGATTATGGCCAGCCCGCCTCGCAGTTCACTGGCTCACGCGATAGAGGCAGAAGCAAAATTTCTAAAGCGAATGGCGGATGAAAATGAGCTGGATGGCGTGATATTATGGTATCTGGGTGGGAATACGAACATTCCCTATATTACGAAGCTTCGGGAACACCATGTCCCCATGGTATTCATCGATAGGCGACCGCCAGCGGGATTTGAGGCGGATTACGTTGAGGTTGACAATGAGCTGGCGGCATTCAAAGTTGTGAGCCATCTTATTGAGCAAGCCCATCGCAGTATTGCCCATATTACAAATCCAGAGACAGCAAACACCGTTCAGGGTCGCCTGAACGGATATATGCGTGCGCTGCGAAGCGAAGATCTTGTATTTCGGCCAGAGCTTGTGATCAGTGGAGATTTTTTTGAGGCCTCCGCAGATTTTAACGATGGGCGGCATCTGCAGATGGCAAAGCAGATGATGGCTTTACCAGATCCTCCGTCCGCGGTATTTGCGGTAAATGACTATTCTGCGCTTTCCATAATATCTGCACTCCGCACAATAGGAGCTCGAGTGCCTCAAGATATTGCAGTTGCCGGCTTCGACGATACGGAGAGATGGTCTCCTGGTAATTCTTTCCTGACTACCATGAGCCAGCCTTTCGAGCGTATTGGAGAAGAAGCTGTGCGCCTGCTTAAGTATAGAATAGATTCTAGTTCCGTTGGCGCTTATCGACATGTGATGCTGGATGCACCGCTGATCGTTCGGGAGTCGACAGCGAAAAATTTAATACTATCTTGATCTGTCAAAAGTTAATCAATGTAAATCGAGAGGGAAGGAACGAGGTTAACTCTGTAAAATAAATTAAATTATTAGTAAATGCCTAGCCTAGAGTTTCTCGCACTTAGCGACTATATTTACGGCATCTCACGATGCATAAGGAGACTTCATTGCAAAGAAAAAACAGTGGTTTTACGCTTATAGAATTGCTCGTTGTAATTGCTATTATAGCAATTCTCGCAGCTATCCTTTTCCCAGTATTCGCGCAAGCACGTGAAAAAGCGCGTGCAGTATCTTGTACTTCGAATCTTAAACAGATTTCTCTTTCGATGATAATGTATATTCAAGACTACGATGAACTATTTGTTGATGCGGGCATCAACCCTTTCTTTACACATGTTGATCCTGTTGATGGGTACGATAACGGTGCCAACTTAACCTCAGACGTACCATACAAAGGCTGTATGGGATGGCCATGTATTCTCCCAACTGGTGAAGCGACTTTCGCCGCGCGCTTGATGCCGTACATTAAGAGCTACGATGTATGGAAATGCCCAAGTGCTAATAACTCTGCTGTCAATGAAGGTGAAGGATGGGGCACGAGCACCACTTCACAGGATGTGAAGCATCCAGGGCAGAAGCCTATATCGTACTGGTATAACGTTAGCTTTGAAAGAGTTTCTGAGGCAGCCATTGATTCACCAGCAGAGAGAGTCTTCTTAACTGAAAATGGACGAGTTCGTTCAGCGTACGACCTGAATACCGGACTTAGTCCGGTAAACGCTCGTGCTGCTAAGTGGAATGATGAGTATCGTCCGCATACGGCAGGAGTCAATCTAGCATTTAGTGATAGTCACGTAAAATGGTACAGAGATTCCGGATTTGGCCCAGGGGATGACAAGACGGTCGGCGGTCGGCAAATTCACGGCGGTACCTATGGCGATATCTGTGCTAATCCACCTAAACCAGGCTATATCGAGTTTAGAAAAGCAGTCGAAGCAAATGCAGATGACTCAGGTGATTTCCCTGAATCCTGCCCATAAGTACATGAGATGATATTTATATCAGGTGGCGATTTAAAATTCGTCACCTTATCTAATTTTGCGTTCATCTTAAATTATGATACATAGTTGTGGGCGAGTATCAATATTCGCCACATTAATGTGAACAGGATGTATATCCATGAAAAAGGAAGTTTCTCCAGCTGTGATCGGTGGTATTGTCGCTGTGCTGGTCATCATAATCGGATATATTGCTTTCCGTACATTCGGGCAAGATCCTACCGTTTCTCCAAATTCGCCTGCAGATATAAAGAAGTTTCAAGAAG
Organism: Chthonomonadaceae bacterium; assembly: GCA_025352825.1. GTDB lineage: Bacteria > Armatimonadota > Chthonomonadetes > Chthonomonadales > Chthonomonadaceae > JANXSG01. The sequence goes on along the minus strand of JANXSG010000053.1, from coordinate 8,875 downwards.
GAAGAGCTCGTGATGCAGCTATATACCAGCAGACAAGGGCGCTTAGCCCAAAAATGAGAGCAATGATGGGGAAAAGTGGAGATACCACAACCCAGCCAGCAACCCAGGGTAATTAGCAGGCAACAAGATTATAAATCAATCGGATTTAAATGCATACAATGGTATCCAATCTATCGATTTCTGAGATAGAGAAAAGAGGAAATAGCGCTTTTAAAATAGTAAAATGTGAATGTTTGGGAAAGGATACCCATGAAAAAAAATATTTCGCCAGGAATTATAGTTGGGCTAGTGACTGTTGTAGTACTCATAATCGGCTTTTTCGCCTATAAAACATTCTTCACTAGTCCGGATGCGAGCGATACATCACCGGCCGCAAAGGCCGCTGTAGCCGAAGCTTATAAAAACAGTTCCAGTGCACAAAGACAAGGGATGAGGCATAGTATGGGTGTCGTTACTCCCCCTCCAGCATCCGAGCCAGGAAAATAGTCCGCAGATAATTACCTATCTGTCCATATGTCAATCAAAATTGTTTTGCATCGAGAGATGCAAAGGAGACATCATTGCAAAGAAGAAATAGTGCTTTTACACTCATTGAATTGCTCGTGGTTATTGCCATTATAGCGATTCTCGCCGCCATTCTCTTCCCCGTATTTGCCCAGGCACGCGAAAAAGCTCGTGCAGTCAGCTGCACCAGCAACGAAAAGCAGATCGGGCTTTCTATCATTATGTACAGCCAGGACTACGATGAGATGTATGTCGATGCTGGCCTCGAAGTGTTCAACTTCGATAATGGCCTGGATGTCGAGAGCGATCTGCCCTACAAAAACTGTAAAGGCTGGCCATGTACACGCGGAGATGGCGCCGCGACATTTGCAGCGCGCCTGATGCCCTATATCAAATCCTACGATGTCTGGGTATGCCCCAGCGCCAATAACTCGGGAGTGAATAAAGGCGCAGGAACCGGCAATGATGCATGGTATAGCAATACAGGCTCCTTCGAACTGACCGATCCAGCCCGCGAAAAACTGATCTCGTACTGGTACAATGTATGCTTCCACGGTATTGGTGAAGCTGGGGTGGATGCTCCGGCCGAGCGAGTAATTCTTACCGAAACTGGCCGACGACGTGTGGCTTTTGACCTGAACTCTGGTCGTGACGGCTATGCACGTGCATCCAAATGGTCGAACTACTACCGACCACATACCGATGGCGTAAACCTACTCTTCGCAGACAGCCACGTCAAATGGTTCCGTGACTCTGGAATGGGTTCTGGAAGCGATGCCACCGACGCTGGTCGCGGACTTCGAGGTATTCCCCATGGCGACATGTGCGCCAATCCTCCCAAGCCAGGCTACCTCGAATTCCGTTTCGTTCCGAACTACAACGGTGGACTTACCTCTTCCGCAGATCAGGAATCGAATCACTGCCCATAATATACTCTTTACTCAATTTTTATATATCTGAGTGAAGAGATTTATTTCCTCCCGGAATAAAATTACTCCGGGAGGAAATTATTTTTTGAAATATATATATTTTATTTAGCAAAGGGTATCTTGTATCCGATACTGTATTGTACTGTAAAAACTGTGAGGCAACTCCCGCAGGGTACAGTTTCAAATTTACGAAATGGAGGTGGGTCTGAAATGTTTATCGATAAGAATAGGTTGGGAGTATCACCAATTGTACTAACTCGATCCACCGAAGTTCGGCTTCGTATTTCAGTTACATTTTAACTCGACTGCGAAATAGTCTCGCTTCATAGCTTTAAGCCGAAAGACTGGTATTTACGCGTAAGTGCGCGCTTAGATACATCGTCTTGCTTAAACCTCAGGTGGATCACACCGTGAGGTTTTTTTGTTGTATGGCTGAACTGATATGAGGAGTCTATTTCAATGTTGACAGAAATCGCATCCCGGTCGAGGGTACGTACACAAGAACAGGATGCATTGGTTGATAATATAAAAATAAGAATAGAGAAGATGGCGGCGTACTTTGGCCGGCAGGCTGGGCTGGATGAGGACGATCTGCGTCAGGAGGCGTGGATTGCAGTTTTGGAAATGCTGCCCCGGCTCGATACTAGAATAGGTTCCCCGGATCAGCATCTTCTCAAGCGAGCTCGTTGGAGAATTCAGGATAGCATACGCAGTCAGCGCCGCAGACAGCATGTGGCGCTGGATGATATGGATGACAGCACGCTGCTCTACCGAGACTCCCACACCGGTCTTGATCTCATGTCAGAGCTGAACAACGTGCTTACTCCCATACAGCGGCGCATTCTGCGTGCCTTGATAGAAGGATATACATGGCGCGAAGCAGGGGCGCTTATGGGATGCACCTCCGCGAATGTGGCTTATCACGTTCGGAAAATCCGTGAAGCATATCTACGTCTCAATGTCGATTAGGCAGCTAAATGGGATATTACTTACCACCTCATGATTTATACGAGGTGGTTTTGTTGCTGAAGGCTACTATCTTTGAAGTCAAATTGCCTTCAATATGAATGTAAGAATATCCCCTCACCGCCTAACCCCCAATCCCGAAGCTATGGGAGAGGGGGCGCGGAGATGAGGTAAAACTTCCGGCATGGGGAAAAATTATGGTTTAGTCACCCCCTCTCCTTTGCGAGGAACGAGCAAGATGGGAGAGGGGGCGGGGAGATGAAAGCAAAATAAATGAGCAGCACACTATTGCAACAAGTTCAACAATACACCAAAAAGACTATTTAGATTTGAGTGCTGAGTAATTATATCCACAGTACAGAAGAGACGAAGACGATTTGAAGAGATAATTCTTGATGATGTCGGTTATGTGAAGTCACAATGCGTTATGGTGTCGCGCTCGAATGATAAATCTTCGTCCGTGTGATCTTAGAGGCGAACTAAAGAATAGCATCAGAAAGATAACTAATCCTACCTCTGTGCTGATGGAACGCTTGAAAAATGCGATAGCTATGACGCCGAGTGCAGCCACAACAGCACTAGCACAACCAATGATGAACAACACATATCCACTACAAAGCAAAAGTCCTCGGCGTGTTCGATATATCTGGGAACGCGTTATTGGTACCTCTTGCTGGTCACGATTGTTTTCATTTTCCATTTATTGTTGGTTTTGAGGTAATTGCAAAAGTCGAGTGTATATACATATTTCGGCCCTCCTCTAACGAAGCTTCCGGAGAGACGGAACGGGGGCTGAAGGCAAATTTTAAACCCTCTCCCAACGACCGCTTTTCATAGACTTATAACCTGCATCCAGAACGCAGTTCACTATATATCCATCTTCAAAGGTTTCACGAGGTGTTTCGCCGTTCGACACACACTCTACGAAGTGGCGCATCTCTTCGCGATATCCATAAGTCCATGCTTCATCGATGGGAGGAAACAGCCATCCTGTTTGCGATTCGGCTTTTTCTACCACATAGCTGCCTGCTCCGGGACTTGAGAATACTTTTAATGGCGTCTCACGAGTGATGTCGGTAAAGATGGTTCCTTCCGTGCCATACACCTCATTCCTTAAGTCTAAGCCGCCTCTGGCAGTCCAGCTTAGTTCTGCCTGCCCAAGTTGGCCTCCTTCAAATTTCATCAGCATGACGGCGTTATCTTCTGCATCCGTTTTATCGTGATGCACCAGGTTTGCACCCCACGCAATCACCTCAATAATAGGATTATCTTTGCCAATGAAGTAGCGTGCCGCCTCGATAGTGTGGCATCCCATATCCAGCATGGCGCCACCGCCAGATAAGGAACTATCCCAGAACCAGGGATTGTGCGGACCAGAATGGGATTCACGGGAACGCACCGTGAGTACTTTCCCAATACTATCACTCTCTATAAAATCGTGGGCACGAATCACTGCCGGACTGAATACCTCCGTCTCTGCATATCCGTGCATCACCCCCGCCGCCTTTACAGCATCCAGCATCTCCTTAGCTTCAGAAGGGTTTCGAGCGAGAGGCTTGGTGCATACTATGTGCTTCCCTGCCCTCGCACACTCTATCACGAGATCTCGATGCGTATAGTTCGGTACTCCCAGCACAATAAGATCGATATCCTTCCTCAGGATAACGCTGCTCATATCACTGGAGGATTCTGGAATATTCCACCTTGCAGCAAATGATGCTGCATGTTCAGGATTGGGCGACGCGACTGCCTTCACTTCATAACCGGCGACGTTGCGAAGCCCTTCCATGTAGAAATTCGAGACAAAACCGCTGCCCAGCAGGCCGATACGTACAGTCATTTTTCAACCTTCCATATGTAGATTATTGAGAATGCATAGTTGGAACACAGGTGGAATTGCGTGGAATATTTACATAATACTTTCTGTATCTCCTCTGCAGCAGGCAAAGGAGAAACAGATCATCGAAAAGGGAGCCAGTACTAAACGATTATTTGAGTCGTGCATCCTTAAGATATTTCACATGGGTATCCAGGAACATTCGATTGCGGCCGCCAAAGTGGACAGATTTACCACGCAGGCTTACCGGAACTGATTTGATAGTGCTTGGGAAATAGGGATCCACCACCATCTCTACGTCAGCCGGCCCATCGGGGTTACCCGCCTGAGGGTTCTTGGCTATCTGAAGATCAGAGACTGCCTGCTGATCCGATTTCCCCCAGAGGTTATCAATCTTTGGAGTGGGCTGATCGAATCGCCACATCCAGTATCTAGTGACCGGCGCAGTGGGAGAATCCTGAAGAGACTGTACCACTTCTGGAAGCAGTCCCATCGAACCACTGACACTTGGGCACGACCAGATTTCGTTATTCTTGGTGTAGGGTTCCAGAATGATTGCCGCCCAGCCGCACCTGGGATCCGACGGAGGCCAGCCAACCCAGGACCGATAACCGCCAGGAAGGGACGTTTTTAGATCTCTTCGATCAGGAAGAAGCTCATCATAATCTTCCTGATACATAAAAAGCGCTACTCCAATCTGCTTCAGGTTCGACATACAAGCAGCCTGCCTTGCCTTCTCCCGTGCCTGGGCAAACACAGGAAAAAGTATCGCCGCAAGTACCGCAATTATAGCTATCACCACAAGCAGTTCAATTAAGGTGAAAGCCGACCGCCGAAGGCTGCCTTTACTGGTTTCAAGCCTTTCAGAATACCGACACATATTAAAATCAGCCCTCACTAGATTCTCCCTCTTTTACAAATTGCACTGTTTCTAGTGTAACAATAAAATCGATCATTGTCAAGGAATTCATTGGCTGCTGCCTGGTTCCCAATATTAATACATAAAGAGGTAATTACAAAAGTCCAACAAGTACAGATTTTGCCTAACCCCCCTTCCCTGATTCCCTCGTTCCTCGGAGGGAAGGGGGAATCTTGATCATTAATTCTCCCTCTTCCCTAACGCAAACAGCTTTATCGTTAGCGTGGTCAGGGAAGGGGGCCGGGGGGGTTGGCAAAGAGATGGGCAATTATGAGATTTATACGACTTTTGCAGTTACCTCTAAAGACAATAGCATCTGATGAAAAAGTTCGATGGATGTTTTGATCCGCTTCAAACTTGGGAAAGTAGAATATTACTGAAAGGCGTTGGAGATATGGATTGGGCATATTGCAGGAGAGTGAGGTATGTTCGATTTGGAATCTCTACGGCGCCAAGCGAAGCAAGATGGGGAGTAAGATACTGCACATCTAGCAGCACAAATCCGGAACTGCGCAGCTGATCTACAAGGGCATGCAACGCGACTTTCGAAGCATCCGTTTCACGATGGAACATACTCTCGGCCATAAACGCCCCCCCAACGGTTACCCCGTACGTTCCCCCTATTAAGCCGCCCTGACCGTTCCATACTTCGATACTATGCGCTCGACCTTCATGATGCAGCTCCATATAGACTTGCACAAATTCTGACGAAATCCAGGTGCCTTCCAGCCTATCGGCACAGCCCAACATCACCTCTTCAAATGCTGTGTTGATCGTGACACGAAAAATATCGCGTCGGATAGTTTTAGCTAAAGAGCGTGACGTGTGGAATCGATCCAGTGGGATAATCGCTCTTGGATCTGGCCGGCACCAGTAGAGCTCGTTCAAAATATGATCAAACATCGGGAAAATACCCTGCCGATATGCAAAGTCAATTCCTGATGGGGTAAGTGAGAGCATCTTTTTTACTTTCGTTCAACAACTGGCTGCCACTCACCGGTAATCTGTACATGTAAGGTATTATCCCCTATCAGCTCCAGAATCTGGTAGTCCGGAATGCAAAGGAATGATAGGCTAGTTTCGAAGAATTCCGAGGCAGCTTCGATCTGATGGATTGTTATAGCAATTCTGGACGCTGAGCTGCAATGCGGGCAGTAGATAAGTGTAGAACTGCACAACTCGTTAGGCTGCATGATTTTCTCGTCTTTGCCACATTTCAGACAGCGTATCTCGGTGAGCAGATCGAACCCTAGTTCGAGCACCCCTTTTTCGATGCCAAATGCCCGCATCAGGCTGCCTGGAGTCGAATTAGTTGCGGAAAAAGGATGAAGTTTGATTTCGCTCCAGTTTTCATGAGCCATGCAATTCGGGTTCGGGTTTAGCATCTGCACACTCATGCCAGGCGGATCAAATGTGAGGTATATCTTGCTTGCATCGAAAGCAGTTGTGGAGGAGGAATGTAGTGAAGCCAGAGCCTGCTGCACCATATAACCCGCGGTGATGGAGGCGATAGGAGCGGTGGTGGGAACGGGATCCTCCGGAGTGACAGTTCTTAGTCCGCTGCAGGAGTGCCTCAGATTTTGCTGATTCCACATCTCCTGGGACAATCCACACTCGTAGCAGGCACCATTCACAGCATGGAAGATTGTGGATTCGGCCGCATTCATTTCAATTCCACCGTTTATCCAGGGAATTCCCATCAGACGGCACATTCTGTTGAGAGTTAGCCTGCATCGGATACTGTCTAAACATCCTAAAACGATATCCATAGAACGTAAGATACCCATTCCAAGATCGAATTCAAGGTCTGCATGGATAGGTATCACGCTGAAGTCGGGGTTTATCTCCATAGCCCTGTGAGCAGCCACTTCTGCTTTACTCTGCCCAATATCTTCCTCGCGAAAAAGGACGCTTCTTGTCAGATTAGTCAGCTCAACTTTGTCGAAATCTACGATGGTGATGTTCCCAACACCCACAAGAGCGAGAAGTTTTATCACTTCATTACCTAGAGCTCCAGCACCGACTACCAGCACTTTGGCAGAGGCAAGCCGCTGTTGATTCCAGCCAGGAATCAAATTATGACGAGAATATCGGGTTCCTGTCAGATCAGATTGTGGAAAGCTCATAGGATTTTTCGTGAAGGCAGAGCGATATGGATAGTTTTTTGAGAGCGACAGGCACAGCATTCTCCCTGCGCCATATCCTGCAGGAAATCCCATCCTTCTGGGCTAAATGCAGTCCCGCACTGATGGCATTGATAGTAACTTTTAACTGGATCAATTTTCTGGCGGGTCACCGGACAGATAAACTCATGCTCATCACTATCCTGATCTGCATCAGCGACGTTGATAGGAGTGAACTCAATTTCAGAATGCTCATCATGCTCATGCGGTGAAGATACAAGAAGATCTGGGCGCTCAATCGGCCGAAAACGATTCCGTATAGATTCAATTAACTCTTGTAAAACTGTTTTCAGCAATCCTCTCCCTTGGCTCACATTAATGGATACGAAATACAATCAGGAAATCTTACCGTTCAAACAGTATTCACACACTTATCTTCAAATTTAAAGATGAAAGAGTGAATGATATCACAGACTAATCCGCACAAACAGTTTACTGTCACTTACATTGGTATTATTATCGAAACAAGTATCAAAAATCAGTATGAGCGAGGATAAAATAGCCGCAAAATAACGAATTTTAGACACACAAGGAAGACGATCAATGCTTTATCTGTACTATTGGCATTACTATTTTTACCGTCACGTTATGCAAAAATCTATAATGATCTTTGGAAAGGATTAACGGGATTTACAGGATTCGGATGCTTGTAATTTGTTAAGCCGGATAGTGAAGCTCCTATTGAGGAATGTGATAATCCTGTAAATCCCGTTAATCCTGTCTAAAAATAGTTGGTAATATAGGACTACATGTTTGCTTTTAGAGCGGGTTTAATCCAGTTGAGGGTGGTTTTTGGAGATTCGCTATAGTTATAAAACATAACCCCATCGCCACCTCCCTGTTTGACGGCGCGCACGATATCGGTCAGCTCTGCTTGATTTTCTACTGAGTTCAAACCAAGTCGAATTCCCATGTGAAGTTGATGCTTGCTCCCAAGAGTCCTTTTCCATGCCTGGGTCGACAGCAGAGTCTGATCGGCTTTCTGCCCGTACACACTTCCGTTATAGACATCTACAACAGAAGCTATTCGGGGGTTATTGCTTCCAAAATGTGTTAGCAGCGATGTGGAAGGGTGCATTGCTGTCTTGATTTCGCAAATGAGTGAATCCTCAATTTCCTGCCGGAATTCCAGAAAAGAAGTAAGGGCAGGAAGGGTTTCGCATAGGTGTTCCAGTATGTCGGGGTGACCTGGCGGGCGCTGCGGTGCTGATGCCATTCCTGATTCTAGAATAGCTCGTGCTGCGGATCTCAAGTTAGGCACATCGATGTTCTTGCTCTCTGCTGCATGTGTACAACTATCACAAAAACAGAGATCCATCAGAGTATGCTCCAGTGGAGTGAGGACTGTCAGATCACGCTCATGGTGATGCCCGTGCGTCAAGCCCATATAGCCGGGTGACTCCAGCTGGACAGCATGCATCGGCAGACTGTTCGCCAGGTCGCTGCAGAGGGCTTTCAAATAGCTGCGCACATGGATATTAGCAGGGCACAATGCGTGCGGGTACCTATCTCCAAAACAGTTGGTGACCGTGCATTC
>JANXSG010000043.1 GCA_025352825.1 Chthonomonadaceae bacterium | reverse complement strand
CCGTGGCTTATGGGATATTTGAAGATGAGATCTAACGGTGGATATACCGCCGGGCTGCTAATGGCTGCCGGGCTAATGCTGATCTCCGCTATCCTGGGCGGGATGCTCCATCGTCAGCCCACACATACAGAGATCATGTCTGCGTAAGTTATCATGATGGATCAGTTTGGTTGATACTCTGTATAGATCATGTAAATTATCCAGATACATTCCCTGATAACGGAAGTGGATAGACAAGATCACCAAGTAAATTGACCAGTTTTCTTAGTAATGTACCTGCTGTCCACTCTTTCCCCACCTATTTCCTTACACACTCATAAATATTCTGGCTGGTAAGTCTACGACTTGGCACAATTCATGCTGTATTATAATTGGGAAGCTGAATTCGGCTAAGATGCTATTAGCCCCGAGTACGAGCTGCCCTGATGTTCATTTTTTCAAGGGAGAGCAATGAAAATGCAAAAGAAAGCAAAGTACATTTCGGTTGGAGCAGTTCTCGGTCTATTTGCTATGCCAATTGTCGCATCTGCACAGGGTGGAATATATGTGACCGGGCATGATTCAGAACTGGCACGCGATATTTAATGGCGCCGGGCCGCAGCACATTGTACAGAAATCGATAGGTTTTGTAACAAATCACAAAGTGAATCCTAAGATTTTATTCGTAACAGACACAAATTATATTGGCTTAGACTCCACAGACACACGACCTGGATTAGTTGCCTCTGGTTACCCTACATTCGATCTAGCGGACGATGGTTCATCCTTTATGAATGTGAGCACGGTAAATTTTTCGAATTACGACGCCGTCATTATTGCCTCTTCCGGGGGTGGACTGCTGCACCAATCTGAGCTCGACAAACTAAATGCACGTGCATCGGATATTGTCGACTATATCAATGGCGGCGGTGGACTGGTGGCCTTTGCCGAATCGGATGAATATCCCGGAGGAACCACCCATGATTTATATGGTTTCCTGCCATTCGTCGTGGCTGCCAACTCTTTACCACAGGGTGAATCGACGTTTAGAGTTACAGCATTTGGCGCCAGTATTGGAGAGACGGATGCTGATGTGGAATCGGCTTTTGCTCACAACACTTTTGCACAAACAGGTGGTATGAATGTGGTTGATAGGGATAACTTCGGTAATGGAAACATAATTTCCCTGGCATTTTACGGCAAAATTGGTCTGACTGGCCCGCAAGTACCAGAGCCTGGTAGTATGGCATACGGTGTCATCGGCCTATCTACCGTCGGACTCCTGCTTCGCCGTCGTCGCAAAGCCTAACATTCGAGCATACCCGGTTATCATTATAATTAACTATCAGTATCCCATGATTTCGTAAAATCATGGGATACTGATAGTTTTTATCGGCAGAAGCGTAAAGGGGCAAAGAGATTCTATTTTCACTGCCCATTAATTATCTGCGCAAGGCTGCACACTCTGTTGGATAAACCAGATTATAGTTTGCCTTTAAATGGCAGCAGTGCAGAAAGGATAGCTGTAGATTCTGCTGAAATCGAGATGGATGTATAACCGTGCTTAGGATCGAGGAAAGGCACAAAATCGCCATTTGCGGATGAGAACTTCAGGGATCCGCTTCCTGCGGTAATCTTCACGGAGTAATAGAATGTCTCATAGTGCCAGCATCGCCCTGTCACCCTAGTAGCATCCAGAATCGCTACCGTGGCATAAGTTCCATCCGCAATGTTGACATTGGATATTTCGACATCCATCAATTTCGTTTTGAAGTCTTTGGAAGCAGTAAAAGTACATACTCCCTGCGGAACTACCCCGTTTAGCCCTGCTGCAAAGTTTGTCATAGGAATCGAAGTAGTAAGCAGTACTACCCCACCTCCACCTCCATTGTTTCCGCCACCACCGCCTGTGTTACTACCGCCACTGGCATAGGAGGTGACTGGCGCGGATACCATCATCCCCAGCATTGCAAGCACACCTAGTTTTAACAATGCCATCTTAGTTCGCACATTCATGATTCGCACTCCTTGTGAAATTCTTGTGTTTTTAATCTGATTTTTCCCATATTCTGATAGCTATATGTCATAGCCGGAGGAGAAGCAACAGATTGTACACACCCATAGTCGGCGATAAGTTAAGAATAGTTGGATGGCTAAAAAAAATACCGTATGTGCCCATCTTGACACGCCCTCCCATATCGAAGTAAACTATACTACCTAACTAGTTTGATTTATTTGGTAAAGATTAAGGAGCCATCGAATACTATGCCTGAAACAAATGCAGCCGCACCAGCTGCGCCGCAGACCATCGCGCCTCACGGCGGTACATTAATAAATAGATTCATACCGGAAAGCGCCCGCGTAGCAGCGATTGCTGAAGCGTCGAAACTACCCAAAATTCTACTGGATGCCCGCCAGATCAGCGACCTCGAACTCATCGCTATTGGAGCTGTAAGCCCTATTACTGGATTTATGGGCAAGGCAGACTACGAGGGTGTGGTTCACAAGATGCATCTGGCAAACGGACTCGCATGGAGCATCCCTGTAACTCTTGCTATCACGTCTGAGCAGGCTGCCCAGTTTCCCGCCGGTTCAAAAGCAGCTCTGACCGACAGTACCGGAGCCGTACTTGCGATTTTGAATGTTTCGGAAACGTTCACTTACGATAAAGCGGTGGAAGCTCAGAAAGTTTATGGAACCACCGATCCTTCTCATCCTGGGGTAGCCGCTCTGAATGAACAGGCTGATGTTCTGATAGGCGGCACTGTGGATGTAATCGCACTACCCGCACACGACGATTTTACTGAATACTATCTCACCCCTGCCCAGACCCGTGCCTATTTCGCTGAAAAAGGCTGGAAGAGTATTGTTGGCTTCCAGACAAGAAATCCTGTCCATCGTGCCCATGAGTATTTGCAGAAATGCGCTCTTGAAATGGTCGATGGCCTGCTTCTCCATCCGCTGGTTGGCGCCACCAAAGGGGATGATATTCCTGCCGATGTACGTATGAAGTGTTATCGGGTTCTTCTGGATAACTACTATCCGCTTGACAGAACGCTACTCTCAGTGAATCCGGCCGCTATGCGCTACGCCGGCCCACGAGAAGCTATCTTCCACGCGCTTATTCGTAAGAACTATGGCTGTACTCACTTTATTGTTGGGCGTGACCATGCTGGCGTAGGTAACTACTACGGAACCTACGATGCTCAGAAGATTTTTGACGAGTTCGCACCCGGTGAAATCGGAATAGTGACATTGAACTTTGAGCACACATTCTGGTGTAACAAGTGTAATGGAATGGCTTCTCAGAAAACCTGCCCGCACTCCCCGGATAACCGCATCGCACTCTCAGGAACAAAAGTGCGTGACATGCTGCGAGCTGGCGAAATTCCTCCGATAGAGTTCTCTCGTCCGGAAGTGGCAGCAGTGTTGATCGAAGCGATGAAAAGCTAATTAATGTGTGTGCCGGGTGTTGAAAACACCCGGCATTAAAAAACAGGCGTCTTCCAGACGCGATGCGTCCCCCGCCCGCAGGGCGGTTGGCCGCGGCCTCCCAGACGGGTACTTCAGTGCCCGGCATGAGTGGCAATGTCGATTCAGGAGCAAGTGTAATGGCGAAAGCCGATGTAGAAGCTATTAAGAAGGCGAAAGACGGGCTGGATGTGTGGCCTGATCTGCTCCGCTATTCTGAGACGGGGTTCAGTACAATCGCCCCGGACGATTTTCCGCGAATGCGCTGGTATGGAATCTATCAGCAGCTTCCAAATGCGGGCCACTTCATGCTGCGAGTCAAGATCGCCGGTGGTGTACTGACCTCGGACCAGATGCGTGCCGTGGCAGAAGTGGCTCGGGATTACGGCCAGAATATAGCGGATATCACCACTCGGCAGAATTTTCAGTTTCACTGGCTGACGATAGAGAATTTGCCTAAAGCTATTGCACGCCTGAATGCAGCAGGTCTCACTACTTCTGGAGCCTGCGGCGACATCACACGAAATGTGTGCGGATGCCCTGTAGCAGGGATAGATCCGAATGAACTATACGACACACGGGAACTCATTAATCAGGTCACCAACTATTTCCTGGACAACAAAGATTTCTCTGATCTACCCAGAAAGTATAAGATATCCATTTCCGGATGTCCCATTCACTGTAATCAGCCAGAGATAAACGACCTGGGTATTCAGGCAGTACGGCGACGAGTCAAAGGGGCATGGGAAGTCGGATTTCAGGTTCGAGTGGGTGGTGGGCTGAGCACTCAGCCATATATGGCTCAGAAACTGGATGTCTTTGTGAAGCCAGAGCAAGTGCTGGATATCTGCCGAGCAGTAACAGAGATATTCCGGGATGATGGATATCGCCAGCGCCGAAACCACACGCGCATGAAATTTCTGGTCGCCGACTGGGGCGCAGAAAAGTTTCGGGAGAAGCTGATCGAGCATCTTGGATGGACTCCGGAACCTGCCATCATGTGGACAGATCCCCTCGGCAAACTGCAGCACGATCACTTGGGAGTGCATTCTCAGAAGCAGGAGGGCAAATCCTGGATCGGCGTAACGGTTATCACCGGCAGACTGACCACCGAACAGTTATTCGCGGCTGCTGATATCTCGGAGAAGTATTGCGGCGGCGATCTGCGAACTACAAATCTGCAGAACTATCTATTTCCGAATATCTCGGAAATAGATAGTTCTGCGGCAAAAGCTGAACTTATCAAAGCTGGATTCGTGTGGGAGGTTTCGAAGTTCTATCAAGGGGCAGTAGCCTGCACTGGGAACGAGTTCTGCAACTTGGCTGTGACCGAAACCAAAAATCGGCTCAAGGAGATTGTAAAATATCTCGAGTCGAAGATGGTTTGGGAAGAAGGAATTCGTATTCACCTTACCGGATGCCCGATGTCTTGCGGGCAGCACTACATTGGCGATATTGGCCTGCAGGGCTGCCTTGCTCGGTTGAAAGATGGCAGCCAGGTGGAGGCGTTTGATGTCTGCCTCGGCGGAAGACTTGGAGCGGATGCAAAGTTTACCCGCGCAATATCGCGTAAAGTGCCAGCCAGCCTCATTCATCTTGCTTTGGAGAATCTGCTAGGCAGTTACAAGATTTCTCGAAATGCGGATGAAACATTCGGACAGTTTGTTGATCGCCACACCAATGATGAACTGGGGGAGCTTCTGGGACTGGAGCTGCTCGCT
>JANXSG010000034.1 GCA_025352825.1 Chthonomonadaceae bacterium | reverse complement strand
CGCGCCAGGGCCAAATCGAGCGCTTGCCATCGATGGTGTATCCGTTGGAATCGGCATAGCGAGCGAGATCGAGCCAATGACGAGCCTGCCGTTCGCCATAGTGCGGCGAGGCGAGGAGCCGGTCAACCACTTTTTCGTAGGCGTTCGCACTTTTATTGTGAACGAATGTATCTGCTTCTTCGACAGTCGGCGGCAGACCAGTGAGATCTAGGCTTGCTCGCCTGATGAGTGTATATCTATCCGCAGGAGGTGAGGGTTTTAGTCCGTGAGATTCCAAATTAGACAGGACAAAGTAGTCGAGTCCGTTTCTCGGCCAACTTTTCGCATGAATCTTTGGAATACTAGGGCGAATCGGCTTCACATAAGCCCAGTGCTTTTTGTAGACGCCACCTTGAGCAACCCATGTTTGCAGTATTTTAATCTGTTTCGGAGTGAGGTGTTTGCCCGAGTTCGCGGGTGGCATTATAAGTGGACCGTTAGTAGTGATTCGCTGAATCAGACCGCTTCGTTCAGGTTTTCGAGGTGTAATTGCTGCCAGCCCGCCGCTTCCGAGTTTATAAGCGCCTTCTGCCGTATCAAGGCGGAGACCAGCTTTGCGCTTGGCATCATCGAAACCATGGCAGCTAAAGCAGTTCTCCGCAAGTATAGGCCGGATATCCCGGCTGAAATCCAGCGTACCGGAAGATGTCTCTGCACTGGCCGGTAATGATAAAACCGCGAATAGAAGTATGAGACTTGCGCGCACTTAGTTGCCCTCACTCCTACCCCTCTCCCAAAAACAGGAGAGGGAGACTCAATCGAAAATTCAGCCCCTGCAGGGAGCGTCTAGCGACCAGAGATGGGCTTTGCAATTCCAGACCGGTACTTTAGTGCCGCGTCGCTTCGAACTCGGCTTCGCAACCCCCGGCAAATAGTTACTTCCTGAGTTCAGCTGTTTCCGACTGAGCAGATTCGGACAGTTTTTCCCAGACTGCGATAATCTGGTCATCGTAAGGATCGCTGTCACTGTTCTCGATTTTTCCACGAGATTCCAGCCAGTTGTAAGTGCGGCGGACGCCCTCGACCCAGGTGATGTTGTAGCTGAAACCGAGATCCATGATCGCGGCGGAGTTATCAAAAATACTGGGATACTGGAAAATATCGATAGTCATTCCTGCGCGGTCGGATGCAATTTTTGCGATCAGGTCGGTGGGGATATGCACGAGTTTTGGGGTGGGTGCATCCAGAGCCTTCGCGACTCCCTCGTGGTATCGATTCCAGGTCATCCACTCCTCTCCGGTTAAGTTGTACCTCTTGCCGAATGACTTGCTGTTCCCTGCTGCGCCCACAAACCCACGGCCTACATCTTCGATGTGGCAGGCAGCCCAGAGGCAGGAACCATCCCCGTGGACTACTATCGGCTTGCCCTTTTTTATGCGATCTAGATAGGTGGTTCCCCCGCCAAGTGAGTGTACGATGGTTCCTCCCTCGCCGTATGTTTGGGAAGGCCGCATGATTGTCACAGGAAAGTCGCCGCGCTTGTGTGCCTCCAGCAGAATATCTTCGCACTTGCCTTTGTTGGCGCCGTATGATCCGATAGGCTGGCGCGGCTCATCTTCCGTGATGGGATAGCTCTGAGCCGGGCCGCCATATACGCACACAGTGCTGCAGAAAATGAAATGGCCGGTACGCCCTTTAAAAGCGCGAACAGCGCTCTCGGCATCTTCCGGCGAAAACCCTACCATATCGATCACGGCATCGAATCTTTCCGCGGACTGCATCTGCTGCTCGAAGGCAGCATACTCTTTCCGGTCACCGTGCAGGAACTTCGCACCCTCCGGGCATCGGACTTCACTCTTGCCACGATTATAAAGCGTGACATCGTCACCACGTTCGAGCAGCTGTGCTGTAATGGCAGTACTGATTAACCCGGTACCGCCGATAATGAGAATTTTCAAGCCAGTCTCTCCTTGACACGATCCATAAGTTTTTCAAGCGGAACGTTGTATGGGCAAGCATTTTCCGCAGCCTGCCAATTAGCCGATTCCAATGCGATCATATTTCGCTCCAATTCGGGCAGTTTGGCATACAGATCGCGAGCATGCTCTTTCTTTCCGTAATGATCATGATACATCAGGAATCGCAGGGAGTCTGCAATCGCCAGTTGAGAACCCGATCCGCTGGCGGGCTTGCAAAGATGCTCGCAGCCTCTGCACCAGAGGTGCGAAACCAGGCGTGCATGTTCCTGAATAGCATCAGCTTCTGCTGTGGTGAGTTTGGAAGCGACAGATTCTGCATTCTCACGAATCATATTCACATTGGTCATTTCAGAGCATATGGAGGAGATTCGCTCATCCATTGCTACTGCTTTGATCGACGAGGAGTGCTGGCTGAGTCCACGCTGCTTGAACGGGTTGTAACGATCTGGAAGAGTCATGCCTCCCACCTGAGTCTTCATGGCCACCAGTCCAATTTTAGCCTTGACACACCGGTCGATTGCTCTGTTCAGATCGTCCCGCTTGTAGTAGTGGCAGTCGTACCGGAACATGATCACATCGATAAATCCACTGTCGGCGGCAGCGTTCAGGCATTCAACGACCATACCGTCGTGACAGGAGAATCCGAAGAATCGAATTTTACCGGATTTTTTCATGCGTTCAGCAGCAGCTTTGATTTCTGCTGAGCCCGCTTTATCAGGCTGCTGCACCTGATGCATATAGTAAACATCTAGATAGTCCTGCTGCAGACGCGCCAGACTTCCAGGAAGCTGATTTTCGAGTTTTGCGTGATTGTGAGTCTTACTGACCAGCCACAGTTTTTTGCGCGCTGCTGAGTGGCCGGTCGCACCTTTTGCATTCAGAATCTCACCAAATCGTACTTCACTGCGTCCATCACGATAAGATTCTGCTGTATCGATGAAATTGATCCCAAGGTCGAACCCTGTTCCAATGACATCGTCTTCCACATCCCAGGAGCCACCAAAAGCAAGTCGGGATACTTTCACTCCGGTACGCCCGAGTACGGACATTGGCATCTTATTTTCGGCTGCATTTGCTTGTGAAGCAAAGGAGGAGCTTATTGCTGCGGTGGCACTTATAGCTCCCCCAGCTTTTATTAGCTCTCTTCTTGAGAGGCGTGCATCAGCTGCAGGTTCATTGGCGTGTAAAATTTCTGTCATTTGGTTACTCCTCCGCAGGGTTCGGATAGATCGACTCACACAAATTAACTGAAGTGAACGGTTCCACAACCGGTTTACCTATTCCTTCTTTTGTCCTGACCTGCCGTGCATATCGCCCTCATCCCCATGGCTCCCTTCCCCCCAAAACAGGCGAAGAGAGACTCAATTCGGATCGATTCAGCCATACTCTGAGCCATAAATTCAGGTGATAGTAGGTTAAGAATAGATATTTAAAAAGCCTGGTGCTCCCCATAAAATGAATGCCCATCGAATGGCAGTCGGGTCTTCTCAAATCGCTGCCACCTCGCATGGCCATCGGAATAGACATAGTTGCTGCCCATAGTATGCCGACGATCAGCAATGGAGACAGGATTGGTTTTGTCATCAGCAGATGCCGGCATCTCGGTCTCCTGCAGCCAGGGATGGTAGTGTACATCACAAAAACTGTCTTTGCGCTCCGATATATAGATCGATTGCGAGGGGGCAGTTATCTGGGCAAGGGTTGCGCCGAAGAGATAGTAGGCATTTAGCATTACGCTGCACAGTGGCCCAGGTGGCGGAGCCAGCGGATTCGACCCAATACAGTTTCCCTGGCTGTCTAGCAGTGATTTCCCATGGGGATCGGGATCGGAGGGGCAGATATAGAGCTGGGTATTTGCACCATCCTTACTGCCCACATAGGGCAGGATTTTATCGAAAGGAGAGCCGTAGTCCTCCGCTTCTAGTTGTGCAGTATTATCTTCCACGAGTGGATTAGTTGTGGATGGATGCTCCTGCGGATACTTTTCATCGTAGTCCTGCAGATAGAGCATCAGGGCCGTACCAATCTGCTTTCCATTGGAAAGGCAGCTGATTGCCCTTGCCTTCTCTCGTGCCTGTGCGAAAACAGGGAAGAGAATAGCGGCTAGCACGGCTATAATTGCTATTACAACTAGCAGCTCAATCAGTGTGAATGCAGCCAATCGGCACATTCGTCTGTTCACAAACGTATTCATAGTTTTTCTCCATTATTTGCATGTTTGAAAGTGGTTGTATCATCGCTATGCATCTTGTGGAGGCGGATATCCAGGTTCGAAACTATGAAGTGGTGAGGAGGCAGATGAGGAAATGAAACGATGTGCTTCTGAAGTAAGTACTATTGAATTTCCTAAAGCGGCGGCTGGAAGATCTCGGTACATTAATCCTGAATTTGAGGTGAAGGAGTCTTTATTGAGGCAGCCAGAGCGAAGGCGGCATCCATGAGAACTCAGGGGAGATTGGCCGCAGTCCGTCATAGTACATCTACCTGCCGGGCAGCAGCAGGCTGGCAGTTTCACCCTTACCAAATGCACAAGAGCAGCAATATTCTTGGGTTGAGCGGGTGTAAATATCGTTATCGGAGCGAGAATATTGAAGATAAGAGCCAGGCACACAATCGATCTCAAACAGCGCAGGATCATTGGACTTACCTTGAGATGGGTTGTGGAGCTGGCTATCATCGTTTTCATAGGCTGACCGAGATCATAAATTGACCAACTGGGCTTTTTCCATCCCGCCGATTGCACGGATATTGGTGAGCATAGATGGTGCGATCGTTTCGTCCAGCAGAAGAACCATAATCGCTCTTCCGCCCACTTTTTCGCGGCCCACATGCATTCCTGCAATATTGATACCGTTTTCGCCCAACAGTGTCCCGACCTTGCCAATAATTCCTGGTTTATCGTTATGCTGAGTCATGATCATTGCGCCTAGCGGATGAATATCGACATGATAGCCATCGATATGCACGATTCGGGCATTTCCATCTTGAACCGTACCGCATATTATACGGTCTCCTCCGGGATAGTGCGCACGAACAGAGAGCAGGCAGTTGTGGTCACTAGTGGTCTTGCTGTGGGACTCCGTGACCTTGATTCCCCTGGCATCTGCTAGAACAGGGGCATTCACCAGGTTGACAGGATCTTCTAATATCGGGGTCATTAGCCCCTGCAGAACGGCTCTGGTGATGGACTGCGTGGGAACTCCTGCAAAATCTCCGCTGAATGTGACCTCGATAGCATTAATTGCAGACCCTGATCCAGAAGTATCGGTGGAGAGCTGGGTGTGCAGGCTGCCAATCTTCGTAGCAAGCACCAGAAACGGCGCTACACGCGCCATCTCCTCCGCCGACACCGATGGGAGATTTACTGCACTTCGTGCTGGTCGCCCCTGAAGTACATCGGCTATCTGCTCTGAAATGTCGATTGCGACATTAATCTGTGCCTCTTCTGTAGATGCACCCAGATGCGGCGTGATGACATTTTCTGGAAGGCTTAGCAGTGGATTATCCGGCTCTGGAGGCTCTTTTGTGAACACATCGAAGGCAAGCCCGCCTACTTTTCCGCTCTTTACAGCGTCTGCGGCCGCCTGCTCATCCACAATCCCACCACGTGCACAGTTTATGATTCGTACGCCGTCCTTCATAATAGCGAATTGAGGCGTAGAGATCATGCCGCGCGTATCGTTGTTGAGCGGAACATGTATGGTAATAAAGTCGCTTCGTTTATAGATTTCTTCCAGGGAGACCAGTTCTACATCTATTTTGCGAGCGCTCTCAACAGTTGCGAAGGGATCGTATGCGATAACAGTGGTTTCAAAGCTTTTCATGCGTTGTGCTACTGCTTTGCCAATTTTACCCAGCCCGATCACACCAATGGTTTTGCCATAGATCTCGGTGCCTACAAATTTTTTGCGCTCCCATTTGCCGGCTCTGAAGCTGGCATCTGCCTGTGGAATTTTGCGTGCGAGTGAGAGCAGAAGCGCCACGGCCAGTTCAGCAGCCGCAAGAGTGTTGCCTTCGGGAGAGTTTACAACGACGATACCGCGTTTGGTAGCTTCCGTGACGTCGATATTATCAACACCTACGCCCGCTCTGCCAATAATCTGAAGCTGCCGCGCTTCGGCTAGAATTTCCGCAGTCACTTTGGTTTCACTGCGAACTGCCAGGGCGACATAGTCTCCTATAATAGCTTTCAACTCGTCTGGTTTCAGGCCGAGTTTCACATCTACTTCCACTCCAGGAATGGCACGAAGATGCGCGATCCCAGCTTCTGAGATGGGGTCACTGACAAGTACTTTAGGCATCCAATAGTTCTCCTCAAAATGTGGTCGCGCCTTCTGAGCGGCTCGCTTCATCGGGGCATCCGTACACTCAGAATACCGGAAACAGCGCCTCGCTGTCAACTTTGAAACTGGCTTAGCCATACCCCGTACGCTTCGTCTTATCTCAAATATAGCCTCGCATACTAAGACGCGCCCTGCTGGATCAGCAGGGCGCGTCGTGAAAGTAAAATTCCATTGTGAAAAATAGTCATCAGTTCGCACAATTACGAATAAGATGGATCTCAAGGCCAGTTGTAATTTCCTGTCTATAATTTTATAGCGACGGTAGTTACTGGCTGCAAAGAAGAGCGGGTGGAGGCGCCAAACGAGAAGACAGCCGCACCTGCACGCTCGGCATCCACCGATATTGCTAAGGAAAGATCGTATAAATAGTTCGATGATCCAGTGCTACTTATACCCAGAGATAGCAGATACAATAACTTTATTTTGACGATTTGCTCGAATCGTAAGCAGGTTGGGTGAGCCGCATGATGGGCACTCGACAAGTCGAGTCTCTGTGCCATATTCGTGCAGCAGTGATATTTCACACGCTATCCTATTTTCCGCCTGACAGCAGAAACAAGTATAACTTGCTGCCTGCGAAACTGCTGAAATAGTCTTTTTACTCTCAAAACTTTCGTGCCGGAAATAGACGAATAACCTGCCCCAGTTATCACTGTCTTTGTCTACTCGGTGATATTGTGCTTTGATATCTGGCCGATCAAGAAATCGAAGCACCGATTTTTTCAGCGCCCCCGATCCCTTCCCTGGAATTATTTCCACTTCGGAAGCACGTTTTGTGACTGCCTGTTCGATGATATCCTGGAGAGCTTCCTCAATTTTGCGGCCATCACTATATATCTCGTGCAGATCCAACTTGAGTTTCATATTTTGCCTCTGTGTTGAAAACACAAGTCATTCGAGGTAATTGCAAAAGTCGAGTTTTTTTTAGATGCGACGAAATGAATTTCTTCGCTAGGTAGCCTTCGGCTGTTCGTCCTTCGGACGGGCTAATGAGGTAATTTGTGCGAAGCACGTACGGCGGAACGCCACAAGCGAAGAAATTCATTTCGTCGGATACTTTTGCAATTACATCATTCATTCTGAGATTTCCACCCTGAGCAGCTCGTGCGAATCGATTTCGGAAGTTGGTGAAGCGTAAACCGGCCTAAGAAGTGTATCAGTTTTAACAGGGTAAGATGATGGATGCAAAAGAGTGCTTGCCATTTTTAGCCTTTTCGCGCTTTGCCGGAGATAGTTGCGAGCACTCTCCAACGCAACATCGCGGCGCTTTTCATCGCGAGAATTCAACTCTATGAGAAGTTGTGGAAGCGAAATATTTGTTTCCATGGCGGAGGTCTTCCTCAGGATGGATCGGATGGACGGGGAATCTTTGCGATGAGTCTCTGGACGATCTGATCGGAGGTGATGCCGTCGGCCTCTGCATTGAAATTGGTGAGGATACGATGCCGCAGAACAGGCTGAGCAACCGCCACAACATCTTCCGTACTGGCGTAGTTACGACCGTATAGGGCTGCGCGTGCTTTTGCGCCAAGTATCAGATATTGTGAAGCGCGCGGGCCGGCTCCCCAGCTTACGCACTCACGCACAAAGTCTGGCGCTTCGGTCTCACCAGGGCGGGTGGCCCGTGCGAGAGCCATGGCGTATCGAAATACATGGTCTCCCACCGGCACGCGCCGAACTATCTCCTGAAGCGCCAGAATATCGTCCGCATGAAGTGTCTCGTTCAGCTCTACATGCTGGCCGCCGGTGGTGGCTTTCATGATTGCAAGCTCCTCTTCCGCAGAAGGATAGCCCACACTGATCTGGAACATAAACCTATCTAGCTGTGCCTCCGGCAGAGGATAGGTTCCCTCCTGCTCGATAGGGTTCTGTGTGGCGAGTACGAAAAACGGTTCTGCTAGTTTATGCGATTGCCCGCCGACGGTGACACGATGCTCCTGCATAGCCTCCAGAAGTGCAGCCTGCGTCTTGGGAGGAGTTCGGTTGATCTCATCGGCAAGGATCATGTTGGCGAACAACGGCCCTCGCAGGAACACGAATTTGCGCTCACGCGTCACAGGGTCTTCCTGAATGATCTCTGTGCCAGTGATGTCGGCAGGCATCAGGTCCGGGGTGAACTGGATACGTTTGAAAGAGAGAGAGAGAATGCGTGACAAGGTACTTACGAGCAGGGTTTTCGCCAGACCAGGCACGCCTACAAGGATACAGTGCCCGCGCGCAAACATGGCAATAAGCAGCTCCTCCACCACCTGATCCTGCCCGATCACCACGCGGCCAATTTCACTCCGCATGGCATCGAATGCATCTCGTAGACGCTTGAGACGCGCCATATCATCAGAACTATCGGTTGTGTTCGGAGCAACAGTCATCAATTTCTCTCACTTTCAAATTTGGTCACAAGGTTAGCAAACCCTCATCCCCCCGACCTTCTTCTCCCGAAGCTTCGGGAGAAGGGGGAGCTAAACTCACTTGTCTCCCCTTTCCTAGAGCGTGGGAGAAGGACAGGGAGTGAGGGCTTTCACGTTACTTCAAACAGTACGACAGTGATATCAGGGTATAGCTGGTCACCAGAGCGGGTTGATCTTCCCAGTACCGTGCGTTCGAGTTGAACCAGGAACCATCGGGATGCTGCGTGCGCACAAGCTGGGCAGCCAGGTCTTGAGACCAGTCGTGCGAATGGCCCGCGGTATCCACCACCACATTACTTCCGTACACCTTGAGGGTTTTCGCCATCGTGTGGTAGTAGTAGTAGAGAGCAGTATCACCCATTCCCGGATGCTCATTTACTGAGTAGCTTCGGCGAATCCAGTTCATGGCAGCCTGCACTCGCGGGTCGTCTTTCGAGACACCACAGTAGATATAGCTCTTTATGCCAGCATAGGTCATCGAACCGTACGAGGCCGGCTTTGCTCCAGGCACATTACTTCGGCCCTTACTATCGTAGATAAACCCGCCATCGTCTGTATCGTCTTGCACCCAGGCCTGATCGTTAGACTCTTTACGATTCTGCACTCTCTGAAGGAAAATAATCGCTTTCTGAAAGACAGGAGCATCTTTTGGCAGGCCAGACTCCTTCAGGCTTTCCAGCGCATTTTGTAGGTTCGATAGATCGGGGCGGTCTGGCTTCGAGCCATATCCTATACCCCCATACTTAGGATCAGAGGTCGATGTACCGTTAGCTTCATCAAACTGTGATCCCTCCAAATACCTTTGGGCATTCCGAATAGTCGATTTATAAGCCGGATTGTGGGTAAGTAGGATCGCCATCAGACACAGAGAAGTATTGTAGTTAGGTAGCGCTGTTGCCGGGTTAGCATCACTATAGATGGCTCCATTTGGTTTCACAGAGCGGAGAATATACTGTATACCCTTTGCCACAGAGCGATCGGAGGCCTCTTTTTGCTCATTTCTGAGCAGCGCCGAGACAGCTAGGGCGGTCGTGGCAGGATAGTGGCTCCAGGATCCGTCTATCTCCTGAACTCTGTGCAGATAGTTTATTCCACTCTGCACAGAGTTTTTGGCTTGCGCTTTCCTATCTCCTGAAAGCGATGCGGCTGCTGGAATACAGTTAACCGCAAGAGTTAACAGAACTAGGTTAATTTGGGTCGATTTGATTAGTAGCTTCATAGTGTACCTAATTGACCAAGTGGAGTGCACTTCCCTGCCTGAAAGTGCCATTATCGATACGCTCTGCGCAATCGAACGGACGCAAACGCCAGACACACGCCTATCAGAGAAATGAAAACAAACAGTGTATGTATTGGATTGGGGTAGTGAAAGTTGTAATCGTGAAAGCTAGTATGGTCGTAGATTACAGGTGCGCGCAACAGATCGAATCCTGATCCCATACAATTTGCTAGAGCGGTGAGGGGGTTCATTAAGAGCAGAATCTGGATAATCGGCACAGGGTTACGCATCCGAAAAGTCTCTGGACGGAAGATCAAAGGAGAAATTAGCATCAGTATATTAAATGCTATCGAAACGGAAATACCCCTGAGTGTATTACGGCCAGGACGCGTTTTGGCACCAAATAGAAAACTCAGGGATACGCTAAGTATAACTGCTGTTAATAATATAGTATGTCCCAGAAATATCGAGAGGTATGCTTTCCACCCGCCGTCCAAAAAATGCCGCGCGAGCTGAACAAACAGCCAGAAGGCAAGGGAAGCCAATACGGAAGCTGTAACAGGCCAAATTCCAGCAAGTATGCGCCCCACCACGATATCAATTGGCTTAAGTTTCGAAAGAAGCGCCGACTGAGTTATCTCAAATTCGTAGGCGGCAGGGACGGCGTACCCACCAAGAACCGCTGCAATAAATGGAAGTGCGATGCCTAGCATTAACAGACTATTCACCAGAGTAGCGGACATGGAATGGAACGCACTATTACTGTATTCCGAACTCTCACCCCAAAACGTGCTTAATCGAGATGCCAGGAAAAGTGCCATCAAAACGATGAACATGAAGCATACCAGATCACGCCACGCCCTGCGCTGCAGCATGTGGTATCGGAACACAAGATAAGCCCCTCCAAACGGATTAGGTAAGGAAGGTGTTTTTGGAGCAGCAGAGATATCTATATCTGAACTCATGATTTTGTCGGTTCTTTATGACGCGGTGATGGGTTGTCTGGACATGAGATAATAAACTCCACCGTCGTTCCTCTTTTGGGAACTACATGGCTATTCACGAAACAACTGTTATCCGCGCCAGATTTCAACGCATTGTCTATGATAGCTGCAGGATCGTGCCAGACAGCAGCAATAGATCGCGATGTATCGGCTTCAAAACCTGATTTCAGGATTCGAGATCCTGTGAATACCCACGGGATCTCGCCCATAAATCGCTCGCCAGGCATTACGACTATCCACTTTTCTGCAGCGGATTCTTCTCTCCTACCCGACAGATCTATCCATCGAACTTTGATCTGAACTCGTGTGCCTTGAGGAGTTAAGGGGTCTCCCTGCGACTTCAGTCTCTGTTTTGGTTCTAATCCCAACAGCATCAGCCCGATCTGCAGATGAATCGGCCGTACATCCAGCCGAAGAAGACTCTCATGTAATTTCCCTCCGGATCCCACCGCCAGATACTCTATGGCACCGCTGTCCATATTGACGACACCACGGCAGCTTACGGTTCGTGCTTCTGTATCCACCAGAACTTTGCCAATTCGGTAGAGATTATCTGTCACTCTCTCAATGGGTGGAATAGATTTCCTGGCTTGGGCAGATAGCGGAGGTGCGGTTAGGAGGGAGACAAGGAGACAAAATAGCAAATTTTCAGCCTCCTATTTCTGATAGATTGGAAGCAGCCCAGCCGGAACTTGGAGCGCCAGGATAGACATCGCCGTGGCGTATTCTGGGCCAGCGCCGGCTTCTACATAGCCGTCATTTCTTGACCACGCCCCATCTGAACCCTGTGAACGCACAAGCTGGTCACGTATTATTGGGTACCATCGCTGCCAAAAACTACCACCAGCCTGATACATCGCCTGTGTGACGTAGTAGATCGTGTAGTAGAAGTGCTCGCGATAGGCCCACTGATTTACACCGTTCAATGGATGTGCAACCAGATAGTTAAGCCCGTTTCGGCATTCGGGCGAGTCCTTCATGCCAGCCATTAACAGTGAGAGTGTGCCTGCACCAGTACGCGCTGGCCCGGACTGATGCAGGTTCACCTGGTAGCTAAATCCTCCATCTGGATTATTGGCGCAGCGTTTCATATATGCCACGGCTCTATCTATGGTGGACTGAGCAACTTTGAGCCCAGCATTCCGAGCAGCGCGCAGCGCCAGCACCTGAACCACTGTCACTGAGATATCTGCATCCGACTGCATCGGCTGATATCGCCAACCTCCATCTGTGTAGCGGTTGCCACTCTGCGACTGCGTATCTTCGATTAGTTTTATTGCTGCGGATAGTTTGTTCTTAATATCCCGGCGGTGTGTCATCCCAAAGACTTCTGCAAGAGCCAATGTGGCAAATCCATGGCCATACATAGGGGGACCGCCAGCTCCATTTCTTACTAGGCCCACCGGTGCAAAGCTGCCATCCATCTGCACACTGTTCGCGAGATAGTCTGCCGCCAGGTTCATAGTGATGCCGT
The DNA here is from genome assembly GCA_025352825.1 of Chthonomonadaceae bacterium. Lineage (GTDB taxonomy): Bacteria > Armatimonadota > Chthonomonadetes > Chthonomonadales > Chthonomonadaceae > JANXSG01. The sequence continues at coordinate 9,864 of JANXSG010000034.1, read as the reverse complement.
ATCGCCCTCTCCCTGGCTGGCTGCCGGATGCGAGATATGCCAGAAGCGAGAAAGCGGTCATTGCTACTTCAGAGTTGTAGTTTCCGCTTCTCCAGTGGCCATCTGGCTCCTGCCTGGACGCGAGATAGGCCAGTCCTCTTTCAACAGCCGCTTCCGATTGAGGAGTGCCGAGATACTCTCTAGCCTCCACATCCCAGGGAGAGCTGACTGCTTTTCGTGGTGGTGCAGCTTGGGCTTGAGGGGAGATTAAAAGAACTATGGCGAGAATGAGAAATGGAATTTTACTGTTCATCAAAACAACAAGCCTTGATTGCTGTGAGAAGGTGGCAGCAAACATTGACGATAATGATCATTTATTTAGTGTCTACTATCGACTAACTCCGTTACGTTTGGCTAGTTCCGCTCGCGCACGGTCTAAACGGCGCGGTGCAAGAGGATCATCAGCATAGTTGGCAGCGTATTCCCATGCACTCACCGCTTTTGTCCACTGATTAGTTTTTTCATAGCAGTGCGCCAGACCATGAAGTGTGGAGTAAGGGCATTTAAACTGCACAGACTGCTCATAGAAAGGTATGGCAGCAGCCGGATCATGCAGGCGAGTGCCATAGTGGGAACCGAGTTCGTCGTATAAGTCGAAATTTGATGGATTTGCTGCAACACCCTGTTTCAGAAATGCTACGGCTTCATCATTGCGATCCGTACTCCATAGCAGCCAGGCGCTATTTTCGTATGCCTTTAGGTTGCCAGGATCGCCCTGTACTATGATCCGATGGATATTTATGATGTGGCTGTATTCGCCCTTGTGGAAGTGTTCATCAGACTGATCCCACAGTTTTTGCATCGTGTCTGCAAGAATCGCATCGGCAAGACTTTCCTGGGAGACAGGAGCAACATTCTTTTGTCCAGCTGCGGGAGCCTTAAAATCCATGGTTGAATACGATGGCAGATAGATGTTCTGCTTCTGAACTTTCGGTATTGTCTCTGCGTTGGCTGCAGTGCCAGCGAGACCAAAAAGGCACATGATTGACCCTGATGTGTAGAGCTTAACGAAAGGACTCATATTGCGGGTGTTCATAACTATTCTCCAAATCTGTGTGAAACCAGCGGCGAATATCTGCGTGGTATCTTTCACTATCTACCTGCAGAAGAGTGTGCGGAGTTCGATGACTCCAGCATTTTAATTACTTCATGGGCTGCCAGACGAACCGTGTTGTCTGAGTGATTCAGCAATCCACGAATCGAAGGAAGCGCCGATCGATCACCAATCCGACCTAGTGCCAGTACTGCTGCTTTGGGAATTGCCTCATCCGAATCTTTGAATACAGCGATTAACGGACCCACTGCACGGCGATCTCGAATTTTACCCAGTGCCTTTGCGGACTGTTCGCGAATATCTTCATTCGTGTCTTTTAGAGCATTGATGAGCGATGGAACAGCTCGTTTGTCTCCAATATTTCCGAGCGATTGTGCTGATATCCAGCGTACGAGTTTGTGCCTGTCCTTTAATGACTGTGTTAGAGGAATGCACGCTGCAGGGTCTCGTAGAAAACCAAGGGATCCCGCAGCAGAAGAACGGATGAAAGGATCGGCTTTTTTAAGACCCGATATTAGTATCGGCGTGGCATGCCTGTCTCCAATAGCCCCAAGTGCATACGCGGCGAAAAACTGTACTCCAAATGATTCTGTCGGATTTGATTTTTGAACTATTTTCGTTAAATCCTGAATACTTTTCTTATCTCCAATGCGAGCAAGAGCAAGTGCAGCAGCCGTTTGAACTTGTAGGTTGGTGTCAGCAAGCATCTTTATAATCATCGGTGCACTTTGAAAATCCTTCATCTGTCCGAGAGCAGTGACTGCTTTCAAACGAACACGAGAATCCGTATCTCTCAAACATTTTCTCATTGGCACAGCGGATCTTGGATCACCTATTTCACCTAATGCTTCTGTGGCAGCTTCACGTACACTGCTACTTTTATCATTCAGCGCTTCTGTTAGGAGAGCAAAAGAGGTCTTGAGATGCAGGATTCCTAAGATATTCGCAGATCCAGCTCTTATTTTGGAATTTACATTGTGCAGTCCGTTTTCGAATAGTGACGCATGCTGTCTATCCGCCGTGGCGGCAGCTGCCCGTATCGCTTGCGCCCGTACTGATTCAACGGGATCGCCAAAAGCTTTTATCAAAGCTGGCAGCGCACTTGGTTCCCTCAGCTTAACCAGTTTTTCAGCAGAATCAGCCCTGATCTCAACCCTTGAAGAGCTCAATCCCTTCACCAGTGAATCGATATTATCCCCGACTGCCGCAAAAGTTATCTCCGGCAGCAGCGAGTATACTGCAAGAACTGTAATTAGGATGTTTCTAAACCTCAAAAGGTTTCCTTACTAGCGCAGAACTAATGCATCTCTTTGTCGCCATAGAGTGTCTGAATATAGTTTATTTGACCGTAGTGGTAGATCATATTATTGACGGGCATCATCATGAATTCTGCAAATGTTTTGGTCAAACCAGATCCAAAAGGAAGATGAATCGTAACACTCAATTTATCGTCCGGAAAGGCTTCTATTATTTTTGCTAGAGCTTCCGTGTTCGTGTTGATCGCTTCAATAGCTTTCTCAATCGTATTATATTCGACTTTCAATTTGCCGAAGAGTTCAAAATCAAATTCTGGCTGAGTGCATTTACTGAAAGTCTCTTGACTCATCAGACTGATAACGGCACACTCTTGCACCATATCCAGTACAGTACGCCCTTCTCCCAGTGGACTCCACTCGATTTTATCCGGTTGTGTTGAATTAACAATTCGGACAATCGCTTTGGCTGATTCTCTCAAACTGTTGGCAACCATACTGGTATATTCGGACATCTCGTCTCCCCTAAAAAAGTACGAACTTCTATAAAATACGCAGTTAACTACGCTGATGTCACCCGATTAACTTCTCATCGATAATACGGTTGACATCCTGTGGATCAGCTTTCCCCTGAGAGGCTTTCATCACCTGCCCCACCAGGAATCCCTTCTTTTGCATAAGACCTTTCTCTTTTATATCCGAAATAATAGCCGGATTATCAGCCATAACTTTTTCAACTAGAGCTTCTATGGCGCCGGTATCTTTGATGGTTTTCCACCCCTTATCCTCCACTATCAGCCCTGGAGCTATTGAGGTGGTGAACATCTCTTCGATTAGAGTCTTCGCGATCTTTCCACTGATCGTCCCATCATTAATGAGCTTAACCATTTCGGCAAGATGTGCGGGCGAAATCGGCGAGTTTTGGATGGGGGTATTATCCGTATTCAGCAGGCGGGCTAAATCACTCATTATCCAGTTTGCGGAGAGTTTGGCATCGCCGCTAAGCTTTGCGGTCTCTTCAAAAAAGTCAACGAGTTCTTTCTCTTCGATAAGATAGGCAGCATCGTAGGCAGAGAGTCCGTATTCTGATATGATCCTGGCTTTTCGGGAATCTGGGAGTTCCGGCATGTTGAGCCGGATCTGCTCGATCCAATCATCGGATATCTCTAGAGGTAGAAGATCGGGTTCTGGGAAATAGCGATACTCCTGCTCACCCTCTTTTGAACGCTGAGAAAAAGTAATCTGTTTCGCATCGTTCCATCCCCGAGTTTCCTGAACAATCTTTTCGCCTGCCTCCGTCAGTTCGGCCTGGCGCTCCACTTCAAACTCGATTCCTTTTTGTACGGCTCGAAATGAGTTGAGGTTTTTAATCTCAGTTTTAGTGCCCAGGATATGAGTCCCGATCTCACGAATAGAGACATTTGGTTCGCAGCGCAGCGAGCCTTCTTCCATCTTTCCATCACACACGCCAATAAAAGTTAGAATTGTGCGCAGTTTCATCAAGTAGGCGCGTGCCTCGTCTGCGGAGTGGATGTCCGGCGGGAACTCTGTAACTATCTCCATTAGCGGAACACCGCTTCGGTTGAGATCGACAAAGCTCTCATCCCCAGCCACATGGAACAGCTTGCCGGTATCTTCCTCCAGGTGAACACGGCGAATATGAATCCGTTTTACTTGCCCATCGACTTCGATATCCAGCCAGCCTTTCACTCCAATCGGCTTATCGTACTCGCTGATCTGATACCCCTTGGGCAGGTCGGGATAGAAGTAGTTCTTGCGGTCGAATTTGGCGTCCCGCGTAATTTCACAGTTCAGAGCCAGCGCAGTCCGAATGACGTGGTTGACCGCCTCCCTATTCATGACAGGTAGCGCTCCCGGCATTCCGAGGCAAATCGGACAGCACCGAGTATTGGGCTCTCCACCAAACTCGTTTTTACAGCCGCAAAACATTTTGGAGTTCGTAAGAAGCTCCGCATGACACTCCATTCCCACCACGGGTTCATATTCTGGCATCTATCGTTCCACTCCTGATAAGTTCAAAATTGTTATTAGTTGCAATAAAATCACCTCACCCCAACCCCTCTCCTGGTCACTCGTTCCTCGTTGGGAGAGGGGCAAATTCTTGAAAGTTGATTCTCCTCCTTCCCTAACGAAAACAGCTTTATCGTTTGCATGTGCAGGGAAGGGGGGGGTAGGCAAAACATATGACAGGTTTATGGTTGTGTATCCCAGGGTTTTTCCCAGGATTTCAGAACACCTCTTTTTTTCAATATTGGATAGTCGTCTTTCTGCATTTGAAGCAGAATTCGTACTTTCTCTTTTAGAGGAAGGTTCGCCTGAGTTTTATGCCAGACACGCTTTTCCGCAAATATACGTTCTGCTTCCTGTTCAACAGGAGATTTTTTCGATGGTTCCGTCATATATCTTATCCAAAAGATGAAGTGATTCCATGAGTTACAAGAATGCTCTGTAATTTTGTGGTATCGATAGCGCCTTCCTCTACGAGGGCTTCTGCACGAACAATCCTATGCCGGCCTCCAGTTTGATAGGCGAGTGCAACTAGATGTTCAGCGCGAATTACACGTATTTCTACCCCATCATAATTATGCACTACGGCTTCTCGAACTGCCTCTTCAGTAAGAGGGTTGTAAGCGGGAATAAACTGTACCGGTGTATCAAAAATCAAAACGTGTTCAGCATCGAAACTATACCCACGTTCACGTAGTTTATCATATAGTGGTTCCATCGTAAACACGAGACCAGCCTGTGCTGGTAAAAATATAAACACATCTAAATCATAAGTTCGAGCTGGCTCGGTGTAGAAAAGAAATGCCATCGCACCTGCAATTGCATACTCCTCAAAAACCTGCGCTTCTTTTAATAGATTTAGTTCACGAAATGTATCCCCTATGGTAGACATCTAAGTTGCCTTATGAGTAACGGTGAAGTAGTTAGTGCGGTTGCAAAGACAGTTTAAACTTAATTGAAAGTTTAGGCAATCAACAACTGCATCAGGATTACATCCAGCCAGCGGTCGAATTTATAACCGACTTCTCGCAGCCGCCCAGCTTCGACAAAGCCAAATCCGGCATGCAGACGGACACTTGCTGCATTTTCCGAATCGATCAACGCTATCAGAACGTGCAGTTTCATCGCGATTGAAGAATCGATAAGTTCGGCGAGCATTCTTTTGCCAAATCCCTTATGCTGATGCTCTGGCGCAATATAGATCGATGTCTCGGCGGTAAACCGATACCCGATACGTGCATGGTATGGGCTGAGAGAGCCCCACCCTGCAACTTCCCCTTCTTCTTCGGCTGCGAACACAGGATATCCTCCTGTTTCGTGCCTATGAAACCAGTTCTGCTGGTCTTCCAGGCTTAGCGGTTCGTAGGCATAGCTGGCGGTGGAGTGAACGACAGACTGGTTGTAGATGGCAAGAATTGTTGGGATGTCTGATGGAAGTGCGGGTCGAATAACCAATGGAGTGGATCCTCATCAGCGCCTGATCCTGTTCCCATGGAACTCAGGCGGCCAGAGGAAGGGGAACAGGACTCTTGTTTTCATATGCACGAAGCGGGATATAGGGACCTCTGGCAGCGAGCAGAGCGACATCAGAAACTGCTTCAGCATGCCATAGAAGATGCATCGCTCTTTCACAAAATGATGCCGCTTCCTCCGCCTGAGCAAACAGTAAGCTGTAATTAGTTGATCGGGTAATGTAGTAGTGGAGACTTTGGCTGTTATCAGCCTGCATTGCGCTCCATCCAATCGCGCCAAGAGCTCTGTCGAATCTTCTCTTACTATCATCAGCGCGAATTTCGAACTGTACAGAGATGTAAGGCCCTCCGCCTTCGTGAACGCAGAGCTGAATCCTACATTCTGTGTTTGAACGGGATGCCCAGGTAAGAGTATGCAGTGGGCCACAGTCGATAATCTGTTGTATCTGTACGGTGAGATAAGTGTGCAGTGTGAGATGCATACGAGACGCGTCCATTCCCCAAGTATGAGGATTGACGGGGCATTTCGCGCAGCGTATCTATGCCAGCCGTCAGAGTGTGTTATAGACTCTGATATTCGGCTGATTAACCTCTCCAGTTCAGACCAATTCCCAGTATTTATTAAAGTAATTATACTCATTATCAATACATTGTTGTGCAAATACTTTTTACGGCCGACCTGGCATAGTCAAAACTCGAAGGTTTCATCAAACATATTGATATTCCCCTTAGCTTGAAAAAATTGGGGTAGATCAAGATTGTGTTAAACCTGAATATGATAGGTTAGTGGCTAAACTGAACTAAGAATGGCAGGTGTCGTTCCTTATTACTGCCCGCTGGGTGATAAGTTACTATGCCCATTAACGCGATTCAAGTGGACAGATAGGCGTTGGCTGCGTGATGCGCACGCCTGACGGAAGCCTGGATTGATGCTAAAGGTTTGGTCATACTGGTGCAACCCTTAGTGTTGACCGCCCGGAAAAAACCGCGGGGATACCCTGGTGGACTCATGTCAAAGAGTCGTTCATTCTCAACCCGTATGGGAACCAGTGGTATATCCCCGGAACGCGGACCGATCTTGATCCAGCTATCGTCGGGGAGAAGGGTATTTCCGCATTCCCAATCCTCCCCAAACTGCGACAGGATTTCTCAGAAGGTCGGCATCATGGCGGTGTGATGATCGGCTACTCAGACGGCCATGTCGGCTGGAGGAGATCCACTGCGCTCGTGACGGAAAAGGCCGAACCCTGGTGTGCGCGCGGGGCGAAGAAAGATGCAAAAGGAAAAGCAACCTGGGAATGCAACTGACGCCTTGTCGCAAACAAAAGTGTATGAGGATGAAGCAGTATGGCGATACCTACTCCGATGGAAGACTATCTTTTTGATTTGCGTGGTTTTTTGGTGCTGAAGAACGCACTTCTTCCAAAGGAAGTGCAGCGAATCAATGCCGCTATTGATGTGATTCCTCCGCTTCAAGATGGCGCATGGCATGGTAATGTTCAGGCTCAATCCTATCATGGTGATATTGATGGCCGCAGTATGCAAAACATTGTGGAAGGCGGAGAACCCTTTGAGGAGTTGATACACCATCCAGCTTGGATAGAACACGTCCGCAGCTATGTTGGCAATGAAGATGGATTGTTCATTGACGAATGCTATGTCACGCTGCGTGGGCCGTCGGAGTTCATTAATATTCATTCTGACGGCGACTGGCGGCGCATCCGTACACAATTTCGATTTCATAACAATGCGTTCCACTGTGGACAGATAAATATACTTGTTGCCCTGACAGACATACGCGAAGGAGACGGTCTGACGGTCGTCATTCCAGGGAGCCTTAAGTCGAATCTGTCGCACCCGGTTTTTGAAAAGGGATATGCGAACCTGCGTAACGACCCGCCAGAATCCACAGACGGCGCGGTTCCCGTATTTCTCGAAGCAGGGGATGCCCTCCTTTTTGTAGATGCCCTGTGCCACGGTGGCTCAGAACGCAAAAATCCGGGTTTGCGCCGCAATCTGGTCTATCGTTATGGGCCACACAGGGGAAGCACGCGTTTGGGGTATCAATACTCGGAAGCGTTAATCAAGCGGCTGACCCCAGAACGCGCTAAAATTTTACGCCCGATTTCCTATCGTTGTCCGTCACATGTGAGGCAGAGTATCTTCCGTCAATACTATTTTCGCCGGGGCATCGAACGAACTGGGAGCTTTTGAATCGGGAGCAGCTGCAGCATGGCTGGGAACGGTTCCTTCTGTGGTGTTGGGAGGAATCGGGACAATTGTAGTGGTGATTGCCTCCGCAATGATTGGCCACAGCTTCGAAATCTAAAAGAGATTTGCCCAGATGAAGAAAAGTAAGTAACAATTTAACGGTCTGAATGATCATGGACAGGTGGTCGGCGCCGTACAGAGAGCCATACACTAGCTGATAGGTTATCATCCCACATTTCATTCTGAATAGTTACGCGAAATTGATAGTTACTGGCCAATTAAAACGGTTTCTTATATGCCAGACTAGTAATTGGCTGTAGAAGATTTGATAAACCTTGTGACTCTCGACGTTTTCGAAAATTATGATCTATCTCTGCTTAAAATACAGGCTGTCATTCAGCCCATCAAGTTTGTAGACTTCAAATTCTCCCGCACGAAACAACAGATTTCCGTATTCTTTCACTAATCTTCGGGAGAACGGATACTCATTCGCTGCAGGTGCGTAGGATGCACTGTGATTCTCATATCTCAAGATACTGCTGCTAAAGACGTATTCTAGTTTGAGCCTTTGAATATCTTTAATGTAATTTTCCCAGGTATCCATTCTTATACATGTCTGTAGATAGGCATCCGTGGTGTAACAGGGATGGTCACTCAGAAATGTTCCGCCGGCATTCATGGCCATCGACTGAAAAAATGCCGTTACCAATATTGGCGCATCCGGCTCCACCTTCTCGTTTACATATTTCCACGTCTGGTAAAACCCGGAAGTATCAGAACTTAACTGCTTTTCTCGGCTGTTGATGCCAGTAATAAACTTAGTTTTCTCCATATAATTACCCCTATCGGACTTCATTCCGACCCATACTATCACCAAAATCAGAATGGGAATAGTGATTTGGGCAATTTTTACCGAAAATCGATTTCGCATTAATAGTGACAATGCTAGCACGTAAGCAATTCCTTGGATGGGCAAGTAATATCTGATATACAACCCCGTATTGGACATCAGGGATATTCCAAAGAGACAGATCAGTACATATAGTACTCGATTCTCAATGTTAGTTATTTTGCGAAGAGCTGCGATAGCGGAGAGGGCAATCACACCTCTGAGTACGTTTAAAATAACTACACGGTGATGCAGCGACATCCCACTTCCCATAAATGTCCCCCAATTATAATACTTGAAGAAATTGGTGAACGCGACCCCCTGCTCTGCACTCCAATCACGCGTAGGGAATACATTAGCAAGCATCGGATAGATAGGATTTCCCGTTAAATACCATGTTCTAAACATCCATGGAAGTAAAGGCAGCAGACAAATAATTAACAGTGAGACGATCAATTTAGGAATATTGGAACTGCGCATTCGCACTAATTCCATTAATAGAACAATAGCAATAGATATTCCTAAGAATAGTGCTGTCGGTTTAAAGGAAGCTGCGAATCCAGCGAAAAGAGCAGCCACTACCGCCCATCTTCGATCCGACGAACGAAGAAAATACAATATTGCTATGGCAGCACAAGTCACTTCAAGGGTAACTGCAAAATCAACATAGGCATCTGTCAACAGCTGAAATAGGTTGAACTTAAGAAATCCGAACACGAGTAATGTTACAGCAGCTAGACCTAACCACACGGATTGGCGAATCCTGCCTAAAGCAATGACGGACGAAAGGGCAAATATTCCAATAGCCAGCGCTAATAACCTTGCAGAGGTGTCGCTCCATATTCCTAAGGGAATGGTATAGAGCATCTCCACACCCATGGGAGCATTCGTGTTGGTCATCGTGGGAAGATACTGAAG
>JANXSG010000017.1 GCA_025352825.1 Chthonomonadaceae bacterium | reverse complement strand
TTGCGAGAACTCGCCAGCCTTCAGACGAAAAAAGATTCGCTAACGCCTGACGACCAGAAAAAAATGCGTGACCTCACTGCCCAAAAACGACTGTTAGAAAATATGATGCCGAGTATCGCCAACGCCGCAAGAATGGAAAAGGCCGAACGCCTTGATTCGTTTCGGCATGATCAGATTGCAAAACTTCGAGAAACAGTCGCACAAACTGCCAGGCAGCGCGGGGTTGCGCACGTCTTCGATTCAAACTCGCTTACCTACTCTACCAACGATATTACAGAAATAGTTATCCAAAAAATGAACAAACGAGCTAAATAAATAGTATTAAGATATATAGATTTTGCTCTGTTAACATCTCTAAGACCTAAATGTGGGAAGGAACTAAATGTGGATCATACTACCCTCACACAAAAACAGATAACCTGGTGTGGAGAAATTGAAACGAGATGGTGTACCGAGATATCCTCAAAGTTATGGCACCTTGATAGTGGCTTCACCGCGCTAGGCGGAGAAGCCGCGGCTGTGCTACGTTCGACACTCACAGAGATAACAGCATGGCTTAATGCACTTATCCTCGATCATCCAACAACTATCCACTCCCTAAATTATTCTGTAAAATATGCAGAGAATTCCGAAAACGGGCTCACTGAGGGAGGTAACGAGGCCGTTGTTAATGCTGCGAGCACACACCCTTGGATGAATAATGGACACTTATTGAAAAGTGTGCATTCTATCATGTTTCTGTGGGCGGAGATGCCTGTATCATGGGCCGATTTAAGATTGATGTGGGCTCAACTAATGGATGATATCATTTTGGTATCTCAGGAGATAGGTTCCCCTTTTGATAACTATGAAAAGGCTGAAATTTGGCTGAACTTGCTCACTTCAGCTGTGGCTGATATTCGTGTGGAGCATATGGAAACTCAACTGGCAGAACGTGGAGATGAAACACTTTTCAGCCAGCATCTTGCCGGCAGATTTCTAGCAAATGCCTCCCATGAAATCCGAACACCTCTCACGGCAGTCCTCGGATTCTCTGAACTGCTAATGGAGAAGACCTACGGGGAGCTCAATTCTGAACAGCTCACTGCTCTAGGTCATATTGAAAACTCTGCCCAAAACTTGCTTGAAATAATCAATAATCTGCTCGATCTTCTTCATATTCGCGCTGGTAAACTAGTTCAGCAATACCGAAGCCAGGATTGTACACCGCTTCTGTCTGATATTTATAAGATTCTCTTACCTCTTGCCAATAGGAAATCCGTGGAATTTACAATCAATCTTGCAAATAATCTGGGAATTATTGAGACCGATGAAAGCATCTTTCGGCATATTGTCTATCATCTGTTAGCCAGTACTCTGCGCGCTACTCCTGCGCGTGGAAATGTAAGTATTTCAGCAAAACGCATCAATGATGAAATAATAATAACGACACACGATACTGCGCTGCATCTTCCACCCGAAACTCTGCCAAATATGATGATGCCTTATCCGCTTCTGGAAAACGTTCCTGCTCGCGGATATGAAGGATGGGAGGTTGGGCTTCCCCTGGTCATGAGATATATTGAGCTGCTGCAGGGAACTATGAAAATCGAAAGCGTTCCCGGTGAAGGAACACAATTTTTTATCACTCTGCCAGCAGTACGGCCGGCCATCTCCCACTCTGTGATGACCGACAAGTGAGAAGTAAAATGTAATAACTGCTATTTCTAATCCAACCCTTCCTCTGCGAGTTCTATAGCGATCACCAGCGCTTTTGCTTTATTAATACACTCCTGATATTCGTTCGCGGGAACAGAGTCTGCCACAAGCCCACCACCAGATTGCAGGTAAGCCGTCTGGCCATCCACAAGCATCGTACGGATAGTGATTGCCATATCCATATCGCCGGAGTAGCTGAAATATCCCAGGCATCCTGCATAAAAGCCTCGTCGAGTGGGCTCCTGCTCATCAATAATCTCCATTGCACGTACCTTCGGTGCGCCAGAAACGGTACCGTGAGGGAAACACGCTCTTAGCACATCGAATATATCTCTGTCCGACCGCAGCGTGCCGGTCACGTCAGAGACAATATGCATCACATGAGAATATCGCTCGATGATCATGAGTTCGTTAACTTTGACGCTGCCATATTCACAAACCCGACCAAGATCGTTTCGGCTTAGATCTACCAGCATAATATGCTCCGCACGTTCTTTCTCATCTGCCAGGAGCTCTTTCTCCAGGCGAATATCCTCCTCCGGGTCTGCGGATCGTGGACGAGTCCCTGCAATAGGCCGAAGCCGAACGGTTCCCTGCTCATAACTCACTAATATCTCCGGCGAAGTACCGATGATTTTTCGGCGGCCAAGATTTAGGTAGTACATGTACGGTGATGGGTTTACGGAACGGAGAGCGCGATATATATCAAATGGAGGTGCATTGAAATCGACTTTAAATCGCTGTGCCAACACGATCTGAAACGCGTCTCCAGCCAGAATATACTCTCTGCACTTCTCAACTCCAGCCTCATATGCTGCACGCGGAAAGAGGGATTCTACTTGTACGCCACAAGAATTCGAAGGTACCTTTGATGTCGTTTCTGGAGTGAATGATGACTTTAGCCGACTAATAATACTTTCGATTTTCTGAAGAGCTTTTTCATAGGCTGATTTTGGATCGTTATTCTCAACATGTGCATTGCACACTATGCGCATTCGATGTCGTACATGATCGAAAAGGACAATCGTATCGGTAAAGAGGAAACAGGCATCGTCTACATCAAGATCGTCGGGATTTTTGTCGGGAAGTTTCTCAAAGAATCGGACGACATCGTAGCCAAAAAATCCAACGGCACCTCCACAGAATCTCGGAAGCACCGGTGTCTCTACATACTGATATCTGCCCAGCAGTTCTTTGAGAAGAGTCAGAGGATCCTCATCCAGTCCGATCTCGACGGTTCGAGAGGCTCCACCTTCTGTAATGGTGGCCACATTCCCTTTACTGCGAAAAATAAGTGATGGCCTGCTGCCAAGGAAGGAATAACGAGCTATGCGTTCGCCGCCCTCTACACTTTCGAGAAGAAATGAGTTCTGTTCGTCGCCATCGGCAGCAGTGAGTTTTTCATATGCAGAGACTGGCGTGAGGCGATCTGCCAGAATCTCGCGAAAGACAGGAATAAGGTTGCCTCGCCCGGACATCTCTTTGAAGTTCTCAAGATCGGGAGTATAATTCGCCACGAAACAGCCACCTTTCATGAAACGGAATAGTTATTCCCCCGACAATAAGAAGTAGTTTAGCTCTGCAGGGCTTAAAATTATACCCTAAGTAATGTTACGACGTACCTTCGATCTTGAAAATGAAATAATTTACGCTTGAGATTCTCAGTGATAATCCGTGGACGATAATTTAGTTTAGTATATTTATGCGGCCAACATACGTTTTGCAAATGAGAGGATTCGTGCAGGAATTGGATTCTTTAATCTCCACACCACACTCATGGGACTGCTGCCAGAGTGGCTCACATATTCTAGGTCACCAAGAAAACTATATGGACAAGAAATGTTATCTTTTGATTTATCTTCACGGACGAATAAGAGCGGAGTATATCCCATGCTAATATGATTCACATATCTCAATCCGGTTTCTGACGTTTCAGAAGTTGTGCTTTGAGACTGCCAGTGAAAAAGAGTTTCACTCAAAGCATAGTCCTCATACATCGTAGTTGGTGAATAGGCATCCTCAGATTTATTCAGTGTCACAAAGAAAGCATCCGCTTTCAAATCCGGCAGATGAACGACTCCCTGTCGGATACTTCTTCGTTTCTTTTCAGAATCGTAACCAAATGCGACTAGGATTTCATCTAACGTGTAACTGCCATGAAGGTCTAAAGCACATGAAAAGGGTAAGGAAACCCTTTTCGAATTGAACTCTACATTAGCTCGCCGCATCTCAAGAAAAGTATTAAGTTCATCTCGCAAAACTGGATTATTTGAAAGTCGCAAGTACCCTTCCAATGCTTCGGTGATTTCCATATCTGAAAAAAGAGAGCAAACTGCAATGTTCATTCGTTTTTGCGCATCTTTGTTTGAAATTAAATAATCAAGTATTTCAATATCAGACATTTCAAGCATGTGCAGTAGTGCATTAATCTGGGGTAGGCTGTTGATGTGGGAGATTCGCCGCAACCCTTTGCTCAGTACTGCAGTATCTGGTTCGGTAAAACTCCCCCTAACACCTGCTTCAGCGCACATCTGTGCCCAGCTGGATCTTTTATATATCTGATCGAGATCCATGTGATGATAGTCTAAATAACTGCTAAGTGAAAGTTCTTGGCCGCTATCTAACTCGAAAGATTTGATACTCCGAAGCAAGGAATTCTTATTGATGGATATTGCAGAACGAATATTATTCAAAATATGCTGCTGCGCAATTCGTTCAAGTCGAATAATACAACCTAAAGGTAGATGCAGACATCCCTGCTCAATCTCCTCATCAATCCGATGGCGAGGCACATCCATAAGAGCACGAAATCGCATCTCAAAATTAAAGTTTTGATGAGCTTGACCTATAAAATCAAGAACTGTAAGGCATTCTTTTTCACTGTGGAGCCGCAAACCTCGGCCGAACTGCTGCAAGAAAATTGTCAGGCTTTCGGTAGGTCGAAGGAATAAGATAGTATCCAGTTCTGGAATGTCTACCCCTTCATTGTAAAGATCAACCGTAAAAATATAGTTTATCTCGCGGCTGATTAATTTCTTTTGGACTGCATTTCTTATCTCATGTGAACTTGCTCCAGTTAATGCGATAGCTGGTATACCACACTTACTGAAATATCCGGCCATATATTCCGCATGTTTGACGCTGATACAGAATCCCAGTCCACGGCTTTTTCGGTAATCTGTTAATTTTTCCATTACGGATCGAACTATCAGGTCTGCACGGGAATCGTTCCCCGTGTACCGTTCCTCCAATTCCGCGGGAATGTATCCTCCCCTCTGCCACTTAAGCGCGCTCAAATCTACTGAATCTGAAATACCAAAATACTGAAAAGGCGATAGAAGTTTACGGTTTATGGCATCAGGAAGCCGAATTTCCGCACAAATTCGACCGCCAAAGTGATGCAGAATATCCATGCCATCTGCACGTTCTGGTGTGGCAGTCAATCCGAGAAGTATTCGGGGCTGAAGATATTTTAATAGCATATCATAACTGGGAGCTTCCGCATGGTGGAACTCATCAACCACGACGTAATCGAAGTAATCTTCTTCAAATTGATTTGTTAGATTTCTGCTGTTCCATGTTTGAATAGACACAAAAAGAAAGTCAAGTTGTGATGGCACATTTATTCCTACAAACAGATCACCAAAGTTCTGATCTTTTAGTACTGCACGAAAACAAGCTAAACTCTGTTTGAGAATCTCTTCTCGATGTGCTATGAATAGTAGTCGGGGTCGAGTAACTTTTTTCTGCTTTGATCTTCTTTCGCACTCTCTTCTATAGTCCAAGGCTGCAATTACAGTTTTACCCGTACCTGTAGCAGCTACAACAAGATTTCGCCAGTAGTTATGTACCTCTCGTTCAGTTTCAAGTTTATCTAGTATCTCCTGTTGATAACCGTAAGGCGTTATATCGAACTGGAAAGTCGCCGGAGAATCACTTCCCAGATTCTTTTCGGTTTTGATAGCGGCAGAGAATCGATCGAAGTCCGATGATGAATAACTGATGAACTCCGGATCATTCCAGTAGGTTTCAAATGTACCTACCGCCTTTTGCCACAGGTGGAGTGTCTCGGTCTGACTAATCTTTACATTCCACTCAAGCCCATCTGTGATAGCGAAATGACTAAGATTCGCAGAGCCAACGTATGCCGCTCCGAATCCACTATGCCTATGAAATAGGTATGCTTTCGCATGTAAACGAGTACGTTTAGTATCGTACGATATTCGAATCTCAGTGTTAGGGAGATTTTGAAGAAATTCTATGGCTTTCGGGTCTGTTGCCCCCATGTAAGATGTGGTGATCACACGGAGGCGGACATTTTTACGAGATGTAAACGTTCGCAGCTCTTCCTCAAGAACCCGAATCCCACTCCATTTTATAAAGGAGCATAGAATATCAATTTCATCGGAAGTATCTATCTCTTTTCGGATTTGTGAAGCGAGGCTGGGGTCAATGCGAGTTCCTGTGAGCAGACAGCTGGTTGACAATGGAGTTTCTGGTCGCAGTACGTGTTTTTTACTCCGGGTTGAAATTGCAGAATCGTTTTCTGTGCTGACTACTGCGAGAAGCTGTTCCGCAGGCAATTCAACTTCGAAAAATGATTTCGAAATCCCCTTACTCTTATCCTGGAGAAATTCAATCATGAGATTGCAAATCTCCGTCTGAGCTTGCACTTTGCTCTCTCCACTTTGCTCAGAAAGTTCTTGCGATAATATATCCGCGACATGTCTTGAAAGCACGATATGACTATTTGCTGGATCTAGTTCTTTGCAAATAGTTTCGAATGCATTTGGTAGCTGAGATATCCGTTTCTTGAGTGTGCCATCGACCAATGATTCATAGAGTCCAGGCGAAAGTGATACATCTTTATTTTGTGGGGAATGCGACATGCGGGTGGGACTTCCCTATAAAAATGAATGATTTCACGCACCAATCATTTTTGCTGTGACCATTCTTTCCTACTCAGTCGTAAAGTGAAAATCAGGAAAGGAACATGTTTTTTTTGAAGGGTAGAAATTTTTAGATCAACCAGAAGGTATCTTCACATCTTATAACGAGATCACTTGTTTCACCAGGTTGCCACGTTCACAGTCAACTTCACGAGTAAGCACGGTAACACTCTTCACACCGTTCTGCAATAGGTAGTCTCGTGCATCAGTAATACCTGAGCCTACATCCGAAGGGCGATGGCTATCGTCACCAAAGCAGAAAGGAACTCCCATTGCAGATGCTCGCTTAATAAGCCATGGCGCAGGATACGGCTCTCCAAGCCCTTTTCGCCATCCTGCTGTATTAAGATCAAGAATAGCCCCGACTGAGCGCACCGATTCTAACGCTCTATCCACTGCTGCTGCGATAACGGGTGTATCCAGCGGAACTGACTGCAGGCCAAGAGATTTGGCCGTTTTTTTAATAAGATCAAGATGACCCACCACGTCCGGATTCAGCGCCTGCGCCATTTCCGCCACCGTATCATAGTATTTTACCGCAAGCGATTCCAGATCACCCCATTCCTCCAGCGCACGCTTGCACTCTTCGGCAGTTCCATCAATCTGCGTCTCATTTACATAGTGCACCGACCCCACGAAATAGTCGAAAGCCGGGCGTCCATCGGCTTGTGTACGACCACGAAACTTTGCGCATCTATCCGGGTATGATGCCGTTGGAACGACTTCCGCCTCAAAGCCACGCAGAACTATCAGACGGTCTGCAAAGCTATCCGCAAGTTCAGTCAGCGCCAGAGTGTAGGCATCAAAATCACGCTCGATCTTAGCTACATCCCAGCCTCTTTCCAGCTCATTGCGATACAGAAATTTCGCTTCAGGGCGCGGGATATGCTCACTCACTCCAAATGTGTGATAGCCAGCCAGAACTGCCGCTTCCAGCATCTCACAAAGAGTGGTCTCGGCATGATCACAAAACTCACCACTATGCCCGCCATGCAGGCTTACTTTCCATCTGTGTTTCTCGATCAATTATCTCGTCTCCCTGAATGAATCTCTGCCAATACATTGTACCCGCGAAGTTAAAGTGTTATTGGATTAATGGCTGTACTTTTCCAACACTTTTCTGCATAAACTTAAGAAAAAACCCCTGTGTCTGATGAAGTGTCATCAGTCACAGGGGCGTTCAATGTGAAACAATATTAAGCTGCTTTGCGCTCTTTTTTAATTTTTATCTTTTCCAACGACAAGGTTACAGGCGCTTCTTTTCCTAGCAGTTTTTTACTGGCAGCTTCGTAAAGTGACTGTGTGCGCAGATCATCCATCCGACTTTCATTTCCAATCTCATCTTTGCGGCGATCCCAGTCGAAGCGATTGAATTTTCCTAAAAGTTCTTTCGTCAGAATACTCGCATCGCTCAATTCTTGCACCGATTCACTCAGAGCATGTATACGCTGTGTCTGCTCTCTCACAATTTCCGTCACTGTCTTAGAGCCCAAGGATACTTCCGCAGCTGCTGCGCTCATCTCCTGCGCACCGGCTGCGGTCTCCTCACTCACCGCCGCTACCATAGTGATAGCGCTAGATACCTGTCCCGATACCTTGGTCATCGCCGACATTGTGGTTTCGTTCTCCTCAGACTGCTCTTTCACCCCATCTAGAGCCTTCAGCACTCTCTGTACAGAGAACTCCATCTCTTCGGTCACGGTGAGCACACCCTCCACACCTTTCAGAACAGACTGGGACGCTTCTTGTATCTGTGCCAAAGCTGTCCCCGCTTCCTCGGCAAGAGCTGCCCCCGATTTCACCTCTTTAAGGCTCGCATCCATGGCATGAACAGCCTCATCTACTCCCGAACGTACTCCATTTATCAGAGCCTCGATCTCCTTGGTTGCCGACACAGAGCGCTCTGCGAGCTTGCGAACTTCATCTGCCACTACAGAGAATCCCTTGCCATGCTCTCCAGCTCTGGCTGCTTCGATGGCTGCATTCAGCGCCAATAAATTCGTCTGTTCCGCTATCTGATTGATTGTTTCAACAATTGCACCAATCTCCTGACCCTTCTGCCCAAGCTCCATCACCTTATTCGCGGATGCGGAAACTTGCTCCTGAATACGGCTCATGCTCGTGATCGTCTTCTCTACCGTACCATCACCCTCTTTTGCTGCCGTGGTTGCTGCTTCTGCCGCAGACTTCATCTGCCAAGCAGAGCTCGCCATCGATTGAAAGCACTTGGTGGTCTGCTGCATCTCTGAAGCCACCCCGTTTGCAGCTTCTCGCTGCTGCTGGTTCCCTGCTTGTACCTGGATGATGGCTGCCTGCAGACGCTCCATTGCTTCGGATGCCAGCGTTGCCGACTGCGCCTGCTGTTCGCTGCCTTGAGCTATCTCCTGACTGGTCTGCGCCGATTGATTTGCAGAAAGCGCCACATCTTGTATTGTCTCGGTGATGTGTGCAGCGGATTCACCTGCAACCTGGCAGGATGCTACCAGCTCCTCACTCGAAGCAGCAGTGGCTTCCGCACTGGAAGCTAGAGAGCCGATTAGCAGGCGAAGATTGCTGATCATTTTATCAAACGATTTCCCAAGAAGATCGTCTTCTGATTCAGGGATCACATTTAAAGTCAAATTGCCTTCCGCTACCTCTTCGGCTATAGCGGACATTTTGTGATGATAGTCCATTAGCTTCGCATGATTGGCTTCCTCGAGGAGACGGCTGCGAGAGTTCATCATTAGCACACCCCAGATGCAAATCAGAAGGGCAGTTATCCCCACACCGCCAATAATTGCAAACTGTCGAGTGGAACGAACATCGCCTCGGGAGTAGAAAGCCGTGTTGGGGAGGCCTACCCAAAGTCCCCAGCCGGCATCCTGATCGACTATTGTGATGGGGACGACTTCCGAATAGAGCAGTTCGGGATCGGCTGAAAAGTCTTTAATCCATTTGCTGGAAGTTTTCCAGGTGCCGTCCATATTCGGAACCGCGCTGTAGTTATTTTTTTTACTGCGTAGTGTGTAGCTGCCACTCGGGAGCAGATCGCGGAATGCGTGAGTAAGAATAACTCCGGAGATACAGCCTTTGAGGCCGCCTCTCAGATCGTAAAATGGTACAGAGTAGACTATTCCCGAACGGTCTTTATCGTCGGGGGCGGATTTGGAATATTTGGAGTTATCACAAGTGATGACTTCGGGGCCGCTGAGAGCCGGGTAGTCTAAGCCATGTACACTCTTTTCGGAAGGAAATTTCTGCTGCATCCAAGCCAGCTGCTGTTTCATCAAACGATATTCGTATATCTCGGTCTGTTCCAAGCCGCTGGTGTCGGCCTCTTTACTGTCTCCATTACGATTGATAATGAGATGGTCAAAAGTGATAATAGGCGCCTGATTGGTTTTAGTGACAGGGTCTATTTGGTCCGCATCGAGGTCGAGGGGAACGATGTAGACTTCGGACATAGCTACATTGGAACCTAAGTTATTGTAAATCTCCTGTACTGCTCCTTTGGCATTGCCGTCGAAGTGTTTGGCGTACCGGTCGATGGATTGAACACCGGGAAGGCGGGCCATAGTACGCAGACCCTGGTACATCTGCTGGAACGAGTTCTCAATACGGTGCTCAACAGCCAGGCTTTGCTCATGCGATTCAAGCTTATAGTGAGTGAGCGCCGAATTTATGTCTGTTCGGTATTTCCAATTTAGGCCTCCAAACATTACCATCCCGAAAACTAAGATGCCAATTATAACGGAACGTCCCATTCTGATACCCCCTCTGATCTTCACAGCACAAAACAGTAACACAATTATTAATAATCCTGTATATAAGCAAGAAATATCGTTAGTCATATACAAATTGATAGTTTACTAATTATGTCCAAGCCCGGTAAAAACATTAGGCTTGCAGTAATTTCATGGTCTTGATAAAGTAGTTGAAAAAGTCATATATACACGCATATTTCAGCCCTCATCCCCTGCCCCCTCTCCTAAAAACAGGAGAGGGGGGCGGGGGTGAGAGCGTGAACGAGTTTTTCAACTACTTTGAGACTATTGCAATTACCACTTGATAATTATAAATATCTACCCGGCTTTGTTAGTTTTGTAAATACCTGAATGGATTGTTTGAAAAAGTGATGCCCGCCGTCTATAATAGATTCATGACTTTGAATGCAAACAGTGAAATCATAACGGATGCGGGATTATCATCTGCCTCAACCCGTTCGCTGCACCCCGGAGTTTTCTATACTTTAGTTTTCCTGGTATTCACTGCAGACCAGATAAGCAAAGCCTGGATTCAGCGAACCCTCTATTGGGAACAGAGCCGGCCTATCTTCGGTGAAGTATTTAATCTTACTCTCACGCGCAATACAGGAGGGGCATGGGGCCTGCTACCGCATGGAAACACTCTATTTATCTCTTTCGCAGTAATTGCTGTCATTGCACTGATAGTCGCTTACCATCGCCTTCCGAATATTGAGCTGCATGTGGGTACTGCGTTTGCGCTTGCCATGGGCGGAGCATTGGGCAATTTGGCAGATAGAATCAGGCATGGCTTCGTGGTCGATTTCTTCTATCTCAAAGTGATACACTTTCCCATTTTTAATATTGCGGATTCATGCATTACCATCGGAATTTGTCTTTTGATGTATCATTTCCTGATTAGCCCAAAAAATAAGCAACTCGAACATTCCGCCAACCCAACGGCGAATACACAAGAGCCTCCTATATCATGAGACCAACACTTTTTACAATAGGCAGTTTTCCAGTTCATGCTTATGGGCTTCTCCTGGTGATTGGGTTCCTGACGGGCCTACAGTATGCCCGGAAAGTATGCGAGAGGAGAATCGCAACAGAACCAGAAGGCTCTTCACGCCGAATTCATCCTGACTCAATCTTCGATCTTGGCATCTCCGGGCTGCTTTTTGGTATTTTGGGTGCACGCCTGCTATTTGTGCTGTTAGATTGGGGAAGCTACAGAAAGCATCCTATGGATGCCTTGAAACTATGGGAAGGTGGCCTCTCGCTTCACGGCGGCATGATTGCCGGAATACTCTATTTAATCTGGTTTTGCCGCAAAAGAAAACTCTCTTTTCTTGCGGTGGGAGATATATGTGCGCCAGCATGGGCAATTGCATACGCGATCGGGCGTGTAGGCTGTTTTCTAAATGGGTGCTGCTACGGAAGCCCCTGTAACTATCCCTGGGCAGTTCGTTTTCACGATGAAAATTCCTCTGGGCCAACCATATTAACCCCGCCAAGCCACCCCACACAACTATACGCCACTCTGTTTAATGTTATTTTCTTCTTTTGGCTTGCTCGCTGGGAGCGAAAAGGGAATCGAGTGGGAGAACTATTCTATGCCTATATTTCGATGTATGGTTTCTATCGTTTCGTGGTGGAAATCTTCAGAGCAGGCACCACTTCTACTTATCTGATCCCCAGGCTGCACCTGACGGACACTCATATAATCAGCATTTTCATGGTAGTTGCGGGACTGATTGGTTTAAAAGCCGTACGACATCCTGCAAAAAGTACTGCCGTCGGAAACCATGTAAACGCATCCCATGTTTGATGACATGTTCACATTCGACGGGAACCTCTATCGAGCATCCTTTTACAATTCGTGCAACCTGGTTGTATCGTGATCCGTCATAGATTATAATGTAACGTTCTGATTTGCGAATCGATGCTTAAAATTCGATCACGATCGCCGCGTTGAACACAAGGACTATGTATGGATCTATTTGAAAAGATTAACCGCTCGTTTGGCACATGGTATGAAGGTCTGTTTGGTGGCAGTGACGACGTTCGTCCAAAGGATATCCTGAGAAAAATTCTAGCCGCTCTTGAAGATAATCGAAAAGAGGGTTTTGATAATCGGGTCTATGTTCCCAACCAGTATATCCTGGAGATTTCAGTAGCAGACGAGGAAGAGAAGGAGTATCTGCTGTCGTTTTTAGATCGGGATGAGCTCGAATCCGCTATCAGACGATACTGCCAGCAGAACCACTATCATATTCGTGGCTCTCTCGATTTCACTATCAAAGAGACAGAGGCTGGGCCAACAGATCGACCTCGTCCGGAAGAAAAAGTGCGAGTACGGTGCCGATACAACTCAAAAATAACAACAGCAGAGCCGGCAGCTGCCACTTCAGGGGCCTTATCCAGCGCTAATCTTGATGATGTCGCATTTGAAGAACGCACTGTCGCTGGTCTCTCAGCCTTTGCTTCACAAGAGGACGAAGGCGGTACCGTGCCTTCTGTCGCTTCTGCTGCCCTAATGATATACGCTCCCAACCGTGCTCCATATCGCTATGCCGTCGCTCGTGGCGCGATCTCTATTGGTAGATCACCCAAATCCGGCAACGATATCGTTGTGGAGACTGATGGCCAGATTTCAAAAAAACATGCACGTATCGAAATGGATAAAGACGGGCAGTTCACGATTTACGACATGGACAGCACCAATGGCACTCGCGTAAACGGCCGCCGAGTAGATAACCGAATTCTGCACGATGGCGATGAGATTGTGCTGGGTGTCACCCGATTGATGTTTCAGCTTAGTGGAGTACAGTCTTTAGAAGATCAAAATCATATTACTCCTGCTTTAAAAACTAGCGGGGCCTTCGGTGGCGCTGCCGCTCAATTTCAAAATACTGGCGAGATGGGAAGTTCTCTGCCTCCGTCTAGAGTACTGAAGGCCCGCAATGCGCGACTCATACTGCTAGAAGGAGGAACTGATATCGATTCGTTTTTGCTAGCATCTGAAACCTTGATAGGCAGAGGTGTTACGAACGATGTCGTCCTTCCGGATAGATCGATAGCAACTCGGCATGCAAGGATTATACATGATGGAAGCGGTTACAACCTCGAATCTCTGGATCGATCCGTAACTACAGCAGTCAATGATAAGCCTATTTCACCCGGGGATAAGGTACCATTGATTGATGGGGATGCGCTCAGTTTAGGAGATATCAAACTTAGATTCGAATGCGGGATTTAGATAGAATCGTGGATAAATATGCTCGGTCTTGTTAAATATTTAGTTTTGTTTGGGTTTTGTATTTATGGAATTATTCTGCTTGGGCTGGTAAAGCGTGACAAGCCGAGATAGGGATGTATGAATTGAGTATCACGGTAGCATTTAAGACTGATATTGGGCGTAAACGCAGCAGCAATCAGGACAGTTATGCCGTGTTATCGCGTGCAGAGCTGAATAATCAACTGGAAAGCCTCCTAGTTGTCGCTGATGGCATGGGAGGAGGCCGAGGTGGTGGGGTTGCTTCATCTTTGGTGGTGCAAACAGTTCCAGAAGTGGTGCAAGAGTACCTCTATAGCCGCAATGGAAACGCAGACTCATCGATAGACACATCCCGACTATTGCGTGAAAGTCTTGTTCGAGCCAATAGCAGTGTGTGGATGAGACAGGTTGAGAAAAACGAACTGCGAGGTATGGGCACTACCTGTGTCGCAGCAATTGTAAACGATGGAGTGCTTACGATAGGCAATGTCGGCGACAGCCGTATTTACCTGCTTCGCGAAGGTAAACTGCTTCAGATGACGGAGGATCACTCCGAAGTATGGCAGCAGGTGATTGCGGGGCGTATGACGAGGGATGAAGCTCAGAACAGCCCATTTCGCAACAGCATCACGAAAGCCATTGGTATTCGATCTGATATGTCGCCAGATGTCGAACCACATCCGCTGCAGAATGGTGATACAGTACTGCTCTGCTCAGATGGACTCACTACTGAATTGAAAGATAATGCTATTGCTCGTATTTTAGCACAGGCTCCTGATGTGCAATCTGCCTGCGACACGTTAGTAAATGCCGCCTTGGAACATGGCGGCCGAGATAACATCACAGTAGTAGTGATGAGATATGGTGATTTTACTCCAGTCGAAATTGCCGCTTTCATCAATGAACAGGACGAAGAAGAAGAACTCACTGATCCCACTCAGTCCTGGAAGCAGGCTCTTAATGAAAAGCCCGATAACTCTGAAGTTGATCAACCATCCTCCCAACAAAATACATGGCAAAATTCCGATTCATCACCCACGCTGCGGTCTGGCAAAGATTCTTCACAATTTAGTATTCTCACCTCCGTTCTCGGAGTTCTTGTCGTTCTCTTAGCTGCTGCCCTTATTTATGTAATCTGGTTTCGCAAGCCTGCAGTTCCGATAGTCTCACCTCCGAATCTTAGAAGTGTTCGTCCTACTGATCAAGCACTCACATATGGTGCAGCAGTTCCATTTATTCCTGATGAAGTCCGGCGGATTCCAATACTCATAGATGCCACTGATCGGCTGATAGTGGTAGGGAAAACTGGACAGGCTCTCCGTATAGATTCAAAAGGACAGATAAGCCTTCTTCGAGGAATTCCATTTCCATCTGAGAAAAAATCAACTAGTAAACTTTCAAAATCTACCGACACCAAGATAACTCAGGATGTCAGCGGCAATATTTATCTCATCAACGATAAGGATAGATTGATTAAGAAGTACAACGAAGCTGGAACCGAAACGATGACAGATATTGGCAAAGGTGCACTCAAATCACCTACTGATATAGCTGTGGATTCACTGGGGAATATATTTTTAATCGACAGTAATCACATTTTGAAAATTCCAGTAATGCCTCAAGGTTCGCCAGGAAATTCGGCAGGTACAAATTAAGAGAGTTACTGGAATCTTCGTGGAAACAAGCTCTTACAGTTAAGCAGGTAATATGCCTTTAGGAATGCTCGGAAAATATGAAAGACTGGATGTTCTGGGGCATGGGGTCTCCGGAATTGTCTATCTTGCTAAAGACACCCTCCTCAACAAACAGGTGGCTCTGAAAGAAGTGGATGTTCAGGCGGGTGATCTGGCACGATTTCTGGAAGAGGCGCGCGTGATGGATCGACTGCGCCATCCGAATATAGTTCGTGTGAATGGTGTGGATCGTATCGATGGCAAAATTGTAATCGATATGGAGTATATCCGTGGCCAGAACCTCCAGACACTCCTTCGCGAACGAGGAACTTTGCCGCTGAGGAGATCGCTTGAAATTGCTGCCCAGATTCTAGATGCGCTTCAATTTGCCCACACTCTGCAAACAGTACACCGAGATATCAAACCCGCCAACATCCTCATAACATCCGACGGCGATGTCAAATTAGTAGATTTTGGCCTGGCTGAAATACTCTCCACGAATGCTTATGCCGGTGGAGCAGGAACTTATGCGTACATGGCACCCGAGGACTTTGCTGAAGAGGATCGATCCGATAATCAATCGGATATTTGGGCTGTGGGAGTGACACTCTACGAGATGCTCACCGGACAGCGCCCCTTCCATGTCACGAAAGTCAAGGATCCATTTGCATGGAAAAGAGTTCTTGAAACAACATCCTCTACACCTCTGCGCGTCTATCTTGAAAATCCTAAAGCGGATCTTCAATTATGTATGAACAGAGCGCTTGCACGTGATAAGCGAACTAGATATCAAAGTGCAGGGGAGTTCAGAGATGACCTGCTTCGTATTGCAGCCCGCACTGATTTGAGGGAGTTGGTGTTGCTGGAGAATCCTCTGCGCCCGGATCTCATCCCAGATGAGAACGAAACGATTCCATCCTTTCGCGAAAGTGAAAATAAAAATAGTCATCATACAGGGGGAACAGTTGTCGCTGACCTGAATGCAGTTTCACAGCGTTCGAATGGAAAATCAATCCATAAGACTGGAAGCCGATTCCCACTATTAACCAGAAAAAATGTTCAGCCACGACTGCAATTAGATATCGACAAGCTCGATTTTGGCTCTGTAAGAAAAGGTGATAGCCGTTCTCTGAAAGTGCAGGTAAAGATCGTAGGCGTTCCAGGTAACACGAATGGTTCAGTTACTTACGGAGCGATTTGGCTTGAAGTCTTCCCAAAGCATTTTGATGGATCCAGACAGAAAATTACTCTGACAGCGAATACAGAAAGTGCATTTGAAACAGGTGATTTTCGTGAGATAGTGAGAGTGCAGTCTGACGCTGGTGTGGTGGAACTTCCAATTCATATCACGGTACTTAAAGCTCGCGCACGCTTCTCCCAGATAGCCATATGGTTTGTACCTCTGTTTCTAACCACATTGCTGCCTATAGCTGCCGTGGCGATGAGTGGAAGCCAACTAGTCTCAAACGAGGCGGCAATGCTCGTACCATCCGCAGCTGCAGCTTCAGGTTTAATGTCTGTCATGTTGATGTTCATTGGGATCGCTGCTGATATCGGAATGGCAGAGAGGGCAGCCTGCGCGTTTATGTCCATTGTCATGTGCATGGTATTGGGAGCTTCACTGGGGAGCCATCAACTGGCATCCCATGATCGGGCAGTCCATCATGCATTGCTCACGGGTGGTGTCTACGGACTTGTTCTATTGCTGCAATCTATTCATTTCCGGAAGTGGAAAATGTGGGCTGTCGCGCTCGTTCTATCCTCGATATTTATAGCATTCACTTTTCTGCATTCTCTGCAAGTCATGTAAGCAGGAATTCGTGTGCTCTTTGAATGATATATGTGAAGTAGTTGCAAGAGTCGGGATTATGCTGGTTTAACGGCGACGAAATTCATTTCGTTGGTTATGTTTTTGCAATTAGCTCATCTATTTAATTTCAAAAATGCATTCAATGTTTGCAGCAGAACATCGCTCTGCAGGGAGATATTGGAAGATGAACCTGGTGCGCAAATATCTAAACTATCTGATATTCGGTGGGATTGTGCTTCTGGTAGTTTGGCTGGCCGTGGGGCATAGCCGCCACATGCGCAGCCTGGTGGATGGCATGGCAAGTGGAAATTCTGAGATGGAAAAATCGTCTGCTGCGGAACTCATTAAGGATGAGCAGTTCATGGATGCTATCACAGGAGAACCCATGTCTACCCGAATTAAAGCATCTGAAGCGCTGGCTGAACTCGCTAATGACAAAGCTGTTAAGCAGTGTATTGCTTTTCTTAAAGACCCAGATAAACCTGTACAAGACAGCATCGTTCAAACCCTTCAAAAGATAGGCGCTAATTCACCTGCCTGCATAAAAGCGCTGGTCACTGGACTTAAAGACGGAGATAGCAACGTCCAAAAAGGGACTATCGCTGCACTGACCAATTCATCCAGGGGAATCGGGCCTAAACCTGGTGTCGTCGCGGCCATTGTATCACTTATGAAGACAGAAGGTGGTGCGCGAAATAACGGTGGAACGGTATTAGGATCGCAGCTTTTTGTAAAAAACGGAGCGAATGCCGAAAGTCTTCCACTTCTAATAGCCCTGCTTCAGGATAAGGACGAGGGTGTACGTGGAGGAGCTGCTGCTGCCCTAGGGAAAATTGGTGATCCAGGAGCCGTAGGCCCCCTCAAAACGGCAATGCATAGCGATACCGCTCAAGTTCGACGCATCTCTGTAGGCTCGCTTGCGCTCATTGCTGCCCCCACCTGTGAAGACGCTCTTACAGAAGCCATTACAAATAC
This sequence comes from Chthonomonadaceae bacterium, assembly GCA_025352825.1. GTDB lineage: Bacteria > Armatimonadota > Chthonomonadetes > Chthonomonadales > Chthonomonadaceae > JANXSG01. The sequence goes on along the minus strand of JANXSG010000017.1, from coordinate 48,115 downwards.
CGATGACGACAGCGAGGCAAGATCCCAGTCCGCTGCAGGTCTGGGCCGAATTGCAAGTAAATCCGCAATTGCCACCCTGATCAAAGCATTAAACGATGATGATAACAATCTTCGCTCTTCTGCAATAACAAGTCTTGCATTAGCTGGCCGTCCAACATCTGAAGGTCCTTTTAGCGAGCCAGTAATAGCCGTTCTTATAAGTTCATTGCAAAGCCCGATCGAGAATATTCAGTTAGGGGCTGCCAAAGCTCTTCAGCCCCTCAATGCTCCTCAAGCTAACTCTGCGTTAATTGCCGCACTCCGTGCCAATAGTGTCGATACCCGTATCACTGCAGCTACGGCATTAGGATATAAAGATAATCGAGCAGCGGTTGAGCCTCTGATTTCTGCCCTCAGGGATGAGGCTGGCGAAGTTAATACAGCAGCACGAGATGCACTTACCTTGATAGGGCCGGCGGCGAACGAAGCGCTTATCCGCGCCATGCAGAAGGGTGGTGAAGAAGCGTACTACGCCGCCCAGTCTCTTGCAAATCAAGGTTCAGATGCTCTGCCTGCACTTCAAAAAGCCGCTCAGATTTCAAATCCATTGGGGCAGAAATGGGTCGCGGTGGCTTTGGGAGACATGGGATCTGTAGAAGGTCGCCCCACGCTTCAGATATTGCGGCAAAGCAGTGATCCCGATGTGGCTTTTGTTGCGCAGGAGCAGCTGGACAGAATCGTTCGAGCGCAGTAGATACGTATTTTTGTTCTAATAGGATTAGGTGAGGCGCTTACACAACGCACATCATCTAAAGATTCACGATGTTTGAGAATGTTTTAACCTCACCCCCTACCCCTCTCCCAAAAACAGGAGAGGGGGCAGGGGGTGAGGGCGTGAACAAACTTTATCAAAGGTTTAGTCGATAGCAGTGCCACTCCTTTAAATACTTCGCTCCGAGCTTCTGATAGAACCTCTGTGCGCCAGAATTCCAGTCCAGCACGACCCAATCAATTCTCCCAGCCCCGATAAGATTAGCCTCTTCGTGAAGATGTTCAAAAACAGCTTTTCCAGCTCCTGACCTCCGATATTCTGGTAGAATAAAAAGGTCTTCCAGGTAGAGCGTAGGCTTTGCGAGGAATGAAGAGTAGGTTTTGAACGTGATCGCGTATCCGATTGCATGTGTTGATACACTCTCTTCAACTAGCTCTACTAGCCAGGCGGAAAACATGGGAGCCTTCCCATCACGTGGCCAGCCATCTTTTTCAAAACGAGCCTGTGCTTCACTGTCTGGTGATGGCAGCGATTCAAAATCAGCAAGTGCTTCGATTAGCCGTTTGAGAACTGGAATATCTGATAACTCTGCCTGACGGATCGATATGGGCATTAGTAAACTCCTTTTTACTGTAATCCTTCCATTAGAGTTTGTTCACATAATTTACGCTCTTCTAATTCCTCATCTTACACCATTCAATCCATCTAGAAAACTTAGAATTCGATTGTTTTCGATAATTTTGGTAAGCGATTTCCGCTCGGTAAGCAGATGCAGTGAGATCAGTAAAATCAGAAATAGTACTTTAATACTTACTGAAAACGGTGGGGAACAGAGGGCGAGGCCAAGAGATGCCCCCAAAAGATTACTCCCGACATCCCCCATCATGCACTGCGCTTGTGAATCTTTGATCCAGAGCAGCGCTGTAGGAATTATTATAAGAAGCAGTGGAGGAACCCCATTTCCGGAGAAAGGAGCTTCAAACCAGAATAGTATTAGCGCAGCAAATAGAAAAAAACCGCTGGCTCTACCAGGGCGCAAATCGAGGAGGTTTAAAGCATTAGCAGAGAGAGATAGGATGCTTGCATCCAACAGAATTAGCCATACAGAATTCGGTTCCAGTACCCATCCTGCCCACAGCGCGAATAGTCCGCCACCTAGCAGCTTAATAAATCCTGTCGTTAACCTATGATTTTTGAATACCGACGTAAGATGACCGCTAAATCCTTTGATCGACCTATCTCCTAGAATATCATCAGTCAGCCCCAAAAGTCCAAAACCTATAACCACTGTTTGCCATATTGTGTAGTTTCGAGTTGCTGGAAAATAGATATTTTTGCAAAGAGCAAGTAGTATTCCACCAAAAAGAAGGATAAATGCACCATAGCTCTGGGGAATATTATCCCCGCGGAAATTTAGTTCCATTCTTCCTGTTTTACGCAGAGACCACTCTACGAATCTGGGAAGCAGGAGCGCCAGGAGAAGTGCGGTGATGGCGAGGAAAAGACCACGAGCATTCACATGGGATCCATGCAGCAATCGTCCTATATGATCTTCTCGATCAGCAAGCTTTAGCAAAACCTTGTCGCACATATCCAGCAGTTGTTTCAAGCTTTTCTGCTGAAGAGTCGCGCCAGGATCACCATCCATAGGATTCACTTACCTGGTTCCGATGTGTTACGATCTTCTGACGAGATAGCCGCTACGGGAGCATTGTAAAACTTAAGCCTGAAAAGTGTTCGAGCAACTTCAATAAGCTGCTTAAATCGGTGCAGTCTGTCCGCTGTACTTCGCCCAGTCACCCTGTGTGACATCTGTGTTGGAACTTCGAGCACTCGATAACCTGCCCGGAGGGCCAGTACTGTAAAAGCTGTCTCAGCACCCCATCCGGATGTAAATCCTACAATTTCCGTCAATAAATCTCTTCGGGCAGCTCGCTGGCCGGAAAGTGGAGCATTCATTACCTGCCCGGTGAGGATTCTAATTCCCCAGCGTGCCAGGCGTACCACCAATCCCATACCACCCCCTTTACCCGGAATCACGGGGAAAGTTGCTATAGTCATATCTGCAACTCCACTTATCACTGGCGGAAGCAGTTTCGCTGCATCCGAAGCGGTATCGCCCAGATCAGCATCCAGAAGTAGAACAATCTCAGCAGTGCAGATAATTAATGCGTTCTGAATAGCCGCTCCCTTTCCACTATGCTTCTGACGAAGCACAATATCTGCCCCAGCCGCGTCTGCAGACTCTGCAGTATTATCACTAGAACCATCATCCACTACAATAACCTGGCTGATGTTCTTAAGTTTCTGCACCGCCACTACTGTAGCTGCGATGCGATCTGATTCATTGTAAGCTGGGATGATGACTGATATCATGTTAGTTTTTAAAGGTATTGGAATTTGTGTCAGCGGCATCGCTGCCTGAGGATTTTACAGGCTGGATACTATAGCTATCGTGCAGCGCGAAAACCAGATCACATCTTCCTATGTCTGTATCGGCGCTGCCAACTTTTGTAATATCTAAATTGAGCTGCTGATAGGCTGCAATATCTGAACTGATAGTGATCTCTGGTTCGCAGGCAATCACAGTGATCTTTAATTTCTGCAGCGCCAGGATGAAGGGCTGATCGACATTCACAGGCCGAGTAGAGTTTTCTGATCTGCTGCCACACACAATAATGACCGCACGTACCGAGTTCTTATAGCTGCTATCCTGCTCAATATTGATTAAGCCAGCATGATCAAGCGCTGTCATCACACTGTCATCCCCCGTTTCGCCATGTGCAAAGGAACTGGAAATCGCGCGTATGAGCGACTCTTTATCCGCAGGGATTAATGGTGTTTCATCATGTAGGCTGGATAGAGTTAAGTTGAGAGCTTCGTCTGGACGATCAAGCAAACGATCAAGAGTGGTAATCGAAACTACTTTTGCATTGGCAAGCAGTAACGTATCTCGTACTTTCGAGAGAACCTCCGGGTAATCTCCGACCTGAACAACTGCAATATTTTGGCCGGATAGTTTATTCTTAAGCAAAACGGGAATTTTTTCCGCCATGAACTTTTCGTATTTCTGAAGCCTGGTTCTTTGAGATGAGAACTCCGTGTTTAATTTTGCTTGCAGTGCAACGATTGCTTTCGTCTGTTTATCAGCAAGACGTGGAGAGACATAGAGACTCCCAAGCACCAGCCCGATGGTAAGAGCAAAAAAAATAGCCGAAATGGTAATCACATGGTATTTAAAACCTGGACCCATCAATACCCCCAATAGCAGCAATCCACGCTAACTAACTCTTTCGTTTTGATTTTTGAATCTCGGGAGGAACCATTACATTTGACATCCCTGCCATCTGTGGGGCGAGCTTTTTCAGAAAGAGCACAAGCCCTATAATCCCAGCTACGACCAGTATAAACAGTGTATAAGTGAACGCACTCAGCAGCGCAGGCACTGGAGGTTTGATAAACGCATAGATGCTCGTGAACAATAGCAGCCCTGATGCCGCAAGGCTTATACGTCCACCTGGTATCATCCATCTTAGCAGCAGCCTAATCTTCGCCATAGCAGGCATGACAGCTTCCGCCATCTGTTGAAGCTGTGGGCTGAACTGATTCAACTGTTCACTCAGAGGCTCATGAATACGCGGCAGCAACACGCCACACAGAAAAAAAACACCGCTCAACAATAGCAGCAGAAACCCTGTCAGCATGAATTTCCTCGATTTCTAATAAAAAAGTGCGATTAATGCGATGGAATCCTGAGCCACATACCCAGAATTTCAAGAATGTTATGCCCCATAGGTGATAGCCAAAGCACCGCAGCTATAGGTGTAGCCGCTGCCAATAAGACGATTAGTATTTCGCTAAAATAGGGACGCTGAAAAGACCATAGCCTTGCAATCCCTTTCGCATCCATCAGTTTAGAACCTATACGAAGCCTGGTCAGGAACGTACTGGACATCCCGTTTCGGCCTTTATCTAGAAAATCTTCCAGAGAAAAATGTGTCCCAACAGCAACGATTAGTTTCGCCCCCAGCTCATTAGCAAGCAGCATGGCTACATCCTCACTGGTACCTGGCGAGTGGAACACAGTTGCCTTAAGTCCGAGAGCGTGTACCCTATCCAAACCAGGTGCGCCCCGGGCGTCGCCTTTGGAATATCCATGAACGACTAACTCTGCCCCGCATCGCAGTGCAGTATCGCTCACGCTGTCCATATCTCCCACAATAATGTGCGGCTTCAATTTCGATTCCAGAAGAGCATCTGCTCCTCCATCCACTGCCATAAGAATTGGCCGAACGTCACGAAGGTAGTCGCCAAGAATTGCCAGATCTTGCTTATACCCCTCGCCTCTCACGACAATAAGAACATGCTTGTCGGCACATATGGTGCTAATTTTCGGCGCCTCTACCGGATCAAACAGAAGTTCCTTCTCTTTACTAAGATAGTTCAGAGTATTTCGTACAAACTGATCAAGCTCATCGCTTAAATGACTACGCGCGTCTGCCAGCAGTTCCTCCACACGATCTGCAGTCAGGAGCTCTCCTGAGAGGCTGCTTCCATCAGAAAACCGAAGGCAGTCTCCTGTCAGAACGCCTTGTTTTCCATCTGCAATGCTCTCAAATGCATTCACACCCACAGAATCCAGCAATGGAATCCCTGCTTCACAGAGCATACTCGGTCCGCGATTGGGATATCTGCCGGAGATACTTGGCACAGCGTTCACTACCGCACTCACTTTGCAGTCGATAAGAGCTCGGGCGGCCATAGTATCGAGATCAACATGATTAATGAGTGCGATATCACCCGGGCGCAGGCGTTTGGTCAGGTTTTTAGTGCGTCGATCTTTCAAAACGCGATGGGTAGGCGGTTCGGCCATTCTGAACTTTCACACGAAGAATCATTGAACATATACCTGTGTGTAGCATTATCCGGCTTTTTAACACAAATGTCAACTATTGGTAGTGGATTCGCCAGGTTAATGAGGCCGGCAAAAATTCCACCGCGCTGAGGCAGTGTATTCTGGTACAATGAAAGCATGTCTAAAGATAGTATACTTATAAATGGCCTGGAATTTTATGGCTATCACGGCGCATCCGATCAGGAACAATCTGTGGGGCATAGATATTTGGTGGATATTAGACTTGGCGTAGACATTGGAAAGGCCTCCATTTCTGATCAGCTTTGCGACACTGTAAACTACTCTAAAGTAGCTAAGTGTGTTATTGCGGTGGCAACAACAGAGCAGTACCGACTGCTGGAAGCGCTGGCTAAGCGTATCACCGATGCCTTATTTTTGGAGTTTCCTTCGATAGACGAGATTGAACTTAGACTGCAAAAAACCTACCCGCCAATGAATGCTATTCTGGCTTCGGTGGGAGTTGAACTGCAACGCTTACGAATAGAGATTTAAAAGTGTAATTCCCGCATTCGGCGATGTCAACATCCCCGTCCTGGTAGTGAATCTACGGATTTCATCGCTCGGACTGCTCGCCGATAGGAGCAAAACAGATGCTGCAAAAACCTCTCCCGATTGAAATTTCCCGGCTAAATCCGGAAGATACTGATGATCGAATCAAAGACGCCCGCCATACACTCCGTGAGGATCTCATCATTCTTGGGCATCACTACCAACGTGATGAAATTATCAAATGGGCAGATTATCGAGGCGACAGCCTCAGGCTTTCGCATTTAGCAGCAGCACACCCCGAGGCAAAGTATATCGTCTTCTGTGGTGTGCACTTCATGGCCGAGTCGGCGGATATTCTGACTACTTCAGACCAAGTGGTTATTCTTCCCAACATGAGTGCCGGCTGCTCCATGGCAGATATGGCAAACATCGCTCAGGTGGAAGACTGCTGGGCTACTCTTTCTACAGCTACGGATATGAGTAAGGTCATCCCTATCACCTATGTGAACTCAACGGCTGCGCTGAAGGCATTCGTTGGCAGGCATGAAGGCGCTTGCTGTACCTCCTCGAATGCAAAACGTGTGGTTCAGTGGGCTTTGGAGCGTGGTGACAAGCTTCTTTTCTTCCCGGATCAGCATCTTGGGCGAAATACGGCAGTAGAACTCGGGCTTCATCCTGAAAAGGATATGCTCCTGTGGGATCCACATAAACGGTTCGGCTCTGTATCCCCAGAGGAAATTCGTGCAAAACGTGTGCTCCTATGGAAAGGGCACTGTTCGGTGCATGGACGTTTCACCACGGATCAGATTGCTCAGGCCAGAGCGAACTATCCTGGCGTCAACGTGATTGTGCATCCCGAATGTCCACTAGATGTTGTAGAGGCATCTGATCAAAACGGTTCGACAGAGTATATCATTCGCGCAATTTCAAAGGCATCTCCTGGAAGCGTATGGGCGGTCGGCACCGAAGTAAATCTTGTAAATAGATTAGCACATGAGCATCCGGACAAAACTATCTTCTGTCTCGATCCTGTAGTGTGCCCATGCTCGACCATGTACCGAGTACATCCTCACTATCTTCTCTGGGTGCTCGAGTCGCTTGTTGGAGGCGAAATAGTAAACCAGGTAAGCGTACCAATTGATATCGCAGCAGATGCTAGACTCGCACTGGATAGAATGCTCTTGATGAAGTGAAATGCCCTACAATCATTCCTTCCTGAAATTGGAGATTTCTCCAATTTCAGGAAAGGGTGATATTAACATCAAGGTATACTCTATCAAACTGCCTATGGAGCGTGAGTGACATGCGCCAGTACACATTTCCCGAATCCCTAAAAATAGAACCCCTCTCCCACTCTCCTGATACTACTATCACAGTACCTGGCTCCAAAAGTATCACAAACAGATCCCTCATTCTGGCGGCATTGGCGGACGGTACTTCACAGCTTTCCGGCGCATTGGATGCAGAAGATACAGAAGTGATGATCGACTCTCTTCAGCGCCTGGGAATCGAAGTGGTTCGAGAAGATTTTACTATTACAGTAATAGGGTTGGGAGGTAGAATTCCTGCTAACGGAGGCAATCTATTTCTTGCAAACTCGGGAACCTCGATCAGATTCCTCACAGCATTAGTATGTCTAGGAGATGGCAGTTTCCGTCTGGATGGCGTAGAGCGCATGCGCCAGAGACCCCAGAACGACCTGCTCACGGCGCTCAACAAGCTCGGCGGAAATGCACAATCCGAAATGAAAAATGGATGCCCGCCAATTAGAGTCAATGGAGTTGGATCTCTAGCTGGTGGTAAAGTTCAGCTGAGGGCAGACGCCAGCAGTCAATTTCTCACGGCTCTTCTTATGATCGCGCCCTATATTGAAAACGGTATTGAGATTGAAATTGACGGGACTTTGAGGCCGCTCTATGTAGAGATCACACGTTCTATGATGAGGCAATGGGGAGTCCAATCTGAGAACGAAAATAGTCAATTATTCCGAGTTGAACCAATGCAGAAATATCAAGCACAAAACTGTTACCGAATCGAGCCGGACGCCTCCAGTGCTTCCTATTTCTTTGCTGCGGCGGCTATTACAGGTGGTTCAGTTACTGTGGCAGGTCTATCACGAAGTGCGCTTCAAGGCGATATTCTATTCGCGACTGAGATTTTGGCTGAAATGGGCTGTCAAGTGGAAGACGGTATCGAAGGTATTACCGTAACAGGTCCACCTCTAGGAAAACTGCGAGGCGTCGATAAAGACATGAGTGCAATCTCGGATACTAGCCTCACTCTAGCCGCGATTGCACCTTTCGCAAATTCTCCGACGAATGTAAGAAACATCGCCCATACTCGGCTGCAGGAGTGTGATCGAATCTCGGCGGTTTGCACGGAGCTGAAACGTCTGGGTGTATCTGTTGAGGAGCGGCAGGATGGATTTAGTATCGAGCCATGTAGTAATATTCGATCCGCGACAATTCAGACCTATCACGACCACCGAGTAGCGATGAGTTTCGCACTGGTCGGGCTGAAAGTTCCTGGCATCACAATCAATGACCCCGGATGTGTCGCAAAAACTTTTCCCACCTATTGGGAAACTCTCAAACAGCTATCCAGCTAGAGCCTTTTCAGCCAGCTTGCCCCAGTGCTCCTGCGGAAATTGATTACGCATTTCGTTCAGAACAGTAAACCCCTCCTCGTTCTTGTCATGTGAGAGTAGCGTTCTGCCATACCAGTATCGAAACTCCAGATTGTCCGGCATAAGATGCATCGCACGTGAAATCTTTCTGGACGCTTCACCCGGCATATTTTTCTTCAGGTCGATCTGCGCTTTAAGCACGCTTACCCAGGATGCATAGTAGGCTTCTTTATTTTGAGTGGCAGCCATCTCGCAAGATACCAATGCGGCATCTAACTGGTTTAGATCGATGAAAGCAGCAGCCTTCAAGCAGTGGAGCGCCGCGATCCCAGCCTTTGAGCGCTTCGATATCGCCCCCAGGCACAGATCCGCCTGCGCAACTGTCTCATCCATCCAGCCCTGGAATCTTGCAATCTTCGCGAGTCTTATGTGTGTCTGCAGCAGTCGGCTGTTTCCATTCGGAAGCAGTTCTATGGGAGCTTGCAGCACACTTTCACAGATCGCCAGACACTCCTGATGACGGTCGATAAGCATCAGCGCCGTCGCGCGAACCATGAGATCTGGAATAGTGCCAATTTGTGTATCCGTGTCCCAATCCTTCGAGCCGATGAGCAGTGCATCTCTGTTTTCGAGAGCTTTCAGAGTGTCCGATCCGTGATCCAAAACAATATGCGTACTAACGATTTTATTCCACAACATGATCGCATCTTCCCGAGTCGGACCGTCGGCAGCTGCTTTTTGATAGTATGCAATTGCCTGTTCACGCTTTCCTAATTGGATCATGAAATCGCCCATTATAGAGAAGTACAGCCACTTGTGTGTGAGAAGATATCCGCCAATAACAACAAGCAGCACAGCTGCCACAGCTAAACTATCGAACGCATATGCAATGAGAAAAGCTCCAAATGCTGCCCAGGAGAGCGTACCGCGCGTTAGACAATATATTGTCGGGCGCTGAAGCACTTGGTTTAAATGAAACGCCTGATATGCCGAAAATACAAACGCGGCAGCGCTTGCAGCAAAAGATGCGCCAACTAACTGCCAGCGGACTGCATTTGGGATCGGTCCGTAGTGCACAACCAAGTAAAGTACCAATTGGAACAACGACATGGATAGAGCGAGTGCAAAATGTTTGGAATTTATCCCCGTCCCGACGCCGATACCTAACAACAGTGAAACCGCAATCCACACTACCACTGGAATGACAATAAATGCTGCTCGGATTAGTATTACAATTGCACTATCAAGCTGCATTTGCTCACTTTTCGCGGGTGGATCACTTTGATCGACGTCAGTAGAAGTTGGTGATACTCCATTCGAAGTAGCATTCTGAGTAGATGTGGATGAAGATTCTGATGGTGATTTCGCAGTACCAATTGAAAATTTGCTTGTTGCCACGGCTCCCGATGACAAGATAATGCATAGCAGGATAAACACTACTCCCATCCTAAACTGAACTTGCGGTGTGGCCAACTGATGGCGGCCAACATCATGCCGCCCCATTCTAAAGAGAAACGATACTAGCAGCACCATCCAGAGCATTGGAGATGGGAACTTTATCACCCACAGCAGCAGCGTTACGAGAATACCGCTCCAGAGCTTGGGTGAAAAGACGGTAGAAATATGTGACCCGTCAAGTGGAGGAAATGGGATCAGATTGAACAAGTTCATGACGAACCCGATATTCGCAAGTGCCATCCAGAACGGATTGCCGGTAATCAGCCCAATCGCCAAACAGACTAACGCTGCCAGCATGCCTGCCACAGGGCCGCCAGCGCCGCTCTCAGATTGAATGGTAGGATCATCGGGGAAATTCTTAAGGAAGATCACCGCCCCCATGAACGGAATAAAAACAGGCGCTGACTGTTCCAACCCCTTCATTTTGTTAACAGTCACATGGCCCATTTCATGGATGAAAATAATTATTACAAAGCCTACGCCAAACCGCCAGCCAAAAATACGCCCGTAGGCAGCCATAGAAACCAGCATGGTTCCAAAAGTAAGAAAAACCTTACTGAATTTCAGCATTGCCAGAAGAGACTTGCCCTTTAAAGCGATCAGAGCCAGTGTCGCCCAAAGACCACGCTTTTTACCTGATGTAGACTGAGCAGATGTCTGCTCTGGGTCAGACTTTTTCCAGGTAGGGATGTCCAGATCGAATTCGGATAGTTTGGGATAGTGCACACCGCAATAGATACACCGCACTCCGCCAGGTAAATTCTCCTTACCACATGATAAACATCTCATATCTGAACGGGCCTGCTCACACGCACTGCGATATTTACCCCAATATACCTACCCGTGACATAATAGAAGAAAATATTTATCAGGCTGCCCAATCCCCCCATAATCATCGCCTCGATCCCCATTACACACAGACCAACCACTATTCCAACTAATGCGCCTTTACCTGGAGGAGCGGATATCGCGGCAATTATCAGACCAGCGATAGCGCCGAAGAATGCATATACCACTGCATATATGACTATCAGCAGAGCCAACCCTCCCACGCTGAACGAACCATCAGTTCCGTGCCATAAGAGATGAGATGCAATTGTCCACAAGGTCCACCATTGGCCAAATAACGCGCCCCATCCCGCCCCTCGCAGAAACCGTAATCCCGAAGGAGGGGCTGCCATTCTCGGCCCTTGAGGTACTACCGGATTGTATACCATACCGATTGAAGATTGTGGATTCTGTGCATATCCAGTAGGATTCGATGGTGGATTGCCATACTGATAACTTGGCATCGGAGGCACGACTGGCTGAAAGGAGGTATTCTCAGGAGGAGTATCCCCGAGTAGTATTGGCGGTTTGCTGTTTTGATCGCTCATTTAAATTCCTCGTATTCATAAAAGTGAGTGACGGCTGGCGAAGTGCGTTTGGACGAGATATCTTCCAAAGCTAATATGGTTATTATACAACGTGAGAACATTTGTGTCAATTAATAGAATCATGTTATCCGATGCTAGACTTGAAGACAGAAAAAATAAGTGGGAACTCAAATTGACACTCTCTTAAAACCTAACGTCCAGTATAGCCCTCACCCCTCGCCCCCTCTCCCAAAAACAGGAGAGGGAGTGACTTTGGCATGGGATTATCAGTTTTCCATCAGGTTCACCCTCATCCCCGGCCCTTCTCCCTTCATCACTCGTTCCTCGTTAGGGAGAAGGGAGAGAGTATATAGGCTATTCCGTTGAATTAAAAGCATCAATTGCGAAGTGCAAATAGTAATAGTACTGCTCCTCTCTCCCTCCGAGGTACGAGGGAATCAGGGAGAGAGGCCGGGAGTGAGGGTACAGACTAACGGGATACTGAGAATCTTATGGATTTGCTCCACTCTCCTGTTTTTGGGAGAGGGGGCGGGGGGGTGAGGGCTGTATGCTATTTATTCAGGAGCTGGCGGAGCACGTATTGAAGGATTCCGCCGTTCAGATAGTAAAGGACTTCCTGTGGGGTATCGATGCGAACCAGGACATCTAGATCTTTTACTGTGCCATCTTCTGAGGTAGCTTTCACTTCGAGCTGACGCCCCTTCGAGAACCCGGTCGCAATTCCATCCGTAAGACCGATGAAATCGAATGTCTCTCGCCCCGTGAGTCCTAGCGATGCAGCAGTTTGACCGGCGTTAAACTGAAGTGGCAGGATTCCCATTCCGACCAGATTAGAGCGATGGATTCGTTCATAACTCTCCGCGATCACCGCTCGAACTCCCTGTAGGTAAGGCCCTTTAGCTGCCCAGTCTCGACTGGAACCAGATCCATACTCCTTGCCAGCAAGGATGATCGTTGGGATGCCTGCCTGGATATATTTCATGGCGGCATCGTAAATCGAGATCACTTCGCCAGTTGGAAGATAGGTAGTTACACCGCCTTCAGTACCCGGTGCAAGCTGATTCTTGATACGTACATTCGCGAAGGTTCCCCGAACCATCACCTCATCATGGCCGCGCCGTGAACCATAAGAGTTGAATAGACTCTGCGGTACGCCATGGTCCGTGAGATATTTTCCTGCGGGGGATGCAGCCTTAATACCGCCTGCCGGAGAGATATGGTCGGTGGTCACACTGTCTCCCAGCCATGCAAGCGCTCGAGCACCTGTAATCTCTTTTGCTGACTTGGGACTTTCCTTGGACATACCGTCGAAGTAGGGAGGGTTCTTGATGTAGGTGGAGCTCTTATCCCACGCGAAGAGTGCGCCTTCCGGGACTTTGATCGAGTTCCAGTGGGCATCCCCAGCAAAGACCTCCGCATAGTTCTTTTGGTACATATCCGAGTTGATGGATTCCTCCACCACCTGGCTCACCTCATGCTGTGTGGGCCAGATATGCCGGAGGTAGACGTCGTCTCCATTTTTATCCACACCTAGCGGGTCGTTATATAGATCGAGATCCATACGCCCGGCAAGCGCATACGCAACAACCAATGGCGGAGACATCAGATAGTTGGCACGCACCTCCTGCTGAATTCGACCCTCGAAGTTCCGATTACCGGAGAGAACGGAACATACCACTAATTTCCCCTCATCAATACCTTTTGCAATAGCTTCTGGCAGCGGGCCGGAGTTACCGATGCAGGTAGTACAACCGTATCCAACCGTATTGAATCGAAGCTGATCCAGGTACGGGCTGAGACCTGCTTTATCAAGATAACTCGTAACAACACGCGACCCCGGCGCTAGCGAGGTCTTTACCCAGGGCTTGGTCTGCAGCCCGAGTTCGACTGCCTTCTTAGCCAGCAGCCCCGCAGCCACCATCACGTATGGGTTGGAGGTATTCGTACAACTTGTAATGGCTGCTATTACCACAGAGCCGTGATCCAGTTCGAACTCTTGTCCATCCTGACTGACTTTCACAGCGCTCTTAACAGCTAGCCCTCCGCCTGATGAAGCTGTCTGCAGTGCAGGAAGCGCTTCATGGAAAGCATTAACCGCATCAGTAAGCGAAATACGGTCATGGGGTCGGCGCGGGCCGGCAATACTGGGAACTACTATGTTGAGATCGAGTTCGAGGGTATCGGTATACTCTGCTTCAGATGAATCGGATGTATGGAACAGCCCTTGTGCCTTCGTGTAGGCTTCAACAATTGCAATCTGCTCTTCTGTTCGCCCGGAGGTTCGCAAGTATCTGATTGTCTCAGCATCCACAGGGAAAATTCCACAAGTGGCTCCGTATTCCGGAGCCATATTCGCAATCGTTGCCCGATCTGCAAGAGGGAGCGAGGCGAGCCCGGGGCCGTAGAACTCCACAAATTTCCCTACCACACCTTTTTTACGCAGCATTTCTGTTACTGTGAGTACAAGATCGGTTGCTGTCGCGCCTTCGGGAAGCGCGTTCACCAGCCGGAAACCGATCACCTGCGGTATCAGCATGGAGACCGGCTGGCCTAGCATGGCCGCCTCTGCTTCAATTCCACCCACGCCCCACCCTAGTACGCCCAGTCCGTTGATCATCGTAGTGTGAGAGTCGGTACCGACCAGGGTATCAGGATAGGCTACGCCATCTTCATTCACAAATACCACACGCGCCAAATACTCCAGGTTTACCTGATGTACAATTCCCGTGCTGGGCGGCACAACTTTAAAGTTTTTGAAAGCCCCCTGTCCCCACTTGAGGAACTGATAACGTTCTGTATTGCGCTCAAACTCAAGATCGACATTCAGCTTGATGGCGCCAGCAGAACCGAACGCATCTACCTGAACCGAGTGATCAATGACCAGTTCCACAGGCTGCAAAGGGTTGATCTTGTTCGGATCACCGCCGAGCGCTGCCATCGCTTCGCGCATTGCGGCTAGATCGACTACACAGGGAACCCCTGTAAAATCCTGAAGGAGAACGCGTGCCGGTGTGTATGCAATCTCTCTGTCCGGAGTTGCTTTCGAATCCCATGTGGCCAATGCGTGAATATCTTCCGCAGTAACCGCCAGACCATCTTCTGTGCGCAGCAGATTCTCCAACAGAATTCGCAGAGAGTACGGCAGGCGGTCAATATTTCCCGTCACAGCGCTCAACTTATAGTATGTAAGTTCGCGGTCTCCTGCACTTAGTGTGGATTTCGCTCCAAAACTATCACTCATCAGAATCTCCTTGATGTAATTTTAAATGCTGATCTTATTGTACCGTCTGCATTTCCATATTGCAAATGACATTTTCTCATTGGATTGATAACTAATAGTAATCGATTTTCAAATTCCGATGATGTGGAGTTATTGGAGATTTATACTTCACTACATAAGCTGACGAATCCAGAACCAAAAGGGAACCTTCGATGAAAGAATTAGCATCCCCCGCATCTTCAAACCCTCACCCCCCGACCCCCTCTCCCGAAAACAGGAGAGGAGGTGACTTTGGCATGGGATTTTCAATTTTCTAGCAAAGTTTTATACCGGTACTAAGCCATTTTTCACGTAGTGGAAAATAGAAAACCAAATAACTAAAGTTCCCCCTCTCCCAGATTGCTCGCACCACTCGCAAGGGAGTGGGGGTGACATGATTGTGCATTTGCCCCTCTCCCCGCGAGGAACGAGCATCTGGGAGAGTGATTGGGGTGAGGTTAAACGTTCCTTTTTGATCTGGCTGCGTCAGAATTGAGATTGAGTTTTCTACGGCGAAGCCATCTTTTCCGAGCGAAGTCACGGAAAAGACGTAGTATCTTAAAAATTATATTGCGTTCAAAATGAACGCAATATAGAGTGCGAACAAACGAAAAAATAACTCTCAGGAATCATCATTTAATCTAACTTGGTGAGCTTTAAGATTTATTACAGGAAATCCTCATTTGGTTCTGGCTATGCCAGCTTAGGACTTTAGCTTGAGCATTTCATAAAGTCGGATGGCCGCTTCACCACGTGTCTCCTCAATCATCTCGCACTCTTCAACACCTACCTGCGTGATCCAGCGGCTCCAGGTATCAGAGTCGATCGGTTTCTCCGGGCGAAAACGCAGATCATCTTCACCAAAAAGCACTTTTAATTTGCAGGCAAGCTGTTGAACCGCCTCAAAAGCAGGGTGAAGCAATGGTACATCAATTAGCCAATGGAGAGATATCCCTTGCCTCAGAAGTTCGTGCTGGAATTGAGACAATAGATCGGTATCATTGCGAACATCGACTGCAGTTACAGTATGCTGCAAGCAATATACCGCCAGAATAGCTGCCGATTCCCCTATATTCCATTCAATAGGATGAAGCCGGTACGCGCCATTAGTCAAATGAGTAGTGCCTATGTTTTTACAGCCCGGCAGCAGGTTTTTTAACCGAACTGGTGTGAGCGCTCCGAGAGGAATCTGGAATGGGCGGGTCAATACATAGGCATTGGGTTCTCCATGGCCATTTGGGTGAATATCCAGTGCATAGTAACCTACCCCTACAGTATCTGGCATGTAGACAGCGCGAGGATCTGATCCTCTTTTAAGCCGGCCATGAAAATCTTTTACTACTATCTCGTGTTCCAGGATAGTGCGCTGTGAGAGAATTCTTCTAGATTCTCTTACATACGGCATACGAGAACAGCCGTCTGCAGTGTCGAACAGATCCGTGCGCAGCTTTAGTTCGGGATAACCGTGTTCGCGTCCGACGATTGGTGATGGCGGGCTGGCAAGTGACTCTTCACGCGGGCACTCATTCTGCAGCCAGTAGAGATAAGACATCGAAGTATGGCGGGCCAGCTCCAATGAAGCAGCGATATCTACTGGAGACCCTGAGGTATCTCCGAGAATGTTCGGCCCATAGAAATCATTTCCCGCCGTGTTTATCATCACGACATCGTGGGGGATGCGAGAATCGGTGAAATTCTCATGCGCTAATATTCTTCGATATTTCCACCATGGCATAGCACCACTGAACATTCCGGTAATGGCCCCATGCTTAATTGTGAAATGCTGCTGATCCTTGATAAAGTCGTAATCAGATGGTTTTTCAATCAAATTGGTATCCGCCGTTTCAGGAGACCACTCGACCGCGAATGGAAACGTGAACGGCTGAACCCAGTCCCTTCGTGGTTCCAGAGGAGCGTCTGGTTCACCGGTCTGCGCCTGGCTCTCCGCTCCCACTACCCAGTCTGTACCTTCCTTTCCACACATCGCCAACATGTCGCCTAGTTCCGTGGCATCTATCACGTACTTTGGCTCAAACTCCAATAATTCTCCAGTATTCGTGATCGCTGAAACAGTTCGTATAGTATCCGCCGAATCACTATCCATCAGACACTTTGTAACTTTTATTTCTGTGTAGATACAAAGTTTTCCACTATCCACCTGGGGCTGAAGCATCCCGCGAAGGATTTTCTCTCCCACTTTGGGTTCGTAACTAAGGCGGCTCACCCAGCAGTTTCCTGGATTTAGATGAGGCTGATCTTCATGTCGAAAGGAATCGACGGGGCTGTCGAGTGCGAGTTCTGCTGCATCTGGAGTGAGAGCATAGTTATCGTGATAGTAGTGCCTGATAGCATTCCGAAATGCGTAATAACGTCTAGTACCGCCAAAAAGCTCTATATGGTGATGCTCATCTGGAGTGGGGACACCCTGGGATGTGAGCTGCCCTCCAAGCCAGCTATCTTCCTCTAAGAGGCAGACATTACTCCCCGCTTCGGAGGCAGCAAGGGCAGCAGCACACCCACCCGTTCCACCGCCAACTATCAAGATATCACAAGAAATCATAGTTTACTCACTTTTGGATACCGAAGTTAAAATTCCGCACTGGTCACATGGAGTATTTCAATTCCCGCATTTTACCGGTCACTTAAGTACCCATCTGGAAGGCCTGCAGCCAACCGCCCTGTGGGAGGGAATTGATTCTTAAAGATGCAAGTTTTTTCATGACGGAAGTTTGCAACTCCTGGAAATTATGGAATGTCGGATTACTTTTATTCTCCGTTATTTGATCTGGACTGCTGCCGAGACGGGCTCCACCTCACCAGATTTTGGAATATCTTTTATTTTGCCTGAATGTGTTAAAAAAAGTAGGAGCAAACCTAGAGCAATACGGTATGCAATGAAAACTCCAGTTGAATGCTCTTTCATGTAGCCCATAAACCAGCGTACAACGATGTAAGCGACAACACCCGCTACCAGAGCAGCCAGAAGATACGGGCCAATAACCGATCCCAACGATGCCGTTTTCATCACCTTTATAAGTTTGTAGAGCCCGGCGGCCGAAATAGCCGGAATACTTAACAGAAAACTGAATCGTGCGGCACTCTCCCTGTCCAACCCCTGAAACAGTCCGGCAGTTATGGTCACACCAGATCTGGAAGCCCCCGGAACGAGAGCCAGTACCTGTGCCCAACCTACAACCTGGCTCTGGGAGAAAGTCATATCATTGAGGTTCGCTTTCCGCTTTCCAACCCTTTCTGCCACCCATAGAACAATTGCCAGCACAATCAGACTGACAGCAATTACGTTGAGCCGGCGAAAATCGTGGTCGATCTTCTTTTCAAGCAGAACCCCAAATACCGCCATGGGAGCAGTCCCCAATAGGGTGTACCATCCTAGTCTTGCATCCAGATCGTTCTGCGCATTTGCCAGCGATTTTGTTTTGATCATTCCCTGCACGTACCTTCTGAGATCTTTTCGGAAGTAGGCTATAATCGCGATGATAGGCCCAAGTTGAACGACTGCAGAAAAAGCCGCGCCTGGATCCTCCATGTGCATTAGCAACTGCGGAACTACCGCCATATGAGCGGTGCTGCTTACGGGCAAGAACTCCGTCAATCCCTGCAGAAAGCCCAGCATCACTGCCTGCATCCAGTCCATCGGAACTACTTCACCAGGCATACATTTCAATCTCCTCAAAAAATATTTTCTAGAATCTCAAGATTTCTATGCAATCAACCGCTATGAGTATTATGTTGAACAGAATATTTCAGAACAAATATAATCAGAAATCCTGTTTCAGTATACCGCCTACGATACTGGATTTTCGGCGAAAACCAGGAATTTTCACCAGGTTATTGACAGCGTTGCATCTATTCGCTATACTCTATTAGGTGTAATAGATATTATAAAGTGCGCAGGTAACTATTCGCGTGCAATCTAAGGACCGGAGCAGAGAGGCATCATTCATTTGGATAAGATCTATATTCGTGGAGGGAATCCCCTTCACGGTCGAGTCGATATTGGTGGCAGTAAAAACGATTCTCTTGCAATTATGGCAGCAGCACTGCTGGTTCCCGGAAAAACCGTTCTTCAAAATGTTCCACGCAATCTTGATGTACACACCCTAATAGATATATTTCGGCATTTGGGCGTCCAGTCTTCATTCCTGCAAAATGGAAGACTGGAAATTGATGCAACGAAAGTCACCAACTCCACCGCTCCGCACGATCTAGTACGGCAGATGCGGGCATCCTTTAATATTCTGGGCGCTTTGCTCGCTAGATCAGGTTATGCTTCCGTGGCCATGCCCGGCGGGTGTGACTTTGGTGCACGCCCGGTCAATTTTCACATAAAAGGCCTGGAACAGTTAGGATGTAAACTCAATCTGGAACATGGAGTTTACACAGGTGAAGTTAAACGTTTTGAAGGGGCGAACATCTATCTCGAGTTCCCCAGCGCTGGCACCACCCAGCATCTCATGATTGCGGCTTGCTGCGCCAATGGCAGAACTGTCATCGAAAACTGCGCTATGGAACCCGAAGTGATCAACCTTGCTTTCTTCCTGAATGCATGCGGCGCAACTATTGACGGAGCAGGCACTCCCACCATAACGATTGATGGCGCTCAGGAGCTGCATCCTACAGAGTTTGCAATACTCCCCGACAGACTTCAGGCTTCGACTTACGCACTGGCCGCAGCCATCACCGGCGGGGATGTCCTTATTGCCAATGCCATCCCCAGCCACTGTGGCCCTGTGCTTGCTAAGCTTGCCGAGACAGGCGTAGAAATTACCACAACAGGAGAAGGTATCCGAGTTCGACGAACTGGTAAAATCTTACCCACCGATATTAAGACAATGCCGCATCCCGGTTTCCCAACTGATATTCAGCAGCCATTCGCATCCCTCCTGTCCCTCGCAGATGGAGTCTCTATGGTTACAGAGACTGTATATGAGAGCCGTTTCCGATACACCACCGAACTCGAAAAGCTTGGTGCGGACATTCGAGTGGAAGGACGCAATGCGAAAATTACTGGAGTGCAAAAGCTAAGCGGCGCTCCGGTCTCCTGCACCGATCTGCGTGGTGGTGCAGCAATGGTGGTGGCAGGTCTGGCAGCTGAAGGCGAAACCGAAATCGACGGACTGGAACACCTGGATCGTGGTTACGAGGACCTTGTGGTTAAACTCAGAGGACTTGGAGCACATGTCAGCAGAGGCTCAGAGCGAGCCGTGGTGGGAGGTTTAAAAGTTTGTTCAGTCTAGTACCAGAACTGGGTGTCGATCTGGGAACGGCGAACATCCTTGTTTACGTAAGGGGAAAAGGGATCGTTTTACGCGAACCTTCTGTCGTAGCGATTGCCAGCCGTACCAAAAAGGTTCTCGCAGTGGGGGAAGAGGCTCGGTTAATGCTGGGCCGGACTCCTGGACATATCGTGGCGGTTCGACCAATGAGCGACGGCGTGATTGCCGACTACACCGTCACCCAGTTGATGCTGCACTATCTTTTCCAAAAAGTGGTGGGGCGCAACCGTTTATTCAAACCGCGCGTCTTAATATGTGTGCCATCTCAGGTGACCAGTGTGGAGCGCAGGGCAGTAGAGCAGGCTGCACTGGAAGCAGGAGCGAGAGAAGCTCACACCATAGAAGAGCCGATGGCCGCCGCTATCGGAGCGGGACTGCCGATCACAAATCCAGGCGGCAATATGGTGGTGGATATTGGTGGCGGCACCAGCGATATAGCTGTCATTTCGCTAGGAGGTATTGTCACCAGTGAGAGCCTTCGAGTAGCGGGCAACCGTATGGATGAAGTAATTATCCGGCATATCAAAGCTGCTCACAGCCTGATGATTGGTGATAGAACAGCCGAAGATATTAAAACTAAAATCGGTTCTGCTTACCCGCTAGAACAGGAATTTACACTCCCCATTCGTGGTCGGGATTTGGTGGCGGGGCTTCCCAAAACAGTTGAAGTAACTTCTGTTGAGATAAGAGAAGCGCTTTCTGAGCCGATTCTTGCGATTGTCGAGAAAGTGAAGCGCGTTCTCGAACAGACTCCTCCAGAACTGGCAGCCGATATTATCGAACGTGGTATTGTACTCACCGGCGGAGGCGCGCTTCTGAGAGGTCTGGATAAACTGCTCTCCGCCGCAACAGGAATTCCTGTATGGATCGCGGAAGATCCCCTCTCTTGCGTCGCAATTGGAACGGGCCGGGCATTAGAGGAACTTTCGGCTATCCGTGATAGCTCTATCGTTTTGGGATCGCAAAGATAGCTCCATTATGCAAGTTCTGGCTGGGGCAAAATGCGGGAATCCGAATATACGCTGCCTCTGTTAAAGGAACAATGAAATGGACATTCGACAGACCTTCTTCGGCCTTGCAATCTGCATCAATTTACTGCCAACATGCGCGCATGCAGCATCCCTTCCCACTGATGTACCGGCAAACCACTGGGCAGCCTCTGCAGTAACTCAGTCACTGGATAACAACATCCTATCTCTGAGCGAAACAAATCATTTCCAGGGCGATTCCATCGTCACACATGCCCAAGCATTGATTGCACTAGCAAAACTGGCAAAAATACTTGAGACGGGCTCATGGCATACAGCTGCAAGTATCCCGATTAAAAACAAGACAGAAACGATGTTAAAACAGGGTAACTGGAAAAAGCGTCCACTTACTCGCTATGCTCTCGCTGAAGTGCTTGTTCGCTTTGGAGACTTTACCACCAACGGACTGCCTCGCCCGCCTGCGGATGCAAATGACCTGGGAAAATCGGAAGCGCTTCCGGCCAAAGTTACCATCACGCTGGCTTCAAGTAATCCAGCTTATGGGTCACTTACCTATCTTGCCAAAAATAGAATGATTTCGGCAAACTCTCCGCTGATCAAACCGGATAACCTCCCTTTGCATGGCTCGGATCTCAGCACAGCTCTAGCAGAAATGATTACCGGTCTGAATGATCGACTTACTAAATTGGGACTGGATGCAAATGGAAGCTCAAATGATGCCAGTTTCCATGTAAAGAAACCTCAAAAGAAAGCGCTATGAGTGCGGATCAACCCTGTTCATGCCGCCGCAAGACGACAACTGCTCTCTGTTGCGCAAGATGCAATAAACCTATCTGCCCGGACTGCTTGGTTCTTACAGCGGCCGGGCAGTTTTGTCGTGACTGCAGTAAAGGCGGAGGTCTGGCGTTGCTGCAGCCAGATGCAAAAAACCTCGCATTAGCTGCTGTTGCATCCACTGCAGCAAGCTTAGTAGGTGGGTGGCTCATCATGGGCTTGTTTGGTGGATTTGGCTTTTTTCGTCTGTGGGGATCATTTTTATATGGCCTGCTTATCGCAGAGACTGCCCTGCGCGCCTCTGGTCGAAAACGCGGAATCAAGATGGAAATTCTGGTGGGTATTTGTAGTGGAATGGGAATAATGGTAATGGGAGTACTTCGCATTACCAGTCTCGGTGATCTGGGAATAGTTGACGCTATGCTGATTATTCTTCAAAAACCTTGGGATATGATTATTCTGTCGGTTGCCGTACTCTCTGCGGTGGCTCGTATAAGAAACCTCTAACATGGCAAAGCCAGAACCAAACAATTCCTCAGAACACGACGGATTTGTTTGCCGGGAGTTGAAAACTCCCGTCATCAAAAAGCATGCGTCTCTCTGACGCGATTCGTGTCCGCAGAGCGGTTGGCTGCAGACCTTCCAGACAGGTACTGCAGCTTTTCCGGGAGTTGAAAACTCCCGGCATCAATAAGCAGGCGTCTCTCAGACGCGATTCCCGCCCGCAGGGCGGTTGGCTGAAAGCCTTCCAGACGGGTACTTCAGTGCCCGGCATGTGCGGGAGATTATTTTGGAGTTTATTTGGAGTAGTTTCACGACCCCTATACCCGCGATGGAATTGCAAAGCCCATTGGACGCCGGGGTTAAAACCCCGCTCTGGAATTGCAAAGCCCATCTCCGGTCGCCTAGGCTCCCTCCATGGGCTGATTATCAATCTGAATTTTCTTACATATAGTACAGACGCATCGCGTCTGAATGACGCCTGTTTTATTAATTCCGTGATTTTTCAACTCCCGGAATTTGAATGGACTGACATCTATGATCCAAATCGTGCATCTAGAATATGTCACTTCCACCATGGACGCAGCAAAGGCGATGATTAAGTCTGGATCTGTTGACTTTGATGCGGACGGTGTCCCCAGCATTGCTGGCGTTATGGCGGACGAACAGACTGCGGGAAGAGGCCAGCGTGGAAGAGATTGGCACTGCCCTGCTGGAGAGAGCCTATGCGTCACTTATTTCATGAGGCACAGGCTTGAATTGCCCGACGATACATCGAGGCTCTCTCTTATGGCTGGTATCGCTGCGGCCGAAGGCATTGAAAATCTCATCCAACACTGTTGCATTGGGCTTAAATGGCCGAACGATCTAGTGCTCTCGGATAAAAAATTGGGTGGCATACTGATAGAATCATTTCGAAATCCTGATGGTGAGTGGACAGTTTTGGTGGGTGTGGGAATAAATATTTCGGTGACGACATTTCCGGCAGAACTTCAAGAAAAAGCGACATCTCTTGCACTGAATGGTGTGACAGATATCACAGTAAAAGAGATAACTATCGCCATTGGAAAAGCCCTCAATCGTATGGCAAGTATGTCATTGGAAGAAATTCTATCGAGGTGGCGTAATCGAGATACCACTGTAGGAATGTCTTTCGAAGCAGAAACCCCCGAAGGCACGAGGAGAGGAACTGCGGAAGGCATAGATGAGAATGGCAAGCTGCTGATCAGATTGCAGGATAGCAGTCTGATAGCAGTTGAAACAGCAACCTCGATTCATTCTTAACTTCATGGCCGGTACACCTTCACCTCAGTATCTTGATGAATTAGCTTATATGGCGCTTGGAGACTGTTCGGCACAACAGACACATCTCCTAGATAAGTCTTCATGCCAGAATACCGATTTTGTAGATCGAGAATCACATATTGAGTTCCAAGTGAGAGCAGTCGGGTTAGCGCTATTGAGGTCCGAGGTCTGGCAAAAATATTTTATCCCTGTAATAGTCCGTTCGTAAATGAGTCTCCGCTCCGTTCACCATAGGCATGGTATGAGTAATTTGATGCCAGAGTCTCTCCCCTTCGCTGAATCTCAACATCTTCAGGGTGAAGGTGGCACCTTTAGCAACAGCCTGATTGTCAACTGCCTCTTTTTCCAAGTAGGATGGAAGGAATGTGGTGGGTGTATCCAAGTATCGATTCTCATCTCACTACCTAAGTTGGCATAGCCAGAACCAATAGTGGAACACTTAACCTCATCCCGCGGCATCAAAAAAACAGGCGTCTTTCAAATGCGTTTACCGCCTACACGGTGTTTGACCGCAGGCCTCTCAGGCAGGTATTTCATTGCCCGGCGCATAACGGAACTAGTTTGCTAATGATTTTCAAATTTCCATCATCCCCAGGCGTAGGAATCCTGCTGGTTCTGGCTTTGCCAGATTATTTAGGAAAAAGTAACTACTCCAAATCCACCAATCGTACGGTACGACAAAATTCACGAATTTTATCGTGATTTTTTTTGCCAGGTTCTCGTTCCACTCCGCTGGAGACATCCACACCATATGGGCGAACCTGGCGAATCGCTTCAGCTAAATTCTCAGGAGTCAGACCACCTGCGAGTATGATCGGAAGATCGAATCTGTTCTTCGCCTCGACAGCCAAATCCCAGTTGAAGGTCTCTCCAGATCCGCCCAGCACATTCTTATGATAGGTATCCAACAAGATGGCATCTGGCCGGAAACGAGCTATCTCGCTCTCAATAAAATCCAGGCTGGAAGCGTCTCGGATAGAAAAAGCACGAATCAGCTTGATTTCCGAGCGGAATTTACTCGGTGTATCAGCATCATACCACTGGAGCGCATTACAATCAATGCAGGGTTCAAAAGATGGCTGCCTATTTACTGCAACAGAACTTATAAACGGAGGAAGGTTGCGGGCAATTTCAGCAGCCCCCGGGAACAGTCCCACAAATCTAGGTGACTCTGGAACGCATATAAACCCCAGGGCATCCGCTCCACTGGCAATAGCTGCCTGCGCGTCTTCTTTGTTTGTAATCCCACATATTTTAATCCTCGTCACGCTTTACAACTCCTCTGCAGCAAGGAGGAATCTCGCCCTCACACCCTTTCCGATTCAAAATTCTCTCTGTCCTCGGAAACCGAATTGTCTGAACTTGGATTTAACGGATTTACGCATGGTCTATGATTTCCACAGCCCAATCCTAGAAAATCATATAATCCGTTTAATCCGAGTTCAAATGTAGAAGCTAGGTTGGGGGTGAGGGCAGCAAAAATTACATTCCTCGAAGCTCGTTCATCTTTGCACCGATATCTGCCTCTCGCATCAATGCTTCACCCACCAGAATTGCGTTTACTCCCACTTCTTGAAGCCTGAGAACATCGGCACGTGTGAATATTCCACTTTCACTAACAATGAGTCGTTTTGGATCGGGAGGCAGGTTCGCCACCAGATCGAGGGTTACGGATAGATTCGTGCGGAATGTGTGGAGATCTCGATTATTGATACCAATAAGATCAGCGCCGGCATCGATGGCTTCCTTCATCTCATCCTTGTCATGTACTTCGA
Source organism: Chthonomonadaceae bacterium (assembly GCA_025352825.1). Lineage (GTDB taxonomy): Bacteria > Armatimonadota > Chthonomonadetes > Chthonomonadales > Chthonomonadaceae > JANXSG01. Next base: position 22,600 of record JANXSG010000017.1, on the reverse strand, counting down.
CGAGTGCTGCTAGCCCATACTCCGTCGCAAGCTTGATATAGTTTGTAAGATCTTTTGGTGATAGTGCGGCAACAATCAGCAGAATGGCATCCGCTCCTGCAGCCTTGCTCTCCACTATTTGCCAGCTATTAACAATAAAATCTTTTCGAAGCAGCGGTATGTCCACCACTTCATGAATATTGGAAAGATACTCGAGTTTGCCTTTGAAGTACTTCTCATCTGTCAGTACAGATAGACAAGCCGCCCCATTTGAGGCAAATATCTTCGCGATTTCGATCGGGTCGAAATCCTCGCGAATGATTCCCTTGGAAGGAGAGGCTTTTTTAACTTCTGCTAGGAGTGCAATTTCACCGGAGTTGGCAATTGCTGCCCGAAAATCACGTGCTGGAGGTGCGTCCATTAGCTTCTCCTGCATCGCATGTGCAGAAGTCTGCTCCATTCGAAACTTAACTTCCGTATGTTTTGTTGCTAATATCTCAGACAGCATACTCATCGATTCAAACTCCTCGTAAACTCGATCAGCTCATCAAGCTTATCGAGGGCAAGTCTATCAGAAATTAATGCATTGGCTAATTCTACTGCTTCTGGCCAGCTTTTAGCTAGTCCGGCTGTACGAAGCGCTGCCGCTGCGTTCACTGCCACTAGTGCACGGCGTGAATAGCCACCTGCATCTATGTCTCTATTGGAAAGCGTATCTCGTACCAAAACGGCGTTTTCAGCAGGAGTCGTTGCAGGCGCCAATGCTTTCAGATCGACCCTGGATTCATCCACACCAAAATCAGATGCTTTGAGTTTATACTCCACTATTTCCCCGCCACGTAGTTCGCTAATCTGTGTTTCGCCGACCACTGAAATCTCATCCAGCCCGATGTCTCCATGCATCACGACTGCATTCGTACTTCCCAGCTCTTTGAGTACCCCAGCAGCTAGAGAACAGAGTGAAGGCTCGTAAACTCCAAGCGCATGCATTTTTGCATCGGCAGGATTACTGAGCGGCCCCAGAAGATTGAATACTGTGCGCACTCCTATCTCTCGACGCGATGGCCCCACATGACGAAGCGCCGGATGGTGTCGCTGGGCAAATATGAATCCTATACCCACAGTATCAATACTATCTGCACACTGCTCAGGAGTAATTTCTACTTGAATACCCAGAGCCTCCAGAACATCCGCACTGCCACAGACCCCTGTAACGGCGCGATTTCCGTGTTTTGCGATACCGATTCCAGCAGCAGCCGTTATAAATGCAGAGCATGTGGAAACATTAAATACTCGAAAACTGCTGCCTCCCGTACCACAGGTATCCAGGAGTGGAGTGCGCGCGGCATGGACAGGTATGAGCTGTTCACGCATTCCCATCGCAAAGCCTGTGACTTCCTCCACGGTTTCACCCTTGATGTGGAGTGATATCAGTACGGCTCCAATCTGGGAGGGAGTAAATCTGCCTTCCATCATGCCACGCATCGATTGTAAAGCTTCCTCTCGAGTGAGCGATAAACCATTGGAGAGCTTTTGTATTACGTGCTGAGGCATGAGGTCATTTACCCCTGGACCGTGCAGGCTTTTCAAACACAGTTGCCGGTTCGCCAATAGGCTCAGAAATTCCGCCCCAGGTGGAAAAATCTATTGCTGCAGGGCGTTGAAAGGCCTCATCTTGGCTTTGGCGTAGAGGGGAAGGCTGCCTTGTCACCACGGCTGGAGAGTCGAAAATATCCTCAGGCTTCACTGTATTCTGGTAGATACTTATGACGCCATCAGTAGTTTGAGCGCTCACCTGAAAACATTGATTTGTAAGCGAGTATGCCAAATTTCGTGAATTACGATTCGAAGTCTGCATGGAAGCAATCATACTGGGCTCATCAACTCGAATGGCAGTAAGTCGATTGCGTGTCGGGATAGACACAACATAGTCTCCTTGCAAAATCATCCCCAGATGACTTCGGAATCGCTCCAGATATATCCAGGTGGCGGTCAGGTGATCACCCTCAAATACTAGCCCGACAATTTCTCCGCCTTCCTGTTTACCACGTGAAGCAGCTCCCACCATTAATTCACTCGTAACGGATGGGAACATCAGCAGATTCATACTGTTTGCAGCTTCATGAAGGCACTCTTCGAAGCTGATATTCCATATAACTAGCTGTTTTTGGGTGACTCCAATAAGAGTTCCGCCGACTTCACGCATCACAATCAAACATAGGTCACCCACGAACACCTTCGACGGAAGACTATCTGGTTCCGCCGCCTTTTTCATCTGGACGTTGGCATGAGCGATCATCTCCGCATTTTTCAGGATGGGGCGCAGTGTCGGTCGTGCCTGCAGCCATGTATGTTCCGGGACACGGCTTACTGCCTGACGCATCCAATCTTGTACTAACTGTTCACGTTTAGCGGGATTTTTACTGTATTCGAAGTAGAGTTGGCGAAGATTGCATGTTACCGGAACACCGTCCATTCTCAGAATAAACCCACTATCGGTGTTTTCTGCTGTCGCACCAGGATTGCTGCGTCGCACTTCAAGCCGAACGGAATCACGAAACTCCGGAAAAGAGAGCGGTTTTTGTTTGCCAAATATGCCTAATAGCTTCATATTTTTCCTGAATGGTTGGGTTTTTGTCTATTTTGAATGCAGAATATCATACTGAATTCTACCGTCTGAATATTCTGATAAATGAATATACTTAATTAGAATAAACACAATAAGCATTGTTACAGCTAGTATTCAGCTAGTATGAGCGCTGGTTTCAAATCACCTTCAATCTAGTATGATGATTCAACACGATCAGAACAAAACCCTCTATTTTTGATGGGTACTGCAATAAGTGTTGAGATCATCGAAGAGTAATCGTAGCAGCTACACCTGGCTGTATGATCACGCGCTTATCAAATTCAAATCTTACACGAAAACTTCTGCCATCGGATTCCGCCGTATGCGAAATAAAAGAAGTGTGAGCATTATACAGTTTTCCTGGCATCGTATCTACTCGCACTTGTACGGGAAGATGTATGCGCATGTGAGATAAATGCCTTGCTGATACCAGGGCTTCTACATGCAGTCCATCAGCAGAAACAACACTCAATAAAGGGGAACCCGGCTGAGCTGTCTCCCCTACTCTCGCGCTGATACTCGAAACTATTCCGTGCAAAGGGCTTACTAACTGATAAAAATTATGCTGAGCAACTGCTCCTTGATAACTGGCTCTTGCCTGATCTAACTGGGCTGCGGCAGAACGAATATCTTGTACAGATAGATTGACTCCCTGCAGAAAAGCCTTGTCGGCTGTTCCTACAGCAATATCACTCTGAGCTACACCTTGGCGCGCTATTTCGACGTCTTTTTGTGCAAGTGCCGTGCGATACGAAATAGCATTTGTTTTATCAGGACTCGCTTGCAGCCTTTTAAGCTGGGTGCGTGCAGATTTTAGATCAGAGTTTGAAGTAGATTCCTGCAGCTTTGCTCCCTCTAAATCTGCCATTGAAACTCCGCCTGCCTGCGCTAGTTTCTCCAGGTTTTTCAGCGTAACCTGAGCTTGCGTATGAACATTTTGTGCTTTACTTACTGTATCTTCGGCAAGAGCTATTTCACTTTTTGCATCTTCACTTGCCGCATCTGCAGAAAGCAGAGACTGTTTGAGTTTCTGCTTGGTTTGTAGCAGTGAGGCCCGAGCAGAACTTTGATCGACCTGGAGTTTAAGCTTCTGTGCAGCCTTTCCCAAATAGGCTTTATTTAATTGGATCCTTGCTGCCTCCATTGCAGCAGAGTATATTCGTATTTGATTCAATATCTCCGTATCATCAAACTGAACTAATATCTGCCTAGGGCGCACTGTATCTCCCTGCTGTACCAGCACTTTTGCAATCCGGCTTGGCATTCGTACAGTAAGTGTGGACTGCGCATCGGGCATCACAGTTCCTGTCATACTTAATTTATACGACTTAGATTCAGCCACGACGGATTCTTTCAAAGTATTGATATTGCTAGCAGGTGTCTTGATGTCATTTCCGTGTTGAGACGAATTAGAAAGAGCTGAGACCGCAGGTTTTAATGAGGTCTTAAATCCATACCATACAAGTGCACATAAAAATATTACGCCTGTGAACAGGAAAAATGATTTCATTTAAACCTTTCATGCACAGATGCTAACGAAAGATAAGATTTATCGTCTCCCTGTGCAGATTCAAATTCTATCATCGCTTCCCATACGTCGTATCGTGCTTGATTTTCATTCTCACTGGTTATCTGGAGCTGCCGATTCGCCGCTTGCATCTCAAAAAATGTGCCTCTTCCAACTTGATAGGCTTTCTGTGCAACAAGAGCTGTTACTTCCACACCATGCATCTGAAGACGAATAATACTAAAGCGGTCGAGAGTGGTTTTTAAATGTACCCAAGCTTGCCTAACCTCCATATCTACACTCTGCTTTGCTTCTTCCAAAGCGGCTTCTAGCCGGAGCACCGCTGCCCGTGCTTCTTTTGTATCCTGGTGTGTCTTGCCCATATCCAGGAGGGGCCATCTCATTTCAAGGGTTGCGGCGTAGTAACTTGCCGGTAAAAATGCAGACCTGGTTTGCTGTGTAATCTCTGCACGGAAACCGAGAGAAGGTGAATCTCCAATTTTAGCAAGCTGCAGGCCAGCTCGAGCAGCATCCAGATTGTTCTGAAGTGTGAGTATTTCCGGACGCATATGCATCGCTTTCTCGATGGCTGCCTGCACCGATACAGGCAGTACGGGAAGTCCCGAAAACTGTTTTAGCACTACCCTGTTCTCAAACGCTCTGCCCAGTAGACGATTGAAATTGAGTGTTGCTAACTGCTGCCCCTCTTCAGCAAGCAACACTCCCGCTTTGGATTCTAGTACTAACGAGTTCGACGTGTACGCATCTACTGGTTTAGCCGTGCCGGCTTCTATCTGTTTAAGGGCGAGAGTGTGACTTTGAATGGCTGCTTCCATCTGTTTTGAAGCGATCAGAACTCCGGTCTGAGCACGCAGCACAGCAATATATCCCTTTTTGACAGCAAGAACAAGCGCGGTGAGATCTTTTCGAAATTCAAGGCCAGGAAGTGCAATTTCAGATGTGTAGCGGGCGGTAGCCTGCTTCAAACCAGAGCGGTATAGCGGTTGTTCAAAAACAAGGGATACTTTTCCATACTGTTCGGGGATTACAGTAGATGCAAAGCCATCCGACCGAGGAAAAGTGACATGCGGCCCTTGAATAGTAGCATTTGTTATCAAATTCAGTGTGGAACGAACGGATGGACGATCCCGCTCCGCCGATAGCACTGCTGAGTCACGTGTTATCCTTGCACCAGCCACCTGTGGACTGTGATGTATTGCGAAAGCTACAGATTGATCTATTGTAAGTGGGATGGACGAAGTGTCGGACTGGGAGTAAGCACTGGATATTGAGATTGAGAGAAGCAGTGCGGATAGTATACCTAACCCCCCGGCCCCCTTCCCTGCAGGTGCAAACGATAAAGCAGTTTGCACTAGGGTAGGGGGGGAGTCAATATTCAAAATATCCCCTTCCCTCCGAGGTACGAGGAAATCAGGGTAGGGGGTTCGGGGGTTAGGTAACACTTTGAGCATTAAAAAAAGCCTTCAATGGGCTTTCGATGCCGATACTTTTTACTGAAGGCATCTGGGATATGTATTGCTGCAGTGCCGTGCCGTTGCTTCATTTTCTATTCCTGCAATTTTCTAATGAGCATTTCAAGCACAATTGTCAGGTTATGTGCAGCCTTTGATGACCGTTTTCCCAGCCTGATCAATGCTGGAATTTTCCACGGATAAGTGATAGCAGCAAACACGATTTTTGAGCGTTTTATCTGACCATCTTGTCCAGCCATTTTGTTGAAATCAAAAGGCATATGATCGTCTGCGCCATCTGTGATTGCTCGAACGCTCAGCCATCTTATATTTCTTTTTTCAGCGGCTGAGGCAGCTGCCGCAGTTTCCATATCCACCGCAAGCGCTCCATTGGTGCCGAAAGCGATCTTCTTTTCGCCAGGAGTGGAAAGCACAGAGTCTACACTAAGCAGCTTGCCACGACAGATAGACGAACCTTGTAAACTAATATTACCCGATTTAGCAGATAATACGCTGTCAGGCAAAAGTGGCAATGTCCAATCTGCACTCGAAACTTGCTCAGCGATAATTACATCACCAGGTTTCGATTCCGGTGAGAGTCCCCCTGCAAATCCGCATATGAAAAGGAATGTGTTAGCTGGGACGGCATCATTTAAAACATTCTCAGTTTTTCTTGCCGAATTAACCGCTCCCGTACCGGAACAGGCGATGGTGACATTTTTCTCGTTTCCGAATCGTTTTTTGAATGGTGCCATCTCTTCTGGCAATGCAAAAAGTACTATAATTCTAAAAACTGAATCTTTCAAACTACGCTATCGCCAGCTCTGGGTCGGCTTGCATGGTGAGAACTTTGACTTTTACTGCCTCGACCAGATCTTCGGGAGTAGAGAGGCCAGAAGCTATTCCGATCAAATCAAAATTTTCAAAAGCGGAGAAGGAGAGCTCTTCAGCACTTTGAACGTGGATTGTGTTAACATTGTAATTTAGGCACAGCGCCGCTAGTTCCATGGTGTTAGCGCTAGTGCGCGATCCAACCACGATCATAAGCTGTACTTTAGAAGCGAGTTCAATCGCATCATCCTGGCGATTCTGTACTGGCCGGCATATAGTGTTGATGATCTGTATCTCTTTGCACATCATCAGCATCTCGTTAACGATAGCATTGCAAAGTTCGAGTGCATGCGTAGTCTGAAAAATTACTCCGACTTTACGCATCAATTTTCGGCTCTCTTTTGCTTCACGAAGCTCCTCAACACTATCGACTACCAGTGCAGGGGATTCCAATGCGCCTAGTATTCCTTTGATTTCCGCATGATTTCGATCACCCACAATCACTACTTGACAGCCGCGTTTTTCAAGAGACTGTGCAGCTTCTTGAGCACGAAGCACAATCGGGCAGGTGGCGTCCACTACATCGATGCCGCGTGATTTTATCTCACGAATCTTCTCTTCAGGAAGTCCGTGTGCACGGATGACCATCGTGCCTTTTTTCTCGTTATCATAGTCCTCAATCTTACGCAGCCCTTTGCCTTCAAGCTCATCGGTGACACGTTTGTTATGAACAAGATCACCAAGAATAAAGACATCTTCACGTTCGGCAAGTGCCTGTCGAGTGAGATTAATAGCTCGCTTCACACCGAAGCAAAACCCTACCTCTTTCGCCATAATCACTCTACGATTTGATCCGTTAGCCACCAGTCTCCTCTTTCTATTTAGAGAGCATCTCAGATCCCATACTGGGCTATTCCCTCATCGATACACATAGCCATTCGTTTTAAACCACTCCACAGCTCTGCTAAGCGCCTCAGATACTGAAGATTGTGGTAAACCCAACTCTTGAACAGCCCGTGAAGCGTCGAAAAACATCTTATATTTAGCCATCTGCACCCCTTCAAAAGGGTGAGCAGGCTCTATGTGCAGAATTTTATCAACGACCAAATTTTCAATGCCTACCGCGAGCCATGCTGCTGCATAAGGTAAACGTATTTTTGGCGCACTCAATCCAGTAATTTCATCCAGCATCTGCATCATCTGCTGCATCGAAAGATTCTGATTACCCAGGATATAGCGCCGACCAGGTTTCCCATTATCCCCAGCTAATATTATACCTTGTGCCACATCCCGCACATCCACAAGATTTAGGCCAGTATCGACAAATGCTGGCAGACGCCGATTGAGAAAATCCAGAATAATCTGACCGGTGGGCGTCGGCTTAATATCCATCTCCCCCACCGGCGTGCTCGGGTTGACGATAACAACCGAAAGTCCCTTTTCAACAAACGATGCAGCTTCAATCTCCGCCAGATACTTCGACCGTTTGTAGTTGCCGATCATGTTATCTAAACTAACAGGTGTGTCCTCATTGCCAGGAGTGCCGTCTTTCGGAATACCAAGCGCTCCCACCGTGCTAGTATAGACTACTCTCTCCACCCCGGCATCGAGAGCGGCTTGAAGAAGAGATCGGGTTCCATCCACATTCGATTTGTACAGTTCCTGCGGATCGCGAGCCCAGAGCCGATAGTCGGCGGCTACATGATACAGCCGGTCACAGCCTCTCGCCGCCTCGATTAGCGACTTAGAATCCTTCAAGTCTCCACAGATAATCTCAGTCAATGATGGATCGAGCCGAGCGATATTGTCTTGCCTGCTGCCTGCTCTAACCAGGAGACGTATCTTCTCTCCGCGCTGTTCCAGAAGCCGAGCTACATGGCTCCCAATAAATCCGGTCGCACCGGTTACTAAAGACAGCAATGCTGCAACCTCATTATATTAGCGAAGGTTTTATCTCTTCGCTCTCCGGGAGTTGAAAACTCCCGTCATCAAAAACTGACGTCTTTCAGACGCAATTCGCGCCCGCATGGCGGTTGGTTTTGACGCGGCACTAAAGTACCGGTCTGGATTTGCGAAGCCCATCTCCGGTCGCTTAGGCTCCCTGCATGGGCTAATTAATCGATGCGATTTCCCGCCCGCAGGGCGGTTGGCCGCATGCCTCCCAGACGGGTACTTTAGTGCCCGGCAATGCTTTTGTATTCTACCATCTATTACTTAGAAAGCGACCAGGCCGCAAGTTTGATTGTTCCGCCAACTGTTTTCATCGCTTCACTTACAGCGCTATGTTCGAATCCACTGTGCATTTTACAGTTTTGGCATTTGTCGTCAAGGCGAGATTCCCAGTATTCCCAGTTCGTCTTATTCCAAAACTCATCCCACGATTCGAAGTAGCCCGCCCCTTCCACCAAGTAGCATGGCGCTTTCCAGCCTTTAGGTGTGTAGTTTACAGTCGACCAGGGCGCGCAGGGAAGCTCGCGCATACCAGCAGCAAACTCCAGGAACATTGGAGTGGCGTTGATCTTATAGCGTGGAGAGAATTCACGGATTGCTTTGAATTTTTCGTGGATCTGGTCTTTCGTAAGGAACATCTCCTTGTCCACGCTCTCGTACTCGTATCCGGGCGAAATAAGGATACCGTTCGCTTTCAACTCATCCACCAGCTTGCATAAGTCCTCAACTTCAGACACGTTGGTCTCTTTGAAAACCGTCGTGTTTAGATAAGTATAGTATCCTCGATCTCTGGCCTGTTTCACCATCTCTACAGCTTTATCGAATACACCTTTTCTATTGCATACATAGTCGTGAGTCTCGCGCATTCCATCCAGGTGAATCATCAAGAAAAGATGCGGGCTGGGAGGAATGATATCGAACACCTTCGTATCTAGTTTCAATGCGTTGGTGCAAAGAATGATATATTTCCCACGCACAATAATTCCCTCACACAGCTCTTTGAGTTCAGGATAAAGCGTCGGTTCACCGCCACAGATATTTACGATAGGGGCGCCGCAATCGTCAACCGCTTTGAGCAGATCGGCTACCGGCATACGATCTACCAGTTTACCCGTATGGCGCTCGACCGAACAGCCCAGGCAAGCCAGATTACAGGTATACAACGGCTCCAGCATGATCACAGTGGGATATCTTTTTTGCCCGGATCGCTCCATTTTGGTACGATGTTTGGCCTGTGCCATTGTGAAACCAATCGGAAAACGCATTATCTACTCTTCCCTTCCTCAAAACTAAAACAAACATGAGAGAAAACCATTGGTATTTCAATGCTTCACCTGATCCGCCCATGATTCCCTCGTACCTAAGAGGAAAGGGAGAATCTGTCAACTATGGCTCTCCCCCTTCCTTAGTGCAAACAGCTTTATCGTTTGCGCGTGCAGGGAAGGGTGCCGAGGGGTTAGGTGAAAAAACTACACCAGCCTATTTAACCGATCCGACAAAAGGATTTGTTCCTGATACACCCGAAAGTGCTCCTGTTTTGTCCCCATCTGCTTCATCATCGCTTTTACCCCACCGAAGTCCAGTCTCCAAGCGCCATCTTCAAACTTCATCGATAAATCTTTCGGAGCGTCTTTCAAGTCTTCCGGTTTTTTCGGGATAAGTTTAACTTCCATCGGACTAACAATTTTGTATATTACATCGTCTTGATTAAATTTTTATTTCCAAAAAGGCTGGATGTTTTCTTGCTCTCCCCACCCATCTTATCCATCAAACCACCCAAATCTTTTAGGAGCGCTCGCCCATGTGATTCTAAGTTAAGGATGGAAGCATCATCTTTACCTGGTAATTTTTTATCCAAGCCATATTTCTTCATAACTGCATTGGTATCGGCCGACAGATCGTTTATCTTATTCATCTTCTCGGCTGCACCGGGCTGTCCGTTCGCCATGTTACCAGCCATCTGACCGTATCCAGACATCATCGATACCACCAGCAGCATCGGCATTGCTATAGCCCCCGCTAACTCATTGGTTAGATGATCAGCGAGATCGGATATCCCTTTTGCATTCCCAAGAGCAACTACTGCTTATTTGGCATCATTTACCTCATGGCCAGCAGCTGGATGCAGCGATGAAGTTGAACTATTTTGTGCTGGTTTAACTGCTTCTATTGCATTTTTGTTATTTGATAAATCTTTGGTACCAACTCTTGACGGCGGAAATCCTGTCAATTGTGGTATGTGCATAGCCAGCCCGGCAGGCGGTGTTTCGGCCTTTACTACCGGTGTCTGCTCAGACTTTACAGTGGGTGGTGTTTGTGGTTTAGCGACGTCCCCCAACGAAGAATCAGAATTAGATTTACATCCGATAATTAATCCGGGTGAGCAGACTGACGCTAGCAATAACAGACTGATTTTAGAAACATGCTTTAAATGCAATCGCTGTCTCCCGCCAAACTAATTAATAGAATATTATACCTCAATTACACTTCCAGATTGGCAAAACGGTCACTTGGTGTTCTCTCGAAATCGGTTGTAGGAGCTATCTCACCTGTTTCAAAGGAGTGATACTGCGCCAATGCCCAAAGTGGAAAATAGTGGCGATAGTAGTGGTATCGCAGGTAGAAAACACGTGGGAATCCGGTACCGGTGAACCATTTTTCTTCCCAGGTTCCATCCTCATTCTGGCCATTCAACAGGTAGTCGATTCCCCGTTTAATGAATGGACTGTCGATATCACCTGCATTCATGAGCGCCATCAGTGCCCAGCTCGATTGAGAAGGAGTGCTTGGCCCGTTCGCTTTCGGATGTTCGGGATCGTACGATTGGCAGGTCTCGCCCCATCCGCCATCTTCATTTTGAACAGAGTGCAGCCAGCGAACAGCTTTTCGAATGCGTGGAGCCTGCATATCTTCACCCACTCGGGCAAGTCCACGAAGTACCTGCCACGTACCATAGAGGTAGTTAACGCCCCATCGACCAAACCACGAACCATCTACTTCCTGCTCACGGTAAAGATAGTCTAGCGCCCGTCGCACATGTGGATCCGATTTTCCTAGACTAAAGTAGGAACACATCTCCAAAGTTCGTGCAGTGATGTCCGCAGAGGAGGGATCGAGCATGGCATTATGATCCGCATAAGGCACATACTGAAAGAGCGTACGATTGTTATCTTTATCGAAACTGCCCCACCCGCCATCCTTATTTTGCATTGCAAAAACCCATTCCAGGCCTTTGCGCATGGATTCTCTGGCGTGTTCGGGTGCCTCGCTCCAGTGCTCTCCAGAAGGGCAATATGCTTTATACAGCCCCATGAGTACCATTATCGTGTCATCGATATCAGGGTAGTACTCGTTCTCCATCTCAAAGTACCATCCACCGGGCTCCACACCCGGGCACATCACCGCCCAGTCGCCTTTACTTTTGGTCTGTTTTGTGAGAAGCCATTCAGCTGCTTTGGTTATCGCTTCGGAATCCGCAGAGATGCCACTATCTATGAGCGCATTGATTACGATTGCTGTATCCCAGACAGGTGAGAGGCAAGGCTGCAGTCGAATCTGGTCATTCTCTTCGATCTCAAAATTTGCGAGCTCTTTGAGTTCTCGTGATATCGCTTTATGGCTATCCGCTAGCCCCATGCATTTGTACGCCATAATGGCATGCGTCATTGCAGGGAAGATCGCCCCTAGCCCTCCGCTGTGCTCTTCACGTTCCAGGAGCCATTCCAACGACCTATCAAGCGCCTTTTTTCGGAAGGGTTTTACAGGGCTTGCGTCGTGCAGTTTGAGCAGTTTATCAAACACCAGGAAAACATTTCGCCATGTGAGGGGTTTTTTATCCCAGTGAATGCCCATCTTCTTACGTTCTTTACCTCCCACAAAGAGTTCATCGATGTGGGCGGTGTCTGGAATAGGCCTGCTTGGCTTGTGCGCGTTCATAACAGCGAGTGGAACTAGAATTGCGCGCGACCATGAAGACATGGCGTATATATTAAAATAGAACCAGTGTGGAAGCAGAATAGTTTCGGGTGGAATCGTAGGCACACCGTGCCAGTCGTACTGCCCAAACATGGAGAGATACAGCTTGGTAAAGGTGTTGCATCGGGTTACCCCGCCCTCAGCAAGAATCGCCTTTCGAGCGCGCCGCATGAATGGTTCGTTGCCGGTAAAACCTGCCAGTTTGCAGGCAAAGTAGGCTTTTACGGAGCAGCTTACATCTGGGGGACCACCGGGATAGATCGGCCAATATCCATCCGGATGCTGCCATCGGCGGATATAGTTGGCTAACTTGCGGAATTTCTCGGGATCGTGTCTATCAAGGAACTGGAGAAGAAGAATGTATTCACTTTCGAGAATAGTATCACCTTCGAGTTCTCCCACCCAAAATCCACTCTCATCCTGCCTATCTAAAAGCCACTTTTGGGCTCCATGAATGGCATGGCGAACTGCCTCCAACGGGATGGAAAAATGATTGTGAGAACGAGAAGGGACTGCGGAAGTAGACACAACAGCCTGTGGAATATTTTCGAATTCCTGGTGTTCAACGCTGGTTTTCAACGATTCTCCGTCCGAAGAAAGTATCGGGCAGTTGTGTTTTCGATTTGCATCCTGAGTTTATACTTTATTGTTTCTGACGGTACGGTCAGGTGTTATTCTAGAGACACAACATTCATGGAAATAACTTTGCGAAACTGAGTCGTAAACGAGCCTTAATTCCATGTCATAATTTACAGGAATGCTTTGATAATTGAACATTCTCGCACTGCAGAATATCAATATGTACTTATAATTTACAGTTCGCACAGCGCATCTTTCAGCGACCTGTGATACCAATAAAATTTACATACTCAGGATTTCATTCTGCAATTCACTTAATGGATCATTTTAGCTTCACAGATTAAAAAAGTCAAGCAAACAAGCTATAAATTGAATCAATATCCTCATAATATCTGGTACGTATTCAGATTAATATCGTGAGATAGTTATCAACCCAACGACCCGGGATCGTTCGCCACAGGGGATAGAATGCCAAGACGTTTTAATTCAGCGACTAATCTGGAGGCATCTGCAAGTATCACTCGGGCGAATCTCTCTGTTTCAGGATCAGATTTACGAATTAGCAGACTCGCTGCAGAACATAAAGACGTAATCGGCCCCATCAAAACATCTTCGTTTACAAGCTCGCCAGGAAGCAGGTTGGAGGCTTCATCATAGGAGATACGTCCCGCATGATCTAGAGTTTCGTTATTTGCAGGTATGAGAAATGATGGAATAGAATCTTCGGAAGTTAGAATAGTCTCAGAGAGAGCTGGAGCAGGCTTTGATGACACGGGTGTTATCGGTGGTATCGTTGCGGGAGCCGAACCATTGAGTGCAAATCTCTCTTCAATCTCCGTTAGCTCTCTTCGGATTGCGATATAGAGCGGTGTGCCATCCATATCTTTGTCACCCGAAACTCCATAATCACGCTTATTAATACCGTAGAACATGGGGTCTGTAGTGGCGTAGTTCACGAACATAACTGCTATAAATTTCTGGAATACATTGCGATCGAACTGATATTTGTTCTTGTAATAACTATCATCCTGCACACTAATGAGGACATCTTCAAAAAGAGTTACTATAAATTCTCGAGGCGGCATCATTTCAAGCTGCCCCATATTGACCGTGAGGCCAAATTCGTAGAAATAGAGCAGATCGTTCGAATCTGAATGCCCTTCAGCTTCTGCTACAGATCCAAAAACATTTAATTTCATCATGCTGTCGAGATTTCTGCGTGGATAGCCTCGACGAACAATATCAAGCGTATATGTTTTGAATTCGTTGTAGTCGGTACCTAAAAAATGGGCTTTGTTATCGCGTATTTTATCACGGAGTTCAAAAAGTCTTCGCAGTAGATTTGATCGGGCGTCATTTATAATTTCCATCATCTCTTCCCTAATTGGATCGTCATCAGGGAAGAGATCGAGAGTTTCAAATGTGGTGCGAATGACAGCAAAATCGTTCAGTCCATCTTCGAGGCAGGGATACGCCACGCCGAGAAGAAGATCATTTGGGATACTCTCAATCATATCCGCATTGCGTATTTCACTATCCGAATTCACTATAGCGTAGAAACGATTATTTGTAGCCAGGCTTTTGATGAGTACCACTCGTCGGTTATCGCCTGCAGGGTTCATGGTCATCTTACTTGCTAAGTCCTCACTTCTATACTTCACACTCTTAATGGGCAGTAGAAAAAGTCAGCCCATAAAATATCACTCCATTCAACCCCGATGCACGTACCTGCACATTGTGTGCCACTGGAAGACCTATCCCAAAATTAAATCTTTTTCTGAGCCCTTCCAACTGAACATCCATGCCGGATCTGAAAACTATTTGCAACCCGCCAAATAAGCCATTGATTCTCTCTGTACCAACTCCTGCATCAAGCTTCAAAGATCGCACTATCTTTGCTTGGGAGTTCGATAATGGGATTGTGCGTGCCACTGCTAAGTACAACGAATGGTGCTCGCTTCCAGTTCCCAGCAAATCTCTAACACCAACGGATACAGCAGGAACTGCACCTAATTCCGATAAAAATGGATACTCCACATTAAGCCCGGTAAGCGCTCGCTTATCTCCCATATTATGCTGTCGCTGTACTTCAATTTCGATACTTTGGGCCGTCGACACAGTAAGCCAGGAGATATTTGAATTCCCTGAATCTGGTCGAATTAGAAAGGACGTTTTATAGCTTTTCGGGTCTAGAGTATTCGCGTCGGGCGCTAATACTATTCTTTCAGCACGAATTGAACTTGCAAAGCCAGCAGACATCAGCAGCGGAAATAGCCATCGCAACTTATGTTCAATACTCTCCGAAGATTTAGACTTTCCGTACCCCATAAGAGTTCTGCTCATGCTCCGGCTTTAATGGAACTCAATCCTGGTTTCAGCCTATTCAAGAATCGCCCTAATCTTACGAGCGCCTCTTCCAGCTTCGGTACAGCAGAAGCATAGCAGCAGCGCACATGACCTTCTCCGGAAGGGCCGAAAGCACTCCCAGGAACCAACGCAACTCTCTCCTCATCCAACAGCCGGCCCGCAAACTCTTCTGAACTTAATCCAAAACGACGAATGGAAGGAAAAGCATAGAATGCGCCTTGCGGTTCATAGCAATCGAGTCCCAGATCATTCAAGCCGCTGACAAACATTTTTCTTCTGCGATCATAATCAGCAACCATGTTCAGCACATCTGGCTCTGCATGCGCAAGAGCCTCAATAGCAGCCAACTGAGCGATATGTGGTGCGCATAGCATGGTGTACTGATGTACTCGAGTCATTAACTGAGCGATACTGGCCGGAGCACATGCATAGCCTATGCGCCACCCCGTCATAGCATACGCTTTCGAGAACCCATTCAGCAGTACCGTTCTTTCCCGTGCGCCTGTGAGAGAGCTGAGACATGTATGCTCACCAACGTAAGTCAGCCGCTCATAGATCTCATCGGAGACAAGATAAAAATCGTATTTATTGGCTAGATCAACTAACCGTTCGAGATCAGCACGAGATTGTGTTGCGCCAGTTGGGTTCGCCGGAGAGCCCAGCAGCAGCGCTTTCGTACGTGGTGTAATTGCTGCTTCTACTCTGTCCGCATGAAGTCGAAAACCATCGGCTGCATCCGTTTTCACAGGTACAGGTATTCCACCCGCAAACTCAACATTTGGCATGTAGGAGACATAGCAAGGTTCAGGAACGAGTACCTCATCCCCTGGATTAAGAATCACCCGTAGAGCCAGATCCAAACCTTCCGAAACTCCAACCGTGATCAGGCATTCTGAAACTGGATCGTACTGCACACCATGCCGATTCTTGAGCATTGTACAGATGGATTCTCTTAAAGCTAACAGCCCGCTATTGGAAGTGTAGGAGGTGATTCCCTGCTCCAAAGAGCGTATTCCTGCTTGTCTTACACAAAGCGGCGAGATATAGTCTGGCTCACCTACGCTTAGCGATATAACATCTCCTCCCCTATCCGCTAGATCAAAAAAACGGCGGATTCCAGAGGGAGGGCAGCTTAAGATAGTTTTATTGAGCGGTTTGCAAGGCGGCACCGCCGTGTGAAAGATGCTCTTTTCGTCCATAACAACTCATGATCACTCTGGTGTCACCTACTTCATTTTTTCAGAATATAGAATATGATCCCCGAGTATTTTGGAACCCTTCAAATATGATTCAGATTGCCTAGTATAGCCCACTCCCATTCTGTTTGTCAATTTGCATTCTCGGTGAATGCTAATTTGATTGTACCGAATTTACAAAATCCGGTATCATTACATACCAATAGTTCTGACTTGCATTATAAGATTTTTTGAATTTGGAGGAACTCCAATGCTATTTCCGAAGAACCGAATTCGTTATACAACCACACTGCAAGGTAAATCTGACCCCGACGGATACATCGTTTTGAACTTGATCGGAGCTGATCTTGATGGTGCCAGCAGCATCACGCTGTCCTATTCAGATTTAATGAAACTGCGCGAAATGGGAGATACGAAATCAGACCGGCTTAAGCAGGCTCGAGAACTACTGGGGGGACTCACTGATGAAGATTAGTCAAAGTTTATGATAAGATTTGATGGCTTCCTCATACACTTTTTTGAGAGGCAGAGAGTGTAACTTTGCAGCCGCTTTCAGATCTTCATATTCTGGGGATGCGCTCATCACGATTCCTTTTCTGCTTCCTACTTTAATCCGTAGAGCGCCATACTCAGTTTCTACTGTCACCCATTTTCGATCGAGTGTAAAACGGTCGAGTCTGGATGTGCGGATTCCGAATGTCGATGTTTCCACAAACATAATATTAGTCAAATCAGAAGCAATATCGAGCGGTGCGAGGACGGTGAGCAGCAAAGCTGGCCTTGATTTTTTCATTTGGATGGGAGTGAGATAGACATCCAGTGCACCTGCTTCGAACAGTCGTTCCATTAGCAGCTCATAGAATTCCGGAGAGAGGTCGTCAATGTTTGTTTCGAGTGAGATAATGGTGGCGGGCGGAGCATCGGTCTGAGGAGTAGGCGCGCCAGCCGGAAGCGGAGTGTGATCCACCGGCTCATCTCGAATAATGGCAATCGCATGAGGAATAAGTGGAAGCAGTATCTCCAATCCATCGCGCACACCACCCACACTTCCTGGCAAATTAATAATCAGTGAACGCTGGCAGATTCCCGCCAATCCTCGGGAGAGGACAGCCCTATCCAGCTTCTGATAGCCTTTCCATCTCAGCAGCTCTGCCAGCCCTGGCGCTTCACGCTCAATGACGCTTCGTGTAGCTTCTGGAGTGATGTCCCGCGGAGCAAACCCGGTACCGCCAGTAGTGATAATCAACCCAAAATCTTGTGAGCACCATTCGCGAAGTATCTTTTGAATGACGGGCATATCATCCGTTGCCAGTGCCCTTTCTGCTACTTCAATTCCTGCCTGGATTAACCCTTCAGCAAGGACTCTGCCAGAGATATCTTCCCTTTCACCACGGGAACAGCCATCACTTACCGTCAGAACACCTGCTCGAATACTCATCTTTCACACTCTCCAGCCATCTAAACACGTATGATTTGGGGATAACTTAAATCTCATGCTGGACTATTCGTGTGCAGATTATCATACTCCTCTTGCAGCTTCCATTTTCTGTATTTCCGCTGGAACACAATGTGCAGCACATGGGTTAGTCTGCTTCACCACACTACTCAGAAGGATTCGTGAAGAGTTTAAGCTGCTGCTCTGCTGCGCCACTGAGGTTTAAAAATCTTAAACCAAAAACGGTGCCACCGGAAGATGTGCTCTGTTGAAAAACCTTCTCAGCCCTGGATTTGATTTCAAATCCCCGCGACTTTTTATTATCGTCGATAAGCCTGAGTCCAGGTACTGGAAAATTGCCTGCACCTGCCTGGCATTCTTCGATCTCCGGTAGTGAGAAAGATACTTCGACGTCATCTGAAATAGAGTGTTTTCCCGCTATATTGACAGAGATGCCGCCAGCACTTATATTCGTGGATCTGACTTTGAGGCTGCGAGAACCTGAAGAGTCTTTGCCTTTTTCAATAATTAAGACTTCTGTATCCCAGTTTATACGATGATCTTTGCGTCTGAAAATTGTGAATGGTTCTTCTGTGAACCTCAATGATATCTGCTCGGGGCTGGTTTCCGCTACCTCAATCGCTAACCTGCTGATAAAACTATCCTCAAGTTCAGTCATAACTCCTGTTTCACCCAGATGTATCTTACCATAACCATTTCTATTATCAAAGAGTTTTATAGTCGCCTGCTTCGTATCTCTGTCGATAATTTCTCCCAGTATTTCAAGTCCGATTTTCGGAAACTCGACACACGTCAGCTTAGTCGTCAAATGCATCATATTTTCTCCAGAAACAGTTATGAGTAACGTGTTTATCGGAAAAAGCCCGTTTCATAATTAGCCATGATACAAATTTCCAGTAAAACTACCTGGGTAACTTTCTCCGATTTTTTGCCTTTCAGAATACTCCTCAATGCCACTCTTGACAGAGGAGTTCGGTCACTCAGAATAGAAAGAATACTTTCCGCAAAACACAAAATTATTTGAGTGGAAGTTAGATAGCGCTCAATTTATATACAATACATAATCTAAGCAACATAAAAATAATAATATTCACAAGATTCAGCCCTCACCCCCCGGCCCCCATAGGCGATAGGTTAAGGATTTTTGTGTTGTTTTGAGCACTGTTTCTGCGACGGGCTAAAGCCCTTCGCTGGAAAAAGCGAGTGTCCTGAGGACACGAATTCATGTCCGCAGGACATTTGCACTTTATAGCGAAGGGCTAAAGGGGCTGTGAAAGTAATCCAATTTATTCACCTGCACATTGCCGGGCACTGAATTGGTGATATTTAGGATTACTTTCGCAGCCCCTTTAGCCCCCCGTAGAATCCTTAACCTAAAGCATTTGCCCCCGACTCACTCCCGAAGCAAGGGTGAGGGGAGCTATAGATATTTGATCTTCAATTTTCCACTACGTGGGAAATGACAAGCGACTGGTTAAAAACTTTACGGAGATATGGGAACCCCATGCCAAAGTCACCTCCTCTCCCGAAGATTCGGCAGAGGGGGCCGGGGGTGAGGGCTTGTCGATGCTATTACCGCATTATCATTCATAGAAAGTTACTTTGATACTGACACTACTTTTGGTACTGGCACTGCCAGGTTAGGATTAAAAATGTCTTCGAACAGTATTGTAATGCTTCTTGCAGGACTTGTACTCGGCGGGGTAATCGGTGCTTCACTTATCCAGTTAAGATCACGGGCTAAGGCGGATAGTGGTCAGCAGGAATTAGAAAAAAACCTCCAAGAGTTTAAGACAAAGTCAGAACTGGCCGTGCAGGATCTCATTCGTGAAAAAGAATCCAGAGCAAACGACACTGTGAACTATCAGTCTGAGCGGCTTAGACTGGAAGAGCTTCTAAACACTGCTCAGGCCAAGATCGAACAACAGGCAGCTACGACTGCCCATGCACAGGCGATGGGCAGTTCCGCTGCAGAGCAGGCCGAAGCTCTGCGCAATGAGCGTGAAATCTACAGAACTGAACAAGAGAGTTTTCGCGTGCGTATCCAAACTCTGGAGAGAGAGTTGAGCTCAGCAGTAGCCCGTGCAAACGAGTCGGAAAGAAGCAAAGAGGAAGCTATCACCAATTTATCGACGAGTCATGTTCGCGAACTGCAGTCGATAAAAATCGCACACGATAATGAATTGGATTCACTCCGTGCACAGTTTCGAATTCGTGAAAACGAAAATGCAAATCAGATATCCGCGTTAAAAGCCGACCAGGAACGCATTGAGAAAGTGCTGCGTGAAGCGCATCTCAAAGAACTCTCCGCTCAGCAGAAGTCTTTCGAAGAGCTAAAATCTTATATCGAAAAAGCAGATGAGACATTGAAAGTCACTTTTGGAGATGCTTCGACCAAAGCGCTCCAGGAAGCCACCAAGAATTTTCTCGATCTTGCGCAGAACCGTTTCAAAGAGGAGCAGGAGGGAGCTGCGAAACGCTCTGAAAACGAGAAGAAAGAGATCGAAAGACTGCTCGAACCGGTGCAAAAAGAGCTGGGTGATCTGGAAAAACTCACGCACGATATGAACAAAGAGCGCGCCGAATCTTTCGGCGTTCTGAAAAATACAATAGAAAATTTAAGCAAGACCAGCGATTCATTGGTGAGCGCTCTCAAGAAACCCTCGGTGCGGGGGAGCTGGGGCGAAGGCCAGCTTATCTCGATTTTGGAGTCTTCGGGGTGGCAGCAGGGCAAAAACTTCGATGTTCAAAACAGCACGGAGGAAGACGGCAAAACTCTTCGTACCGATGTGGTCGTGTATCTGCCGCGCGGCAGAAAAATCATCATCGATTCAAAGGCTCCGCTGGATCAGTATATGATGGCGATGGAAACGGACGACGAAGCGGAGAAAACTCGACGATGCCAGGAACATGCGAAGGCAGTGCGAGGGCATGTCAAGGCGCTGGAGAAAAAGGAGTACTGGTCGAGATATTCGGAATCGCCTCCCTATGTCATCTTATTCCTGCCGTACGAAGCCGCCTATCAGATCGCCTGCGAGAACGACCGATCCCTGCTGGACGACGCCCACAGATCCAGGATTATTCTCGCTAACCCGATGACACTCATGAACCTGGTACACCTGGCCACCTATGTCCTCAATGAGGAACGTATGCAGCAGAACACGGAGGAGGTTCGTAACCTTGGCAAACAGCTCTGTGATAGACTCGAAAAGGTACTTACTCTGCTGGGATCGCATGGTAGGCATATCCGAATTGCGGCGGAGAGCTACAACGATATCGTCTCATCAGTAAGCAGCAGACTCACCCCTTCTGCCAATCGCATGAGAGAGCTAGGAGCTGGAACGAGCGCTCCACTGGTGGTACCAGATACGGTAGACACTGCGATCAGACATCTCGTAGTTCCCGAGCTGCCAGGGCTGAACGATCATGATGATTTGATAACTGCTGATCTTTCCCTCACTGCAATGGATAACTAGCACAAATTACGAACGAACCATAAGAATTTAACTTGAGTAGTGCGTATGTACTAAAAAGATAACTTAATCTGCGCTCATCTGCGTAATCTGCGGATATAATGTATGTAATCCAGGAACGTAAATCTATCGAAGTCGCACAGGTCTTAGATTTTTATCCACAGATTGCGCAGATTAGCGCAGATTGAATTGAGGAGTTCGAAAGAAACTTTTTATCAAGGTTGACTGTTAAGTTCAAGGCTGAAGTTAATACACTTATGTTAAAATAATCGCCTCCCATGAAATATTCAGAGGAGGCGAAGTTGTTAAATATGGGCCCAGTAGGATTCGAACCTACAACCAACCAGTTATGAGCCGGCCGCTCCACCATTGAGCTATAGGCCCACAGGCACGAAACATAGTGTACCCTCTCGAAGGGCGAGTGTCAAGATAAAATCGCGCTTCGTACCCTGTTACTATTGACATATCAGAACGAATAGTGTTTTAATAGAGTATCATTTTCGAGAATAAATTGCTCTGGCAGCAAGTTCCATACAGCACGGCAGCTCCTCATGATCGAACTCCGCAACGTATCTGTAGACTATCCTAATCACGTCACCGCACTCTCCGACATCAATCTATGCGTGGGAAAAGGTGAGTTTGTGTTTATTGTGGGGCAGACCGGCGCTGGTAAATCGACACTCCTCAAACTCCTCTACAGAGAGGAGCGCGCGACTACAGGAACAGTGCTGGTGGCAGGGCAAAATCTCAATCAGATTTCTGCGAGGGATATACCTCTATTTCGGCGTAAACTGGGAATTGTGTTTCAGGATTTCGGCCTTCTTCCCAACAAAACAGTGTATGAAAATGTTGCTTTCGCCCTTCGGGTCACCGGTGCCGGACGTCATGAAATGCGTGCAAAAGTACCCAAAGCGCTGGAAATGGTGAGCATGTGCCACCGCCCAGACTCATTCCCCCACCAGTTATCGGGTGGAGAACAGCAGCGAGTCGCCATTGCACGCGCGCTGGTAAACAATCCGCCGCTTCTCATCGCGGATGAACCGACTGGGAATCTCGATCCAGTTACTTCAATGGGAATCATGCAGCTTCTAGAACATATCAATCAACGAGGGACCACAGTGCTTGTTGCCACACACGACTCTGCGGTAGTCGATCAGCTCCAGCGCCGAGTACTCGCATTCTCTCA
>JANXSG010000004.1 GCA_025352825.1 Chthonomonadaceae bacterium | reverse complement strand
TCTCGTTTCAACAGTTTCGTTCGTGTAGTTCATGTATAAAAATCATAAGAACTGCTTCATATTTCTATATATATGGTTGCTGGGGCAATGTGTGACAGTTTTTTTGTAACAATTTATTAAGTGTGTGCCTATTATTGCACTCCAATATTTATCTCCCATCCACATACTAAACAGAAAATTTGTTAGCAATTTCACAAGTAAGTTTAAATTGCTGAAAATAGTATTTTGTAATGTTTCATTACCGTTCTATAAATGTTCCACTTCAAATCCAAGATAGCATGTGTGAGTGTTAATCATCCCGAAGCGGAGGAGTTCAGAATGAGGTTGTGGAATAGACACTAATATATATTGAGCTCAAACGCAGCAAAAAAATGTAAACTTTTTGTGTTATTCGGAAAGCTGGGTTGTTCAGAATGTTAAAGGTAGCGGAAGCGCAGCTTCAAATTATCAGTCATGTTCGAGTTTTGAATTCCATGAGATTACCGTTGATAGATTCATTGCTCATGATTCTATCTGAAGAGGTGCGATCAGATATCGATATGCCTCCTTTCGATAACTCCGCTATAGATGGTTTTGCCGTGCGATCTTTCGATACGCTGGATGCTTCCATTTCTTCGCCTACAAAGCTGCGAATAACCGGAGAATCTCATGCAGGATCACCGTGCGAAACTGATGTGGTGGAGGGAACTGCAATTCGAATTATGACAGGAGCTCCCATTCCAAATAATGCTGATGCTTGCATAATGGTCGAAGATATCCAAATGTTTGATGAAGGGCATATTCTTGTTTCAAAAAGTGCATTACCCGGCCATCATCTCCGCCGGTCGGGTGAGGATGTGCGAAAAGGCGACGTTGTGCTGAACCCAGGTCAGGCGATCGGGTCCGCAGAGATGGCGATGCTGGCAGCGACTGGAACCAAAGCTCCATCAGTTTATCGAAAACCCAGTGTGGCAGTCGTCTCCACGGGCGACGAAGTGGTTGATATTGATATGACCGGTATTCCTCCTTATGGCAGCATTCGTAATTCAAATATATATGCTCTCGCAGCGTTGGTACAGGAATCGTGCGCTGAACTACACAGTATGAATCACATTCCAGACGACCTTAATCAGACAGAACAACTATTCGAAAGGCTCTCAGCAGCTGGCGAGGCTGATGTGATCGTGAGCGCTGGCGGCGTTTCTATGGGCGACCGGGATTTTATTAAACCTGCATTGGAAAAGCTGGGGAAATTGGAATTCTGGAAAGTAGCTATGAAGCCCGGAAAACCACTTGCATTTGGAAAGATCGAAAGCACTCTTATTTTTTGCCTGCCTGGCAACCCCGTATCCGCAATGGTCACTTTTGAACTATTTGTCCGCCCTGCATTGCGCAGGCTTTCTGGCCGAAATCTCGATGACCTTTTTCGGATGACACTCTACGGGACTGCTTCCTGTGAAATTGCTCATATTCCTGGCAGAGAGGAGTACATTCGGGCATTCACGACCACCACATCAGATTCAGGGCTGTCTTCGCAGCCTACAGGGCAGCAAGGATCTGGTATTCTGAGCTCTATGATTGGTGCAAATTCGTATATCGTGCTGGATGAAAAATCTGAAGGGGTGCATAAGGGAGAACGTATCAAGATCATGATGTTAAATTGAAATAAATTGAACCGACACTTTCAGGTGCCGGTTCAAATATTCAAATGACTCAGTTTCAAGCTGCGATGAACTATTCGCGTCAAGGTAGAATCGCTCTTAGTCTAACAGCAGTGCGATAAATTATATGCATTTTTTTTTCAAAAGAGGATGGAATTGCTAGACTTTTGATGTCTGTAAATTTGAGGCAAGTGCTCGGGAATTGCCTGCCGAAAGCTGACCCCAAGTGTTACTTATTCTCATATAACAGGCAACTTTACCATCCAGACTGGCAGGAAGAAAATCCTCGTGATCAAGCCTAACTTCTCGCATGCCGCCCACTTGTCGATAGGTGCCAGGCAATACCTGTTCACCTGCCAGAAAGAGTTCCTCACCAAATGATTCGTGTTCGGGATGAGACATCATGATGTTTACTCCTCAAAGGTACTATTAATTTCGTACTGAGCGCGATTATTTTGAAACTGCTGCGTCAGTGCAGATATACGCCTCACACTCCTGCTTCTTGGGAGGATATGCAGATACCTAGTGATATTATCGGTAAAAACAGATTTTTCTTCATACAGAAACGGGTTATTTTGCATTAAATACATAAAATATGTGATTGAGAGTTTTATCTTATACTCTTCTACGCATTTATTATAATAACAGTATTTTATTAGATGCTATCTGTATCACAAATAATACGTTTAATTGGCAAGGATGAAATTACTAGAGGTGTCGGAGTACGTACTACAACTATATAACGAATTATTTTAGGTTGGGGTTCAGTTATTTTCGGTTATAATTTACTGAAGGGAGGTAATTGCAAAAGTCGGAAATTGTACTAATTAGATGCGACGAAATGAATTTCTTCGCTCGGTAGCCTTCGGCTGTGTGTCCTTCGGACACTAAATCAGCACTTTCCCGAGATTTGGTAGTTTATGTGCGAAGCACATACGGCGGAACGCCACAAGCGAAGAAATTCATTTCGTCGCCTGACTTTTGCAATTACCTCAAGGAATATGAATATACATGGATAGCGTACTTTTTACGGGAATTGTACATTCTGCTCCTTTATTAACGTGGCGAGAGAAAGTAAAAATACCACACGCTGTGAGTATAGCTGTTCAGAATCATTCTAAGAAGGTATCCGGTGACGCGTACCTGGACCTGGAAAGTAGGCAGGTCTCATCACTCCTTTCCGAACTGCTAGTCCCTCTCGGTATTAGTTCAAAATTTATATTCGAGGATACTTTCGTGGTCCGAGACAGGTATGGAAAACCTTCTCTTTTTTGGGGAGAAGCGAGCAAACACAATGCTGATATCATAGGAATACAAACTGAGAATGTTTACATTTCGAATACAAATGATGGCGGAACTTCTCTCTATTTTGCTGGGTGTGATGCTGATCTACTTGGAGTTGGGATCGATATTGTATCACTGGACAGACTGCGCTGTGTTAAAAAAAATCGAGAATATCTTCTAAGATTCGCTCACCATTTTATGTCCCAAAAAGAACTTGAGTTATTTAATGTTGGCTCGGATACCGAATCTATCGAGTCGTTGCGTTGCAGAGTGGCTGCTCACTTTTCACTGATGGAGTCGATCTCCAAAGCGCTGGGTACGGGACTTAAAATAGGTGCTGGAATGGGCAGATCAATATCACTACCAAAACAGTCCATTGGAATCTCTCGTCTCCAACCAGATGTGGCGATAATAGCAGAAACGCCCGTATTAGAACGAATGTATCAGCTTGGCGCCAATAGTATAGAAGCGCACTGGGGAGCGGATAATAATTTTATGGTGAGTGCCGCACTACTGTGGAAATAGATTGATTACTTTTGAATTCGGAATGCCGTGCGTGACTTAAGCGAACTGTTTCTGAACTATATTATAGAACGAAAATCGATTTGATAAACTTACGCCATCTTCTAGCAGAGCATGGCTGAGACTTTAGTCTGAAGGAGATTAATTTGAAGAGAGCGCTAATATATATAAATATGGGATTAATGTGCATACTCACAACTGGTTTGACATTGCAGGCTGACGAACTGCCACCACTCACTCAACTTCATGCACATAACGATTATGAGCATGCTCGCCCTTTAATGGATGCTTTATCCCATGGGATTTGCAGTGTGGAAGCAGATATTTTCCTGGTAAATGGAAAACTGCTTGTGGCACACGATATTAAGAACGTTAAGCCGGAACGCTCTCTGGAATCGTTGTACCTCCTGCCGCTTCAGGAGCGAGTGCTAAAAAACAGAGGGCATGTCTTTTCTGAACCATCAGAATTCACGCTTCTTATAGAACTCAAATCTGATGGTGCCAAGACGTATGAAGCACTGGAACCTATCTTATTGAAATATAGCAAAATGCTGACGGAATACACGCCTGCAGGAGTAGTTCCGCGAGCTGTAAAAGTGGTAATTACCGGAAATATACCCCGCGCAGCAATAAAGGGTGATAAAAGCAGACTGGCCGCATTTGATGGTACTCTGAACGATATAGATTCTCCGATATCAGCGGATCTCATGCCATGGATTAGCGATGATTGGCTGGCGAAATTCAACTGGTTCGGCACCGGCGAGTTATCAGCGGAGAAAATGTTTGAACTTCGAAAGATTGTTACCAAGGCGCATCTCAGAGGCCGTCAGATTCGTTTCTGGAATGCACCAAATATTCCAAGTGTTTGGAAGGCGGAGCGAGAAGCAGGGGTAGATCTTCTTAATGTAGATGATCTGGAGAAGGCGGAAAAATTTATAAGGTTGGAACACGCTATTCCCAACGGACTTCCGGAATAAGGATCACCTTTCCCATATCAGGTCGGCGGCATCAAAAACTGGACCGTCGGTGAATGCCAGTGCGTACCTGAATCCGTCTTTGTTTGATGGATCAAGCACAGCCACCGGGCACCCTGCACACGTCCCTATCCCACAAGGCATGGAAGTTTCAATGAAAGCTGGCAGGGCAGATGATTCAAACGGATCGTTGCCGTAGGCTGACAGAAATAGGATAGGGAAAGACATGGTATAATGAGAAAAACGAAATGGAAAGGTACGTGACAATGGAAGATATCGAACTTTCCCCCGAAGCACAACGCGAACAGGTCGCACTCCAAGCCGCGACAGAACGAATGCGAACCGAACGCCTTGAACTTGAAGCTCAAAATCACGCTCTCCAGGCTCTCATTAAACGGGAAGAACGGCATACCTCACATCTTAGGAAAGTTCTCACTGCGTCGCGCAGTGAGCGTCAAGCCATCGAATCTGAAAAATCCCGACTTTTTAGCGGTGCTGGCCTTACCTGATGCGACGCGCTTTGCGCCAATCCTCTCGACTTCGCTATAATTATTGCGGGTTATAGCGGCGTCAGCGAAACAAATATCGGCGCGGAAATGACCCTCGATCACTTTCTACCTCGGGTATACGGTGGAGAGGATGTACGCGATAATCTTGTATATTGTTGCCACGCCTGCAACGAGTTCAAGGGCGATTATTGGGAGGTCGATCCAAATTTGCGCCTTCTCCATCCTCTTCTTGATGACCTCACACTTCACTATCCCAAGCAAGGCGATGGCATACTACTAGCTCTGACGGAATGTGGGGCCAATCATCTTCTAACCCTGATGCTCAATCGCCCGGAACTAATTGCTTTCCGCCTTGAACAGAACGAAATTGCTCTCTTGCGCCCATTGGATCGGGCACTGCGCCAGAAACTCCAGGACGCCCAAAAGACGACATACCAACTCGAAACCGAGTTGGAACGTATGGAACGTAATGTAGATGATAATGATTGGAGACAGCGAAGGTGCGAATTGATGTACTGAAACGGTTCAACTGCCATTCATTAGCAGCAACTGGGATATGAATCGCATATCTGCCCTGGTATCAACCACCGCTGAATGAGAGCACGAATAGTATATACATCACAATGTGGATCAATGGGAGACGGGCGTTTCTGCCAGTATGGATTAAACAGGGCGTGAGTGAAGGAAACTGTGTTATATATGGGTTGTGGGTGGTTGCTGCCAGCTCACAAACAAAGTGAAATAGCGAATGCCCACGCTGTACTTTGGGGCAGGAATCGAAGAAGAGAAAAGTGAAAAGGGAGACTGGGTCTTTTAGATTAAGAAGTGAACTGGGAATGAGCGAGATGAGCCGAGCGCCAAAACAAAAACAGAATTACTCCGCTATGACTCTGGAAGAGGCAATGGGCTTGATTGGAAGGGATAGCCTGACTGCATGGCATCTCAATGCGCCACCACGTCCGCCCAGTGATACTTTAAAAGAGATTTTAAGTCGCTTCGAGTTCTTTGATCTAGAATCGTCAGAGCCTGCCAAAACACTGCTGATTGATGCGTTATTCGTGGAAATTGTACCTGTACATAAGATACTGAAGGTGTGGAAAGAGGCGATACTGAATACCGATACCACAACGGGAGTAGCGGATTATGTGATTGCACCGAAACGAGCGTATATGGCGACTCCCCTGCTCTGTGTTGCAGAAGCAAAAAAGGATGACTTCGCAAAAGGTCGTGTTCAGTGTCTGGCGGAGATGGCGGCGTGTCGTTGGAGTAATCAACAACGTGGGCTGGCTATTGACGTTTATGGTATAGTCAGTAACGGGCAGAACTGGCAGTTCTACAAACTGACTCAGGTGGGAGAGATATTTGAGACAGGTTCCTATACCACGGAATTTCTGCCGGAACTATTAGGCGCATTGGATATAATTTGCGCGGAGTGCGCCAAGAATGTGCCATGAAACGGGGAAGCGCATGCAAACCGTTCTTCAAGATTGTTTCTGCTACCATAGGGGTTCTCCTAAAATGATATTATACCGTATTCCCCACAAAGAGGGGCTGTAAACCCAGCGTAATAAGTCAGGCTCTAATCAGATGCCTCAGTGTTTAGTATTTCCAACTATGCATTTACTCGCACTTTGAATATTCCCCAATCACCTGTGAAATACTGGTTTTCAGAACACCATGTGAATTGGCATATAAACTGCAATCCTCTTATTTGGACATTATAATGCAAATGTTTTGGTGTTGAAATGATTAAGAGAAAGATAAGCGTCTAATATTTGCCGCCTCAACTTCAATCCTCTAATGTAGGATAATGAGAGCATCATAATTCGGAGGTGCTCTTATGGTCAGTACAGAAACTTTGGACATGTGGTGCAATCGGCCAGCCAGCTTTGCGAATAGTCGGTTGAGCCCGCGCGAATGGTGTGAATACAACGATGTCATCCTGCATCAATTCTACTCTGGACACAGCGCCTTAACAAACGATCCCTCGTTAATCCATCAAGCCAGGAATGGTTCACCGTTGATCTGCGCAAATCTATCGACAGCCTCGCCGCCAGGCCAGGAAACCATGCTCTTCAATGAGGCCAAAACTCAACACGTTTATATCGGACGGCCGGCTGGAACTGGACAACAACCGATCAGAGCGCTCGATAAAGCCGTTTGTGATCGGTCGAAAGAACTGGCTGTTCGCGAATACTCCTTGAGGCGCATGTTCGAGCGTGATCATCTACAGTATTGTCGAAACCGCCAAGGAGAACGGGTTAAATCCATTCGCGTACCTAATATACCTCTTCGAACAACTACCCAATATAAATTGCAAAGATCCCTCAAGTACTGGAACTTCTGCTGCCGTGGCATCACAAGCGCTGGACGAGATCAGGAAGTTGTATCAAGTAACTTCACCATATCAGGTCAGCGGCATCAAAAACTGGACCCTCTGCGCATGCGAGTGCATATCTAAATCCATAGTCGTTTGAGGTGTCCCGAACAGCGACGGGACACCCAGCACAGGTTCCAATTCCGCAAGGCATAGAAGTTTCTATGGACAGCTGACATGGCAGAGATAGTGGAACAACCGAGTCGCTGATACTCCTGAGCATGGGCATGGGGCCACAGGCAAAAATCTGCGGTTTCGCGGACTCTGGCAGAGTGACCAGAACTTCCTGGAGCACTTCTAAAGCCGTTCCCTGAAACCCCGTAGTTCCATCGTTCGTCACCAGTCGGAGAGCTACCTGAAGCGCGGTTAGAGTCGAAATTCCTATCAGATGCTCCCCAGTTCGGGCCGCATTAATCACGATTATCTCACGCGTATTCTTCCCACTATTTCTGTAATTGGCTGCAAGCCTCTCCGCAAGAAACGATATTGGTGGAGCGCCTATCCCGCCAGCAATGAGGATAGGCTTAAACAAATCTGAGATTTCGTAGTGGAATGGTCTTCCCAAAGGACCAATAAGTGAAAGGTGATCCCCCGGTGACTTATATTTTAGCCCACTAGTGAACGAGCCGTGCCGCCGGTATAGCACCGAAATGGTACCTGCCTCTGGATCTGCATGGTAGATACTGAAAGGCCGGCGAAGGAGCGGGGAATAGTTCTCACCAAAAAGGATCTCCATAAACTGGCCAGGTTTAGCCGATACGGCTATAGACGGCGCTTCCAATACGAGTTCGAAGGCATCCTCACGTGTTTGGGAATGGGTGATGATACGAGCATCCACTTCAAAACGGCGGTGCTGGGGGAGTCCGGTGTTATTCCAGTAATACTGGCTACTGTTCATGAGGACGAACCTGGTTCACGTTCTAAGAGGAGGTGTGGCGCTGCACTGCCGTGTTTCCACTGCAGTCGAATATTCCACCATCCGGAGGGATGAATGTTAAAAACAGTTTTACCGCTCACTGGCTTACCTCTATCGGCAGCATCGATGTACCAGCTTGTCAAACCTCCAAATTCTGTTACCTTATATTTTCCTCTTGGAATAAACACCCAGAATGCATCGATGTCCGTGGAGGAAGAAGGGTTGGCGGCATAGACATCCAATACGGGGACAGATCTTAATGAGAACAGTGCGCCTCTATAAAAATCTTCACTTAGGATGCCATTCTGATTCTCTTTTGGAGTACATGCTGCTATCGCTTTTTTCAGCGCTTTACTCCCATAGACGGTATCAAAAAAAAGGACAAAACCCGTGTATAAATCCATCCCTTTAGCATCCTTGGATAGAAAAGATTTTTCTTCCACCCCTTTGGTAGAAATCTGAAAGATCAAGGGATCTACTTGTCGGTGTATATAGATATTGATTTCATTTTCTGATATGTTGGGAAGTTCAGCGGGAATGATTTTTCCCGCGCGAAGATCATCTGCAATCCATTTCAAAAATAGACGTTCACCGAGTACGCCATTCGCCCAGTTCTCCGGTGCACGGAATCCACTTACTTGGGGCAAAGCAAAATGGCCATACTCATGCGAGATTTCACGCGCCCACTCTGTAGGTGATCGAATGTTTTTGATATCGTAGAGATATATCTGATTTTTAAACTGTTCCCCAGCCACATCAGAAGAGATTCCCCTGCCTGGCTCCCCTGTTATCCAGACTTCTACCGTATTTTCAGAAACTGGGTGATCGATTTTTAGCCGAGAACTGTTCTCCCAGAGCAGGAGCAGTAAGAATTTAGCTGTTTGCTTAGCGAAAGTCAGATTTGTAAGATCAGTAACATGGACTATGAATCTCCTAGAATATACAGGTTCACCATCCACCTTCATCAGCCCGTACAGATATCCATAACAGACACCGTGATAACTTCTACTGTATTTTCCATCTACAGACGTCCGTGGTCCGTTGGGAACAATCAGTGCTCCTTTCACACTGCCTGTTGCAAACTCGACTTGAGCATCCATGGAAGATAGTTGAGCCTTGCTAAGCTCTTCGGGCAGAATGGAAGCAGGACAGTATGCACTCGAAAAGAGTAGAATTAAAACTCCCAATGCTACTGAGAGAGATTTCATCAAACCGCCTTGCCAAAGTCTGGTACTGCCATTGACTCGCCGCCTTTCAACGCCGATTGGTGAGCCACAATGCCAGGAGCCGTATAGGCGATCGCTTCGTAGGCATCAATTGATGGCCGACGGCATTCAAGAAGCGCAGAGATAAATTCGTGGGTGATGTGTGTGTGCGACCCACCGTGGCCGCTGCCATGGCGAAGCTGCTCTGGAAGCATTTCGTAGAAGTCTGGAATTTCGAACTTCTCCACCTGATTACTCAGGCTGGAGCTATTCGGATTGCCTATTGGTGATGCCATCACGAAGGAAAAATCGCTGCCAAACCAGGATGCCCGCTCCACTTCGGGGTATCCGACATGCCATCCCACGATCATTCGGGAAGCATGACCGAGATCAGTTTTGAAAAGTGCGACCTCGTTCCAGAAGGGATTGTTATACTCATTATCTTTGAGGATAGGACTGTCATCTCCCCAGCCGATACACTCGACACGGATGAGTCGTTCACCGGTCACACCGACCAGAAATCCTGTGGAATGGGTGGGATAGTGCATCGGGGGCAGACCATATCTCCATGTTCGATTCCCACCATCATCGAACATTATCGATTCCAGATTTTCGTGCCAGTACTCTCCTTCTGTATAGAAGAGTTCGCCGAATTTTCCCTCGCGGTACCAGTTCCTGGCCTGAATTGTAGCGTTACGGTAGTAGCTTGTCTCGGCCATCATATAGGTGAGTCCGGTCGAATTCACGGTGTCCAGCAGGTTCTGGCACTCTTCGAGACTGAATGCAGCCGGCACGGCGCAGAGGACATGTTTGCCAGCCTTTAGCGCTGCTATACTGTGTGTGGCATGCATGGGAGCGGGCGTGAATATCGCCACTGCATCTACATTCGAATCCTTGAGAAGATCGTCCATCGTCTCGTAGCCGGTATCGCAGTGATTCAACTGTTGAAGCCCGGCTCTGCGTTGGGGATTTAGCTCAGCAACTGCGGTTACCGTACAGCCAGGATGCTCATGAAACTGAAACGACTTTGCAAACCCACCGCCAATAATGCCTAGCCTTATCTGTTTATCCATACTAAAATGAGTTCACTTTCTAAATGTTGTGATCTCATGAGGTTATATTTTATGAGTTAGTTTTCCTCCTAAATAGTGACTTTGAACTCGGATTAAACGGATTAAAGGATAGGCTATGATTTCACAATAGTCTGGCATGTACATTTATTGACCATGTCGATGCCCCTAACACCCTGTCACCCTCTCCCAAAAACAGAAAAGGAGGCGCTTTCGCCTCAGACTTTCAGAATATTATGATATTATTTAGGCAAGATTCCGATATTTGCTCCCTTCACCCTCCGAGGAACGAGGGAATCAGGGAGAAGAGCCGGGGATGAGGGTACAACTAATTTGACGCACAGACATTTGTAAGAATAGTATTACCAGGAGGATGATTTGAATTCGGCCCACACACGATGGTAGACCTCCACCGTCTCTTTCGCAATGAGATCCCAGTTGAACACGGCCTCGACTCGCTTCCTCGCCTCCACTGCCATTTCGGTTGCAAATTCAGGATTGTGTAGAACCCGGAGCACTCCCCATGCCAGACTATCGCTGCTATTCAGCCACGTCACTGTCCCGGTTACATCAGCGTCCACAACCTCAGGAAGACCGCCTGCATCGGAAACGACCACCGGAGTTTTCGCTGCCATCGCCTCCAATGCGACTATCCCAAACGGCTCGTAGAGGCTGGGGAAACAGGCGACATCCGCTACTTTGTACAGCCGTAGTAGATCATTGTCACGCAGGAATCCAGTGAAGTAGACATGGCGAGTCATACCAACTGATTCCGCCAGATCCACCAGATGCTGCCGATAGCCGCCGCCGCAGATAACCAATTTGGCATCGTGATATCCATCGCGTATTCTTGGCAGCGCGCCAATAAGTATCTGGGCGCCCTTCTCGCGCACACCTCTTCCTACAAAGATGATTATCTTCTCTTCAGGCGCAGCAAATTGTGATCGGAATAAGGCAGCCTCCTCGGCAGGAAACTCAAAATCGAACTTTTCTGCATGAACACCATTATAGATGATATCTATCTTGTCATCAGGTGCACCCAGTGCGAAACCAACCTCACCCTTCATAAATTTGGAGCAGACAATGACTCTCCATCCTTCAGTCACCAGGTCGCGTTCGATCCCGTTGATGTATTTCGATATATCCGAATGTATTCCACTGTTCCGGCCATATTCTGTGGCGTGAATTGTTGCAACGAGGGGTATTTTGAAGGTGTGTTTAAGCTGAACGGCACAGAAGTATGCCAGCCAGTCATGCGCATGCAGCATAATGCTCTGTTTATCTTGTAAGGTTTTCGAATCCAGCTGCGCGGCTCCGCCACGTTTAGGAGCAAGCCACTCCCGGCAAAGCGCATAAGCACGATCGTGCATGGCAGCATTCAACTGATGCACCCAGTGAATAAAATCCTTATGCCCACCTGCTGCTTCATAAGGAGTCACCCGGTGAATATGCACTCCATTGTAGATCTCTTCCATCGGTGCGCCGGGGAAATCACAGGTAACCACATGAACTTCCACATCAGGAATTTTCGCCATGGCCCAGGAAATCTCTTCCACATGACGAGCGATACCACCCACAATCTTCGGTGGATACTCCCACGAAAGCATCAGTACGCGCAAATGAGCACCTCGTATTATAAAAGATGAGAACAATGCATCGAGACTAGAAATATTAGAGAATAGTTCGTCGAACCGTGGCTTGCTTCCTCCATTATCAATTTTATCAAACGGAGATTGCAAAATAATGATAGTAATAAATGATTACATAATGTACAATACATACAAGATAATAAATGAATGTGAGGAAATTATAATGTCCCAAACAGTAAGCTTCCGACTTCCCGATGAACTAGTGAACCGGCTCGACCGATTCGCCCAGAAACTTGGCAACGGCACGACCCGATCAAGAGCAGGAATTATTCTTCTGGATGAGGTGCTGCGCGCTCAGGAATTCGAAGGAATCCATTTTCGCAATACGATCATAGGACGCCAGGCATTCATCACCGGTACCGGTATGGAGGTGTGGCAATTTATCATGGTAGGAAGAGCATTAGGTATGGATGCTGATCGTGTTGCAGATCATCTTGGTTATCCTGTTAATTATTTCAAAGCCGCTCTTAAGTATTATAATGCCTATAAAGACGAAATAAATATGGCGATTGCAAATAATGACATCTTTGACGAAGAAAAAATAAGGCAGCTTTTCCCTGACGTGCTAATACTTCCCAGCGAGGAACTTGAGAAGGCATCCTGATGCTTTTAATGCTCACAGACACACATATATCTCCGAAAGTTGCAAAACAGATAATAGCCAAACAGCCTGAGATACTGATATATAGTCTTTATGTTTG
The DNA here is from genome assembly GCA_025352825.1 of Chthonomonadaceae bacterium. Taxonomy (GTDB): domain Bacteria; phylum Armatimonadota; class Chthonomonadetes; order Chthonomonadales; family Chthonomonadaceae; genus JANXSG01. The sequence goes on along the minus strand of JANXSG010000004.1, from coordinate 6,407 downwards.
GCGAAAGGGAAAATTATTAGAAGCAGCAGATGAAGATATTCTTTTGGCAGCTCATGAAGATAATCTCACGCTTGTAAAATACGATCAAAATACAATACCTTCCCTCATTACAAAATGGGGGTTGGAGCGTATCAGTCATTCAGGTGTCATTTTCGTGAGCAATCGAAGCATAGCACAAGATGATGTGGGCGAGCAGATTCGCGCTATTCTTAATCACTGGAATAAAACTAATTCTGAGGAATGGAAGAATAGAGTGAGTTATCTTCAACCGGCATTATATGAGAAACATTACCGGGAGTTGAAAACTCCCGGCAACAAAAAACAGGCGTCTTTCAGACGCGATTCCCGCTTGCAGGCCAGTTGGCGGCAGGGCTTCCAGACGGGTACTTCAGTGCCCAGCAATGAACGAGAGATTCTTTTGGAATATTTTCACGTCCTCTTTAGCCGGGTATCAAAGGTGGGAGAATATAGCCGAGTTGCCGGAGGGCTTTGCGGAATGCGGCTTCGGATGACGTGGGAACAAAGAGGTGGTGTTCTCCGGCGGCGAAACAGTGCAGCTTTGTGCGGGGATCGTGTGTGAGAAGTGTAAGCAGGTGCGGGTCGTTACACTCAATAAGACGCGCCAGACCGCGATCCCGCAGTTTGTTTCCCCGCTCCTCCATCTCGTCCAAAAACCGGGTTATCGTAGTCGGGAGTTCGCCTTCACCGCGTTCCGTGAGGAGAGTTCGCAGTTCCGAGAGGGGATGGCCCGCTTCCATCGCAGCCAGCGTTCTGGCTTGATCCAGGCGCCAGACGAGTTCTGAACTTTGCGAGGCGAAGAGGTTGAGCAGAATCGAGTCGGAACCGGGAAGGGGCGGAGCAGTGACCACCACATCCCGATAAGGCAGAACGCGGAGCAGAACGCGTTTTGGCAGTGCGGGTTGGGGTATAGGAACTAGACAGCCCAAGCACATAGGCTCCAAGCGCGTTGAGGCGAAAGGCGATGAGTCCATCGTAGCGGCTGAAGAAGACTAAGTCTTCGGTTCCCCACAAATCTCCATAATCGCCCCTAACTCCGGCGGGCGGAATATACGCGACATCAATAAGGCCGAGAGTGGCAGCGTATTCGAAGAGCACACAGAGGATATAACGTGCTTGAAGAAGCGGCCAGGTATTATGGCATTCCCCAAGAGATCATATCTCGGATCATTGACGTAAAGCGACCATTCGTCCCGCGTGACCACGAAATCATAGCCGGAGGCGATCATATAGACAATGAAATCGTCAGCATCGATCCATTTCCCGGCCGGGCAGTCTTTCAGCGCACGCACGATCTGAGCACGCCGTGCCTTCGGCGATGTAAACCCCGACTTACCCTGGCCCGTCTGCCCCTTCACGACGTCAATGCGTCTGTACTCGTCGAAAACCGTATTATTCTCCCATAGATCCTACACGGATTTAAGAATCTCAAACACGGGAGATACGAGCGCCTTTTGTCCTGCCTTCGTCAGCGTCAATTTCTTGGATGTCATTTCCGCCAGTTTTGCAGCCTGTACGATCAGAGGCCACGCCTGCGCCTTGATCGGCCTTGCATCCTCATCATCGTATTCGTTTTTCGCAGCTTCGCTGACTGAGTCAAAATAGTCTCCACCATAGAGAAGCGCTGAGACAGTTCTGACGGTGGCTGCAGTCGGCTGAAGCGTCTTATCACTGATGCCGAGTTTGCCTGTGTTGATAAGACGAAGAACAGCGTGCAGGTCATGCTGCGCCGCCTGCTCCATTTCACATACGGTCACTGGAACTTCTTCGGTCTCAGTAGTAGTTTTCTTTGTAGTGGGATCGTAGACCACGATCTCACTACTTAGCATAGTGGGGATTTCGTCAAGCGTCTCGATAATAACGGGAGGCGGGGAAGACACAAATGCCTTCAAACGCGCCTTGAGGTCTTCGGGCAGAATCAGTTTGTAGAAAAAGAGGTAGAGACAAGAGGGAATGAGATCATAGCCCCTGACATCCTTCTGGCCGAAATCGGGCAATACGCCGTACTTGGCCGCGAAGCGCGGCGCATCGAAAAGAGAGGATTCGGCATGGACGGTCTCTGCAATCGCGGACTTCTGAGTGTCATCCAGTTTCAACCAACGCTCTTTAAGTCCATCTCCCTCCAGATGCCTCATGATAAGGGCGACAATTTCGGCTTTACGAGTCGGTTTGTCCGTTGACGGGAGCAGCGTGACTAGTTTTTTCAGATAGTCCACGTTCTCCGCGTTCAATGCATCTTCCAGTGTAGGGTAGTAAGTGATGTCCTCGTTATAGTAGGGCATTTGCGGCCAATAACTCCTTTACTAATTAAGCTAATTCAGAACCAATGAAAATCTGATGATGGATTAACTTTCCCTAGGCAACTGCGCCGTAGATGTGTGGATTTTGGCGTTGGCACTCCTCAATTACTGCAATCTGCTGACGCACCTGTTGGGGTGTGATCTCGAGGGCTGCACCTTCCGTGAGAGTGTTGTAGAGCATTGAATAGAACGCATGTGACATCCCATCGAATAACCCTCGATCATTCGATGCGTCCCACTCCGCTTTGATCCATTCCAGCGAGTCGCTGCAGTAGGCTGGTGTTCCCTCCGCTGAAACAAGAGGAGTCGTCGTGAGTTGCAGTTCTTTCGCAGTTGCAGCGTTATAATACTCCCACTCCAAGTGCTGCGTGTTCCCCTTCAAGCCTCCGTGAGTGCCGTAGACATTGTAGGTAAACGAGGGAAACCGACAACACGAGGATATTTCGAGGCGGATAATTGGGCGTTTATCACCACTCAGAATTAACAGCACATGATCCTCTGCCGTCCCATAACTAATTGAGTTCTGCATGAGACAGTAGATGCTGGGCATAGTATCGTTTCCAAATAGTTGAAGAGCCTGATCCAACGGGTGCGGTCCTGTATTGAGCAAGTTTCCTCCCATCTCGCTAGTGAGAGTTTGCCAGTCGTAACGACGCGAAAAGCCGTTGAACTCCACACAAATCTGAACTATCTCCCCAAGGTCACCTGAAGCAATCACCTCACGTATTTTCTGAAAATAGGGAGCAAAGCGTGATTGTTGAAAGATGGCTAACAGCTTCCCTGACTTCTCGGAAGCCTTAATGAGACGATCCACATCGGAGACTTTGGAGGCGAGAGGCTTTTCGCTGAGTACGTTTAAACCATGCTGCAGCAAGTCAAGGCTGATAGGAACGTGAAACTTACTTGGGGAGGCATTCACCACTATATCGATATCGTCGCGTCCAAGTAGTTCCTTATAATCAGCATAGGTCGAACAACCGTATTCCGAAGCTGCGCGAGTGCGTCTTTCCACCAGGGGGTCTACCACAGCAACAATCTGAAAACGATCCGCATCTTTCGATAAATACGCCCCATGAATATCGCGCCCGCTTCTCCCTTGCCCCAAAATCGCAACTCGAATCTTTTTCATCATTCTGCCCTTCCCATAATTGAGTTTTCTGTTGTCATCTATCTCTGAAGACATTCTCACATCTGACTGATGCTCAATAAATCACCAGTATTCTTAAACTGCTCACGACCAATGTGCGCTAAGTCTATCAATGATTTATTCAAAGTACATTGTGCTTTTTAAAGGCAGACTTCGCTTCTTCATGCATTTGCAAAGGAGATTTTTCTTCTATAGCTCTTCCTCAATTATCCGGGCTTGTTTTCGTGTTATAGGACGGGTGGAAGAGTGACGAATATGAAGAATATATACAGTGGGTACGCCTCCCAATGCTGTTGCTTCTCCAGTTATCGTAAAGAGTATTCGGTAGATTATCTTGCTGCCTGGTCGACGGTATAGAAGCTGCCGTACCTCGTGCCGAAATTTCTGCGGAGCATGAGGACAGCGTCGAGGAAGAGTGGTAAGAGAGCTTATTGCTTGGTATATTCCTTCTCGCCAGGCAATTGCGACATCAGGTGAAACTGTTTTAGCAAAGTAAAGAGTTGCAACGTCAAGATCACTTTGAGCTCGTGCTGCAAAGCGCACTTCGTATGTAAGCGACGTATCAATACTATGTGATGGGTCGTTCATATCGTAGAAGTAGGGTCAATATTCAAGATCGTCGACTTCTTCGATTCCCAACGCACTTTTTCATCTTCAAAGGGGATGCTGCGTCCCATTTGTACATCATCCAATGCCTCGTCGACTGCCGCAGCACATTCGATAGTGTCCTGAGGATCGTACTCTTCTACAAGAAGGGCTTCAGCAATCGCCGATACCGCGAAGCGACTATATGAATCTTCAGGCAGAAGCGCTATCAATCGTGAAGATATTTCATCTGGTAAGTCTAATGTTATAATCATTCTATTACCTTACTCTCCCGCGCCCAATATATTTTCTATATGGGAATTCCTAGAAAACCATATCTGGTAAGTAACCCAGCAATCAATATTTCATTATACAATATTTTAGTGAAGAGATATCCTCCACCGACAGCCCTCTCGCTGCGGCGATTTGCTGCAGCATCTCGAACTGTTCTTCTTCAAGATTTAATGTAACAGCTATCTGTTTTGCCAGGTATTGGAAAGATTAAAGTCACCACACAACTGGATTCATTACTCAAGCGTCATAAACAGACTCAGTGGATCCTTGACATAGCTTCCGAACGGTTCGCATTCTGCAAACCCGAACTTACGATACAGCCGTTGGGCCGGCTCGAAGGAAGCCATCGATCCCGTCTCCAGACTCAGTCTTGCATATCCGCGGCTCTTGGCTTCCCTGATGATATGTTCCAGCATCAGAGAAGCCACTCCCCTGCGCAGAAATGAGGTCGCTGTGCGCATTGACTTAATCTCCGCATGCTCCGAATCTAACTCCTTCAGTGCGCCGCAGCCTGCCAGTTCAGCTTCGTCCCATACGCTCCAGAAAGTGATATCCAGCATCCACAGAGCTTCGATATCAAGCGCATGCACACTCTCCGGCGGCGACTGCGCATACATATCCTCAAGATGTTCCTGCAGTAGGTTCTGGATTTTCAGTCCAGAAAGGTCATCCATGATAATTTGCATCTTAGACGTATTTCATAGTTGAAAACTAAAATACTCAACTCATATTACTCGACCAAGTGGATTGTTGAGATTGGCTAAAACTTTTCAATATATAGATCGGTTACATGACAGATTACTTATCCGGTATCAGAGATTTTTTCAGATACTGGCTGTCCGTTGACATCTGAGCTCCACCCGGCACGAACTCGCTGCTGTGAAGAACGCCAACATAACCTTCGAAGAAGTCCAGCATAGTTCCACCTTCCGGAACGATTTCACTTGCAGGCTGAGAGCTATCCTCTGAATGTAAAGTCTGACGCAGCATCTCCACTGTCCAGATTTCAGGAGTGGTACCTTGTCGTTCGGTCTTTTCTGTAACAATCTTTTCCAGTTCCGGCGGCAGAATAATTGTAACCATGTTATTTCCCTTCAATTGATTCCTAATCCACAAACACAAGTACGCCGAACCCACCCTCACTGCAAGAAATGACCGACACGTGGTAGTAACATTGCGCGATGCGTCGTGCCGTATGTGACAGTGCTGAGCGTAACAGTGCATGAAGGGGTTTGCACCCTTCGCCCGATATGGCTCCGCAACGGGTCTGATTACGACTCAGGCAGTCGCCGCCTGTGTCCCTGCCAATTCCTTGCAACTACCTGCTTGCGCTTAGTAGGTTAATCGAGCAAATCAGTTGTCCAGTTTGCTGACTGAATAAGAGTATCGAGTTCACGCCGTTCACGAGCGGTTTCATCAAGTTGTCAGCGAATATCAGCAACTTTAATAGTTGCAACTTTCTTGATCTCGGATCTACCTGCCCGATCAAACTTGGGTATGGCTGCAGCCGCTGTAGATTCCAGCACATTATGGTATAGCGATAAAGTATCCCGCTCTGCCAGAGCATCTGTTAGTGTTTTACCATCGGGAAGGACTGCCAATATATTCGTTCGGTTGATTCTCTGGATGAGAATTGTCATTAGATCCAAGAGCCTTCGCAGCTCTTCGAAAAGTTCCTGAGGATTTTCCGGAGGTTCGTCACCCTCCTGAACCAACGCAGACGATTTAAGACGATCGCGCATCTGCTCAATCCTCTTTTTTGTATCGGCTCTTAAGACCAGCCCTTCCGCTAATTTCAATAACAGCCTCGTATGTTATAAATTATTATTTCCACTCTTATCACAGAGCTTTAAACCGTATCCTTAAATTCTGACGGACTTGATAGGCCTCCTCGTATCTGCTGGGATCAGAGTGAGTCTATGTACAGAACGATAGAACATTTCTCAATCCAGAAAAACAAACTCGTTTGCACATACCAGCACCTGGCAGTACGCCTCCCAGGCTGCAATATCACGAGAAGGTGCAGGCCCATTCGAAGCTAAGGCTACTGTTTCATGCCGCAC
>JANXSG010000084.1 GCA_025352825.1 Chthonomonadaceae bacterium | reverse complement strand
TGCTCACGAACCAACGACAACTAGCCGACCCGAAAACACTTGCTCAGATTGCACGACTCGAACTGCGCGCGCGTGTGGTAGTGGATGGAGTAATCTCAGGAATGCACCGCAGCCCACATAGAGGCAGCAGTGTGGAGTTCGCACAGCACCGCGACTATACGCCTGGCGATGAGATACGGCATATCGACTGGAAAGTCTACGCCCGAACCGATCGTTACCATGTCAAACAGTTTGAGGAGGAGACTAATTTAAGGGCAACCTTAGTACTGGATTCGAGCACCAGTATGGACTATCGAGGAGAGCATTCACCTCTCTCAAAACGAGAAGTGGCCAGTATCATCGCCGCCTCCATAGCTTCCCTCCTGCTAAGGCAGCGAGATGCCGTGGGGCTGGCAACCTTCGATAATGGCGTACGGCGATATATTCCCCCGGCAAGCACCAGCGCTCACCTAAAACTGCTGCTGGATACACTCGATCAGATCGAAAGCAAACCCAAAACAGGCATCGACACCACCTTCCACGATCTCGCAGAACGTCTGAAAAGGCGAGGTCTGCTTATCATTCTGAGCGATCTTTTCGCCGATCCAAAAACGGTGCTTCGGGGGCTGAGCCATTTCCGGCACAGCAAACACGAGGTTATATTATTCCATATTCTCGATCGGGATGAGATGGAGTTTCCGTTCAACAACACGACGCGTTTTGAGGGAATGGAAGGAGAAGAGAGTATTCTCGCCGAACCAAAAGCATTACAGCAGGCATATCTCGAATCTTTTGAGGAATTTACATCTACCCTTGTACACGGCTGCAGGGAACTCGGAATGGACTATCATCAGGTGTGTACGGATCAGCCTATCGATCAGATGCTCTCGGCTTACCTGGCGAAGCGCATGAATCGACTGTAGAGATCACAAATACTTAATGGCACTACAGTAAAGTATGTGGAAATAAACGACTTTTTCTTTTTCTCGCGCAGAGAACGCAGTGTTCGCAGAGGGAAAAGTTTAAACGGCTATTACTTTCAAAGAGATGTAACTAGATTGCAGATTTGGAATTATTTTGAAATTCTCAGCGCCTCTGTGTGCTCTGTGCGAGAAATCGTATCGGAAATTTGTGGCTAAAAGTTTCCATACTCATAACGGTAGTGCCAATTTAATGACGACTTGCCCTCGGCTTATCCAACCATGGACTGGATAGCTAAAAACACTCGCAATATATACAATCACACCTAATGGAGTCAAATTGATGAATCTTAAATCCTCGATACGATTATGTTCACTTTTAGTTCTCACGAGTTTGTATGCTTTCCCGGCTGTCGCCGGTAAAAGTGGGGTTCAGAAGACGCCGTTTGGACATCTGAAAAATGGCGCAACGGTCGATCTCTATACACTTACGAACGCGCACGGCCTCAAGGCCAAGATTATGACTTACGGCGCCACACTCACCGAGCTATATACTCCGGACCGAAATGGAAAGATGGGTGACATAGTACTGGGTTTTGATAATCTGGCGCAATACGAGAAGAGGAACCCTTACTTTGGGGCGACCGTGGGGCGTGTGGCGAACAGGATCGCTAAGGGTAAATTTACCCTGAACGGCAAAAAGTATGTGCTGGCTGTGAACAACGGCCCCAACCATCTGCACGGTGGCTTAAAGGGCTTCGACAAGGTGGTCTGGAAGGCCAAACCTATTGCAAGTGCGGCTGGCCCGGCGGTGGAGTTCACTCTCCACAGCCCCAACGGTGACCAGGGCTATCCTGGAAATCTGGATGTGAAGGTGGTCTATACACTTACGAACGCAGATGGCATCCGAATAGAGTATAGAGCTGCTACGGATAAGGCGACTCCTGTTAATCTAACAAACCACGCCTATTTCAATCTCGCCTGTAAGGGTGATATTTTGGATCATGAGCTTCGCATCAATGCTGACCGCTACATTGTGGTGGATGATGTGAGTATCCCAACCGGCGAAATCAGATCGGTGAAAGACAATGAGATGGATTTCTTAACGATGCATCGTATTGGAGACAGCGTTGAGCGTGTGGGCGGCAAGGTTACTGGTTACGATCATAACTATGCGATCAAAGGACGCGGGAAAAAGTTCGCCCTTGCGTGTCAGACCTATGAACCAACTTCCGGTAGAACGATGGATATGTATACCACGGAACCCGGTATGCAATTTTACACAGGAAACTATATGGATGGCACTCTGAAGGGAGTGGGCGGTAATATTTATAAAAAATACTCTGGGTTTTGCATCGAATCCGGTCACTTCCCAGATGCGGTACATCATCCAAAATTCCCATCCATCATTCTCCAGCCTGGTAAAGTTTATACTCAAATGACTGAGTACGATTTTGGCGCACATTAAGCCCTCATCCCCGGCCCCTCTCCCAAAAACAGGAGAAGGGGGAGGTTTAAATTGATAGGTTTTTGAATAAATAACTCACGTTACGCAGGCGAGTTAGCTTATGAGATCATGTTAGACGGTGTTCCAGATATTGAAATCGCGTCACTCAATCTCAACGAACTGCTCCGCGGCGTATTGTGAGTTATAACAAACCTTGTGGAATTGAAAATACTTTAGTCTTATTTAGGTGTAATAAGTTAAATATGACGCTGTTTAATTTCTTCTATAAATTCATCATCCGGCCTGATTGCCCATTCATTAGCGAGTATTGCAAGAGAATTTTTCAGTTTACCAAATGCACCATCAGTGGGAAAATCAGGTGTTGCAAAGATTACCGCGTGGGAGATATGATTTGGTAATTCAATATCCGGTATCACATCTATAATATGATTAATTTGCGGGTTTTTGCCACTTTTATGAGTTATCGGATTTGCATTCTTTCGTATAATTTCTGCTGTAAGGAGTACAACTGCGTCATTGTCACTTAGGCGAGGAAGCTTGCTATATGGGGGATTTTCACAAAGGTGCTTGCGCGAAACAGATGGTTTTCTTTTTTTGTCAGCAAATGCTTCACCAGAAAGACATAAATTCCCTTCATCACTCATAAAAAAGCAGTAGTCTTTTCGCCATACACTCCTATATAAAGATTCTTCATCCTTTACAAAATCTGTATACGCTAAATCTAAGTGTTGGGACATTAATCAGAGCTCCAGAAGCCATTCCCATATACTCAACCTCGAAATTCCATTCATTGCTTCACCATCAATCATCTCGTCAAGGATATTTGGTCCCCAAATTTTAAGAAAATCCACATTTTTAGGACTCACGTATATAACAATCCTCCTTTTATTTTTCGCCCATTCAAATACAGCGTTTCCTTCTTCATTTGCAGTTACATGTGGTTTTATCCAGCGAAGTTTTTTCTCTTGTGTTTCGAGATAGAGTTTTCCGATCCATGATCGTGCATGTTCTATCGCATCAGGATTTGGAGAAGCAACTTCATATCCATTCCAATTCTCTTCTAAGTCATATAACTTGTCCAACTGATCAAAAGTATAGCTGAGGGGACTTGTGATATCTGATTGTTTAGGTATGATTACTTCCGTCCGAGATAGTCTATAGAAATTGCCGGAAGATTGTGCTTCAAGGATAGATCTCAAACTATCATTTTCTGGTGTATTTGTCTTAGATGGAATATTAAGTACTACTGTCTGATTTTTAGTGGCTGGAGTCTGCTGAATAAACATTATGATAATAATTCCCGTGTTTTTTGAGTGATAATCTCTTCAAATACCAGGTTCTTTCGATTTCTGAGTTGCTCGAAAATATCCCATGCAAGCCAATCATCTGACGCCTCTATTACTTTTTCTCGAAATACATCTATGTCTATCAGTACTGAAAAAATGTCAGGATTCTCTGCATCAACTCTTGCTTCATTGATTATCAGCATACCATCAATATCAGGTTGCGGAACTTGTAACTGCATATAAAATCCGAGAGCTGGGCGATTAGGAATATCGGGTACCGTTGGATAGAGTTTGAGATACATATTAAGTCTTTCGAGCATAGGAAAGTCAATACGATTTATATATCTCAAACCTAATCTATTGATTGAAACGGGATTGGAAATCTTTTTGTACAACTTCCAAAATTTTTGTGCTTCTGAATGAAAATTGTCCCAGCTTACATATGGTGCTAAATGACTGAAAGTATACGCCTCTTTACTCATTATAAGTATTTTCTTCTTATCTGAGCTCTCATAACGATATCCAGAATGTTGTTTATCGATAGTAGCTGATTGAGGTTCGTTTGATTGAAACTGTGCTGTAGTGATTGTAAAATTAGATTTATTTGGTAAATCAATGCTCAATTCAGCATCCAAAATATCGAATGATGACACGTCGAATTCATTTGGAAGCGAAATTCTAAGGTCAATAACTGCTTCGATAATCGGGGCGTTTAAATAGGTGATTGGCATGATCGCTTACCAGCATTTAGTTTCTTTGTTTATATGTTAAATGAAATGTAATTGTATGATTATCAGTGAGCTAATTCAATATACTTGATATTATTGCATAGTGACTATAATAATTGGACTTTCTTCTATTAATTGGGCAGTGAGTAAAGAGGGTATCTCCCCTCTGTTATACTATTCACATCCCTAACACGAGGGACCCGAGGACGTCAAAATCATATACTCAAGAACACTGGCTAGATCCTTCGAAATGACAATAATTACAACAAGTGAAATTGGGTTATCTCAACTTGATAAACTAACAGCATAGTCTTTGTGCCTTTGCGTGACTCACGAAAAAAGTGAGGGTTAATGGGGAAACTAACACATTTGGATGAAGCCGGAAATGCACATATGGTGGATGTTTCGGAGAAAGTGGATACGCTTCTAGTAGCGGAGGCCAGCGGGTTCGTTCGGCTGGCGAAGGAGACTGTTGAGCTTTTGCGGGATCAGAAACTGCCAAAGGGTGATGCGCTGGCTGCGGCGCGTATAGCGGGTATCATGGGCGCGAAGAACACTAGTGAGTTGATACCACTTTGCCATCCCCTGCAGATTTCGAAGGTCGCGGTCGATCTTGCAATTGTGCCGGATGGGGTTGCCGTCACCGCATAGGTCACGGCAGACGGGCTGGCCGCATCGTCTGTCGTCCCAGAACAGTATTTTATGTAAGCGAACTCTCATGGAGAATGCTACATAAAATTCACACAGAAATATGACTAATTGGCCTTGACACATTCCCTGCAGTCTAATGTGTTCACCGAATTATTACTTAAGAAACACACAATGCAGCAAGATTTATGACACACCTCAGCACAACAATCTTCCCACCGAAATAATAGGTTACACGAATCGTCAGTTTTCCGCTCCGAAGTGAGTCCTATATTATATGGATCACAACAATGCATAACAAAGTGAACATGGGCACATCATGGAATGCAGAACAGGTGATTCTTTCATGCGGGAGTGATAAAACCGCGTTCGATCAACTGGTACATCACTATTATCCTATTTTATTGGCGATGACCTTTCTTCGTACTCGTAATATTTCTGAGGCGGAAGATTTGGTCCAGGATATCCTTTTGAGAGCCTGGCAAAACTGCCTAGATTACATGATCTTGAGTTATTCCTGCCCTGGTTGAAGACAATCGCGACCAACACTTGCAGCACATGGTATCGACGTAGGACTTTTCAAACGAGTTCACTGGATACAGAGCCCATCTGTCAGATTCTCAAAGATAAGGCCCCAACACCACTGGAGATAGTGCTATCAGGTGAGAAACAACGCGAACTGCATCGAGCGCTCCTTCTTTTGTCTGCGGCTAATCGACTCGCCTTACTGATGCATGTGTGGGAAGACTATTCCTATATGGAGATCGCAGCATTTACTGAAGTAAGCGTTAGTACTGTAGAGGGTCGAATCTATCGCGCCAAACGCCAAATGCAGCGTCTTCTATTCGACGAAGGGAGCGCCTTGTTTAGCAGTCATCCGGGTAATTCAATGATCGATAAAATGAAGGAGCATAGAAATGACGAAGCAGCAGATGAATAACACATCGCACACTCCATATCTGCGCACAATCGAACAAAATGACTTGCCGCAGCCACTGGCATTGCTTCTGTTCACGCAGAGATTGGCCGCCCTTAAGGAAGCTAATTTAGGGATGGCACGCGCATTCGACATTCTGCAGGATGCCCCAGCTCCATATGGAACTGGAGCAAAACATCTTAAAAGAGAAATAGAACAAGGATTCGCAATATGTGAGGCGATGTCACAGCAAGAACGGGAAAAACATAAGGATGATTGGTGGCACCCACAATCTCTTTTTAAGTCGATGGGTAAACAACCCGAACTTTTTTCTCGAATCTATATCGAACTGATGCATGCTGGGGAGACAGCTGGAGCCGTAGATGAAATCTTTCGGCGTATCCACACTGCCATAGCCAGAGAATGGAAATTACTAAGTGACCACCCAGCCGGCGAAAGGTTCATGTTTCTGACCAGGCCAGCTAACCTGCCAAGGCTAGAAGATTGGCCGGATCTAAACGCATATCAACAGATGGTGACATTATCGCTATTTTTTGAGACGTTTAGTATGCTCTTGTTTTCAGGGGTTGCACTTTTGCCGGCGATGGATACAGTATCTGCACTATTACCTATGAAGCAATCCGTAGAGTTCCTGCATGTTTGTCAGGAGATCGCAGCGGGCGCACCCCTGCTCGCTATTCCAGTAGCACAGCTCGACTTCATTCCTCGGTATGCTTAGGAAATCGCTGGACTAGGACAGATGAGAGGATGCTTAGATAGCGTGATGTACGATGTTGCTGTGTTGTTCGAGCATGAACTTGAATACCGCTTGATAAAACCCAACAATGAAGCGAAGTAATTGCACCAATCGATATTTCCGATACCTGGTCTGCTGAAGATTTGCGGGATTTGAGCCGTTACAGTGAAGAACTAAGCTCGCGGCGACTTGACGAGGAAGCTATCGCCTAATCCTATACGGGCACTGAAGTACCCGTAGGGGAGGTCTGCGGCCAACTAGCCTACGGGCGGGGAAGTGCGTCTGAAAGTCGCCTGCTTTTTGATACCGGGAGTTTTCAACTTCCGGATACAGCGAATCCAGACCGTATTTTACTGGTGCGTATCAGTTCTTAACCCCCACTGCTCAATGATGAGTTGACGGCGTTAAAGACCTCTCTGCAGGTCGTTATGCCTCTAAAAATTTTGTCGTAGCCGTCATCCAGCATACTTCGCATACCCTCTTTGGCTTTACAATACTCCTGGATCTGCCCCACGCTGGCTCTGCGGGCAATAAGTTCACGAAGATCTGGAGTGCTCACCAGTATTTCGAAAATCCCGACACGGCCTTTATAGCCCGTTTGCCTGCAGATATCACAGCCATTCCCTTTATAGAAAGGCCTGCCTTCCATACGGGCAGGATCAAGGCCGATCTCAATGAGTTCATCTGCCGGCGGCAGATACTGCACTTTGCAGTTTGTACAGATTGTTCGAACCAGCCGCTGCGCCATAATCCCCTGCATGGTTGAGGCAATGATATAAGGCTCTCCGCCCATATCCATCATACGGCCGATGGTCTCAATCGCGTTGTTTGTGTGGAGTGATGTCATTACAAGGTGGCCCGTGAGGCTTGCTTGAATGCCAATCTGTAGTGATTCCGGATCTCGCATCTCGCCTACTAGCATCACATCTGGGTCCTGCCGCAGAAATGATCGCATCACCCTGGGGAAGGTCAGTTTCTCCGATACCTGAACCTGGGTGATATGGTCCGGAAATTCGTATTCCACCGGGTCCTCAACTGAAACGATGTTCTTTCTTACGGCATCAAGTTGGTTGATCGATGCGTAGAGAGTGGATGTTTTTCCGCTGCCTGTAGGGCCGGTGACAAGGATCAACCCGTAGGAACCAAGTACAATAGTCCGCCACTTCTGCAGAACATCCGGCGGCATCCCAAGCTTTTCGAGTTCGACTCGAGCGCCCATGGGGTCCAGGATACGCATAACGATCTTCTCACCGTTCAGCATTGGCATGACGGACATACGAGCGCTGAGTTTGCGTGTGCCGTACTCCATATCTACGCGGCCATCTTGAGGTTCGCGGCGTTCATCGATATGCATACCGGCGGAGAGTTTGAGGCGTGCGAGGATATTCGGCACAATTTCGGCACTGTACTGTCCGACATCATGCATGATTCCGTCTATTCGATAGCGCACGAGCAGACGGCCTCTTTCAGGCTGAAGATGAACGTCGGATGCGCCAAGATCGAGCGCCTTACGCATCAGAAAGTCAACTGCTGTGACTGCCTCGGTTAGGTCTCCTCCCATCTCCCGAGCCACACCCGATTCCCGGAGGATAATTCTGAATTGGGGAGGGGCTCCCGTTCTGGTCGGCGCCTGGGACATGGTTCACACTCCTTGATATCTTTACGGGTTGACGAAATTTCAAACCATCTATTGCTCTATTATAACACCGACGTATGCTGATAACAAGTACGTTCGAATTATTGATTCGATCAGGCATAGATGAGACCCGCATCCACAATAAAAGTTTGACCCGTGATACTTGAATTTTTCGCTAACATTACAAAAGCTTCTGCGGTATCCTGCACACTGGTATGTTTTTTTAGCAACGCCGCCTGGCTCATATTCTCCAGTCGTTCTGGTGCAAATCCTTCTACCCACCGAGTCTCTAGCAGCCCTGGTGCGACAGTATTCACTCTGATGTCTGGAGCAAGCGCAACGGCAAGGCATTTGGTAAGCTGAATGAGGGCCGCTTTCGAGACGCTATAGGGCAGGCTGCTCCCTCGTGGAGATAGTCCTGCGATGGAGCTCGTCATGATGATCTGGCCATCGGGATTTATACGAAGCAATGGCGCAGCAGCACGTGCCATGAAGAAAGCCGATCGTACATTGACGGCGAAAATATCATCCCATATTGTCTCATCAACACTATCCAGATCGGAAAAAGGAATGAACTGTGTCGTTCCCGCATTATGTATCAACAGGTCTAACCTACCGAACGAATTAGCACACTCCTCCACAAGACGAATCGCATTCGAAGATTTAATAAGGTCGGCCTGGAATGACTCAGCGCGGACACCCAACGATTGCAAATCGACTACCGTCTGATCCGCCTGTTGTTTCGAACGCGAATAGGCAATGCTGATGTTCATCCCTTCACGAGCTAAAAGAAGTGCAATTTCGCGGCCTAATCCGGTGCCTCCGCCTGTGATCAAAGCAGTCCTGCCTGTTAAGTCCATCATGTTCGTTCCTTATAATTTCATATCATATCAGGCTTATCTCATAGATGCTAGTACGCCGGATACTCAAAAGTTCACCAATCAAGGGAGGTTTTCCTAATCGGGGACATCCAGATTCAAAAATATCTATCTTATTCAAATCATGGCACAACGCACACCTCCCATGTTGACGCATTCTCGATAATAGCGTCATAATAGATGTTGCGAGGATGATTCTGCTATCCCAGTCTAGTCAGAATGCAAAAAACAATTCGTTCCTTGCGTTTGGAGTTAATAGTGATGCGATTATTTAGGTGGGCAGATAGTAATATAAGTATTCTGGCTAATATAATGCCTATCTTTTTTATGGCACTTTTGATGGGGACTAGGTCTTCCGTTTTCGCCCGCCAGGCAGCTGAGAAAACCTCTTCTGTCAGCTACCACAACAATATTTGGCCAATTCTTCAGGCGCGCTGTCAGGGCTGCCATCAGCCTGCATCTGCCGGTGGCAAATTGATTGTAACAGCCTACACCAGTTTTCTAAAAGGCGGCGAACACGGGGCATCATTTTTCGCTGGCAAACCAGATAAAAGCCCGCTTATGGCATATCTTACCGGTACAAAAACTCTGATGCCAAAAGGCGGCCCACCGCTTGCGGATAGAGATATCACCCTCTTCCGCAGATGGATTCAAGAAGGTGCCAAAGATGATACCGTAGTTACAAAAGATCCTATCGATGCTGAGCATCCGCCGATTTACCGCGCTGCACCGCTCATCTCAGCATTAGCATACTCTCCCGATGGAAGCCAGCTAGCAGTATCCGGATATCGTGAAATACTGATCCATCACGCAGATGGCAACGGCTTGATTACACGTCTGGTGGGCAGATCACCCAAGATTTTATCTATCGCTTACTCGCTAGATGGCAAGCTTCTGGCAGCGGTAGGAGGATCACCAGCACTTTTTGGGGAAGCTCAGTTCTGGGACCCAATATCAGGCAAACTCATAAACTCTGTAGAGGCTACCTACGATACCCTATTTGGTGGATCGCTCTCACCGGATGCTAGTGAGCTGGCTTTCGGATGTGCCGACAACTCAGTTCGAGTAATCTCTGTACCAGATGGGAAACAGATTTTAAAATTTGATAATCACAGTGACTGGGTATTCGCAACTACTTTCGCAATTGATGGAAAGCACATTCTTAGTGCGGGCAGAGATCAGGCTATTAAACTGATCTTAATAGAGGGTGCTTCTTTTATTGATGACATAAATACTCATACCAGTCCGGAACGCTGTCTGGTGCGAAACCCAACGAAAGATCAGGTTCTGTGCGGTGGTGATGACGGCATACCCAGGCTATATAAAGTTTTCCGAACTGCTGTTCGTACCATGAACCAGGAGGATCATAACCTTCTAAAGATTTATGAACCGCAAGTTGGCGCTATAACTGCAGAGGCATTCAGCAAAGACGGAAAAATGGTGGCAATTGGTTCTGAAAGCGGGATCGTAAATGTATATACCGTGGATGGCGGTCGGGTAGCTTCGCTATATGGTCAGCGAGGTGTGATCTACGCGCTCGCATTTCAGCCCGACGGGAAACGTGTTGCTGCAGGAGGTTTTGATGGCCGTGTTCGGCTTTACGACCTCCCAGGTGGAAAGCTGGCCGCTTCTTTCGTTCCTGTCCCATTAATTCAGCCCGCTGTTCGACAGGTTTCCACTTCGAAATAGAAATACCAGTAATTTGCAACTTCTACTATTCAGTATGCTCTAATCATAATAAAATGTAACGCCAGTAGCCGGGGTTAAAACCCTGCGCTGGAATTGCAAAGCCCGTTTGATTCGCCGGGGTTAAAACCCCGGCGTAGTACCGCATATTTTAAGGACAATCTCATTATGAGCCAGTCATTTGGTAGCTTTAACTATAATAAACATCTCTTTTCTTTAATTGCTCTAACTGGAGCTCTGTTAATGGCTTCGCCCAGCATTCGAGCAGAAGAGCCGGCACCGAAGAAATTACCACTTCCTAAGATCAGCGCTCTCACCGTTCAGCCATCTTCACTTACTTTTTCCGATAACCGAGATGTTCGCTCGGTCACAGTTGCAGGTAAAACCTCAAAAGGATATTCGATAGACGTTTCTACTATCGCGAAAGTGCATCCTGCCGCGCCAATCGTTAAGATTGATGCGGATGGTCGCATATCACCGTTAAAAGTAGGGAAAACCACGCTTATCGTCACTTGTGCAGGCCAGCAGGCACAGATTCCTTTGGAAGTGAAGAGTGTTGCTAGCCCTCAGGTCAGTTTTGTTCGTGAAGTGATGCCCATCATTAGTAAAGCAGGATGCAATGCTGGTACCTGTCACGGTTCGGCAAAAGGTAAAAACGGCTTTAAGCTCAGTCTCCGCGGCTACGATCCCGACTTTGACCACCATGCTCTGATCGATGATATTTCCGGCAGGCGTTTCAACCGAGTCGATCCTTCACAGAGCCTGATGCTGCTCAAACCTACTGGCGGCGTGCCGCACAAAGGCGGCGTAGTTTTTAAACCAGGCAGCGAGTACTATAATCTACTTCTGAACTGGATTAAAGAAGGCGTCAAATCGGATGCTTCCCGAGTAAAGCGCGTTGTGCGGCTAGAAGTGCTTCCAGCAGTTCCGAATGTTACACTTCCCGGCCTGACCCAGAAAACACTCGTAATCGCTTACTACCCGGATGGTTCTTCGCGCGATGTCTCCCGCGAGGCAGTATGTACGAGCAGCATGCCTGAAGTGGCACTTGCGGCTCAGGATGGTACCGTCACTGCAGTTCGCCGTGGTGAGGCCGCATTTTTAGTTCGATATGAGGGCGCCTATGCAGCTGCCAACGTGACTGTGCTTGGTGATCGAACAGGTTATAAATGGGCCAAAGCGCCAGACTTCAACTACATCGATTCTCTCGTAGATAAGAAACTCCAAAAGATAAAAGCTGTGCCGGCCCCTATTTGTACGGATTCGGAGTTCTTCCGCAGAATTCGTATCGATCTAACAGGGTTGCCGCCTACTCCGGAAGAGTCTCGTGCGTTTCTTGCGGACACATCGAGTTCCCAGCAGAAACGGGCAAAGGCGGTGGATGCGCTGCTCGGTTCTGCTGCTTATGTGGAGCACTGGACGAATAAGTGGGCCGATCTGCTCAGCGCCAACAGTCGTTATCTAGGCGACCGTGGAGTACGCAAGTTCCATAACTGGATCAATAATGCTGTTCGAGAGGATATGCCGTACAACAAGTTCGTTCAAACCATGTTGACCGCATCCGGCGATGCGTACGAAAATCCAGCGGCGAATTACCTTCGCGTGGTGCACGACACTTCGACAGCTACTGAAAACGTATCACAGCTATTTCTTGGTGTTCGTTTCTCCTGTAATAAGTGCCACGACCATCCGTTCGAGCGCTGGACGCAGACACAGTATTATCAGTTCGGAGCGTTTTTTGCGCAGGTCGGCTATAAACCCGGCCAAGATGGCGGCGACGAGGTTATATTCAACAAGGGTGAGGGAGAAGTTACCCATCCTAAGACTCGTCTGGCTGTTATTCCGGAAGTCCCAGTCGGAGATCGAACAAGCGGCGGGAGAGCAACAGACCGCCGAATCGCTTTCACGAGTTGGCTCACCTCTGCTAACAATCCCTTCTTCTCACGAGCGATGGTCAACCGTCTCTGGAGCTATTTCCTCGGCAGAGGAATTATCGATCCTGTAGACGATATCCGAGCAAGCAACCCTGCTTCAAACCCTGAACTTCTCGAAGCGCTCAATAAAGATTTTGTGGACAGCGGTTTCAACCTCAAGCACATGATGAGGGTGATCGCGTCATCGCGAGTATATCAGGAATCGATCTCAGTTAACAAGTGGAATGAAGATGATAAAGCGAATTTCTCGCATGCTATTCCACGACGGCTGGATGCAGAAGAGTTGCTCGATGCTATCAATCAGGCGACAGGAACAACATCCTCGTTTGACGGGCTGCCGAAAGGAGCCTCCGCATCGGCGCTGCCGGACGCAGGTGGAGAGAGCTTCCTCGATCTATTCGGAAGGCCTGCTCGTGAAACGCCCTGTGAGTGTGAGCGATCCAGCACCGTCAGCCTTGGTCAAGCGCTCAACCTCATCAATGGCCCAACCATAGCCAATGCAATCGCTAATCCCAATGGCAGAATCGCAAAGCTGATGCAGACCAATCCTACCGATAAGCAGATCGTTGAAGAGGTCTTCCTGGCCGCGCTCTGCCGCCTGCCGTCCGAAAGCGAAATGAAGAACTCGCTTGCTTCATTCAAAGGTGGTGGCCCAAGCGGTGACGGAGCACAAGATCTAATGTGGGCGCTCATCAACAGTCCTGCATTCTTATTCAATAGGTAGACCTGCCCTCACCCCCGATCCCCTCTCCCAAAAACAGGAGAGGGGGGAGACTAAGGCAAAGGATTTCCAATAAATGTCAGTTTTCGCACAGTTTGATATCATTCTTCACGCAGGAGTAATGAGAAGAACTAAGATATTAAGCTCCCCCTCTCCTGTTTTTGGGAGAGGGGGTCGGGGGGTGAGGGCAACTTTAATACGAATAACCCTCATGGTTGTCGCAATATCACTATCGTCGTTCGCCGCAATTGCTGGGTCAAAACCGGTTCCAAGAATGCTCGATTTCGACTGCCAGGTACGCCCTATTCTGGCCGAGAAGTGCTTCACCTGCCACGGTTTCGACGCAGGTAAGCGCCAGTCCGGGTTGAGGCTGGACACGGCAGAGGGCGCATGGATGAAGTTGGCATCCGGGCGAATCGCGGTCGTTCCGCATGACCTCAAAGCAAGCGAGATTATTGAACGTATTTCTACAACCTCCCCGCTCCAGATGCCGCCTGTATCTTCGCAGAAAAAAATCTCCACCGAGCAGATCGCCATTCTGAAACGCTGGGTTGAAGAGGGTGGTAAGTACGCAAAACACTGGGCGTTTATCAAGCCTGTGCGTCCTGCGGTGCCAAGAGTTAAAAATATCGTCTGGCCGCAAAATCCCATCGATAATTTTATTCTCGCACGCCTTGAGAAAGAGGGATTGAAACCTTCTCCCGAGGCGGATAAGGCAACACTTATACGCAGATTATCCCTTGATCTCACAGGAATTCCTCCTACGCTTGCGGAGGTCAACGCTTTTATCAGTGACAAGAACCCGAAAGCATACGAGAATACTGTCGATCGCTTGATTGCCTCGCCGCACTATGGGGAGAGAATGGCGCTTCCCTGGCTTGATCTCGCTCGATATGCAGATACACACGGATATCATATCGACAGCCAGAGAGATATGTGGCGCTGGCGGGATTGGGTGATCGATGCATACAATAATAACATGCCCTACAACCAGTTCACTCTGGAGCAGCTGGCGGGCGATATGCTTCCCAACGCCACCCTTTCACAGAAAATAGCGACGGGTTTCAATCGAAATCACCCGATTACGTTTGAAGGTGGAGTCATTCCGGAGGAGTATGCGGCGGCCTACATCGAAGATCGAATCGATACCACCTCCACCGCCTTCATGGGGCTGACTATGCGCTGCTCCCAATGCCACGATCACAAGTACGATCCCATCTCACAAAAAGAGTACTACAAGTTTTTTGCCTTCTTCAATAACATTCCGGAGAAGGGCAGCGATGGCAACACAGGTAATGCCGTTCCGTATATCAAAGCTCCGCTGCCAGGCCAGCAGGAAGAACTCGACAAGGCTGAGAAGGCGCTGGCGGACGCGAAAAATCAGTTGAAATCACGAGTGGCAGAGTCTGCGCCCGCCGTTATTGCCTGGGAGAAGACCGCGATAACTACTCTCAGTCAATCCACAAATCTCAACAAATCTCTAGAGGCTCATTTCCCTCTTGATGAGACATCAGGCTCACAGGTCACAGATAGTACCGGTAAGATTGCTGGGACTATTAAGGGAAAGGCAACGCATACACACGGCAAGATCGGTTCCGCTCTCGAATTCGATGGGAAGACTTATGTCGACTTAGGAAATAGCTTCCGGTTGGAACGCTCGGAAAAATTCTCCGCCGGAGCCTGGGTAAATCCCACCGGTGGCAATGCCTATTCCGTATTGGGAAGTATGGATGAAGACAATATGTTCCGAGGCTGGGATCTGTACTTGGATGGAGGCGGAAAAGTTTTTCTGCATCTGATTAACACCTGGGATAAAAACGCTGTCCGCGTGAATACCAAAGATGCGGTAGAGATGAATAAGTGGTCGCATATCCTTGTAACCTACGACGGTTCCAGCAAAGGCAAAGGGATCAAGATTTTCATCAACGGGGTGCAGAAGGATATTCAGATCACCCATGATACTCTCACCGGTTCCATCGCAACAGATACACCGCTCCATATCGGCCAGAGGAAAAGAGGCGCTCCGTTTGAGGGGATTATAGACGAGATACGCCTCTACAGACGCGAACTAGGTACAACAGAGGTCGCACAATTAGTGGGTGTCGACAGTCTGCTGCCAATTCTTGCAGTTGCCCCTGAGAAACGGACTCCGGATCAGACAGCCTCACTCAGCAATTACTATCTGGAGAATGAAGATAAGAATTATCGAAGTCTTAGCATCACTGTTACTGACCTTCAGAAAAAGCGTAACGACGTGGACAACGCCATTGTAACCACCATGGTGATGGAGGAGATGCCTAAGCCCCGCACGACTCATGTGCTGCTGCGTGGAGAGTACGACAAGATTGGTGAAGTGGTTACCGCAGATACTCCGCAGTCCCTTCCTCCCATACCTGCAGACCTGCCCCATAATCGGCTTGGACTTGCGAAGTGGCTTATCGGACCGATGCATCCGCTAACGGCTCGGGTCGCTGTCAATCGCTACTGGCAGATGTATTTTGGGCTGGGAATCGTTAAGACATCCGAAAATTTTGGTATCCAGGGAGATCGCCCTTCTCATCCGGAGCTGCTCGACTGGCTGGCGACGGAGTTTGTTCGAACCGGCTGGGACGTCAAGAAGATGCAGAAGCTGATCGTTATGTCTGAAGCTTATCGACAATCGTCACATGTCAACCCAAGCGAACTTGAGAAGGACCCAGAGAATCGCCTGCTGGCGCACGCTCCCAGAGTGCGGCTGCCGGCGGAGTTCATTCGAGATCAGGCTCTTGCTTCGGGCGGACTTCTTGTAGATCATATCGGAGGCCCTTCTGTAAAGCCATACCAGACTCCCGGGATATGGGAAGAACTGGCTATCAGCGGCGGGAACAGCGAGTTCAGCGCTCAGCGTTATGTGCAGGATCACGGCGACAAACTCTATCGAAGGAGCATGTACACGTTTTGGAAACGGACAGTGCCTCCGCCGTCCCTGCAGACTTTCGATGCCCCTGAGCGCGAGTTCTGCATGGTGCGGCGCTCGGTCACGAATACTCCGCTTCAGGCTCTCGTGCTCATGAATGACCCAGTCTATATCGAATCAGCGCGTAAATTCGCTGAGCGGATTATGACGGAAGGCGGTTTCTGGCCTGCAGAGCGTATACGTTATACTTTCCGAACAGTACTGGCCCGTTCCCCAAAACCTGCCGAGTTCAAAGTCCTGCAGGAAATGTTCGATAAAGAGCTGGTTCACTTTCGCCTGAATAGAGCGGCCGCGGAAAAACTGCTCTCTGTGGGCGAATCCAGCCGCAATAAGAATCTCGATGAAACAGAATTAGCCGCCTGGACTTCCATGGCGAGTATCATACTCAATCTAGATGAGTCGATTACTCGGAGTTAATTATTACCTAACCCCCCGACCCCCTTCCCTGCACAAGCAAACGATAAAGCTGTTTGCGTTAGGGAAGGGAGAGAGACAATATTTGAGATTCCCCCTTCCCTCCGAGGAACGTGGGAATCAGGGCAGGGGGTCAGGGGGTTAGGTAAATCCTTGAAGGGTACGTTTATGGAACCACAGCGAGAATTAGAGTTGATGATGACCCGGCGGCAGTTGTTCGGGAAGGCTGCAACCGGTATCGGCACGGCGGCCCTTGCCTCTCTTTTAACACCTGAGGCCTTTGCCGGCGGAGCCAGGCATGTGAAGGGCTTCAACGGAGCGCTTTCCGGCCCCCAGTTTCCTCAAAAAGCGAAACGTGTAATCTACCTATTCCAATCCGGAGCTCCGTCACATCTCGATCTTTTCGATTACAAGCCAACTCTTCAGGATAAGCGAGCTATCGAACTGCCCGACTCGATTCGCATGGGGCAGCGCCTTACCGGGATGACATCAGGCCAGAAGTCGTTCCCGGTGGCACCGAGTATCTTCAAATTTGCTCAGCACGGGAAGAGCGGAATGTGGCTCAGCGAGTTGCTTCCTCATATCGGGTCAGTGGCGGATGATGTCTCGTTTATCAGATCGATGCATACAGAAGCTATCAATCACGACCCGGCAGTAACTTTCCTGCAGACCGGTTCTCAGCAGCCTGGCCGACCGAGTATGGGAGCGTGGCTGTCATACGGTCTTGGCAGCGAAAATCAGGATTTGCCTGCTTATATCGTACTCATTTCACAGGGCACTGGAAATCCTAACGACCAGCCTCTCTTCGGAAGGCTGTGGGGAACTGGTTTTCTGCCCTCCATTCATCAGGGCGTTAAGCTGCGATCCGTTGGCGATCCTGTACTCAGTCTGAACAACCCGCCTGGCATCGATAGAGATACCCGCAGAGGTATGATCGATGGAATGCAGCAGCTCAATCACATGGCGGAACACGAATTCGGCGATCCGGAAATCAATACACGCATTGCACAATATGAGATGGCGTATCGTATGCAGGCATCTGTTCCTGATCTTATGGACATTTCTAAAGAGTCGCCGAGAACCTTCGAAGATTATGGGCCAGATTCCAAGAAGCCGGGTACGTTTGCTGCCAACTGTCTGCTCGCCAGAAGATTGGTAGAACGTGGCGTTCGTTTTGTACAGCTCTTCCATCGCGGCTGGGACCAACATGGAGACCTTCCCAAGCAGATCCGAGGGCAATGTCGCGATGTGGATCAGCCGTCCGCAGCGCTAATTCATGATCTGAAACAGCGCGGGTTGCTGGACGACACACTGGTTGTATGGGGCGGCGAGTTCGGGCGAACGGTCTATAGCCAGGGCACTTTGACCGCTGATAACTACGGTCGCGATCACCATGGACGATGTTTTACGGTGTGGCTTGGCGGCGGCGGAATAAAAGGCGGCCAGATAGTTGGCGAAACGGACGATTTCGGTTATAATATCACTAAGGATCCCGTACATATCCACGATCTGAACGCGACGATACTGCGCTGCCTGGGAATCGACCATAAAAAACTTACGTATCGCTATCAGGGCCGTGACTTCCGCCTGACAGATGTATTCGGCCAGCCAGTAGATCAAATACTGGCTTAGATGAAAAGCCCTTACCCTTGCCCTCTCCCAAAAACAGGAGAGGGGAACACGAAGTTATGGGTTATCTTTGCAATCCGTAAGATATCGATGTATCAGTTATAACGACTATTATACGAATACTGAAAACTCATGCCTTAGTCAACCCCCCTCCTGTTTTTGGGAGAGGGGCAGGGGGTGAGGGCGAAAACGTAACTGCCAGGGTTCTCTGATCCGGCGGAACTATGAGGAGAGTGCCATGTTATCCATTCCTGGAAATCATATGCGAGACTGTGATGGAGTCACCCGACGCGAACTGATCAGAATCGGTGGCGCCGGTTTGCTGGGTATCAGCCTTCCAGAGATCCTTCAGCTTGAGGCGATGGCGGCCACACAGCCGAAAACCGCTGCGGCAAAAGGCAAAGGCGGTTTTGGGAGCGCCAAATCCGTAATCCTCATCTACTTGCAGGGCGGTCCGAGCCATATCGATATCTGGGATCCCAAGCCGGATGCTCCTGAAAATGTTCGCGGGCTGTTTAAACCTATCAAATCCAACGTTCCTGGCATCTGGCTTTCGGAAGTTATGCCCAAGCTTGCCCAGCAGATGGATAAGGCAACGCTTATCAGATCGGTCTCCTACACGCCGAACGGTCTGTTCAACCACACCGCTGCAATCTATCAGATGCTCACGGGTGAGCAGGCTGACAAGGTCTCGCCTTCGGGTCAGCTAGAGCCGCCGTCTCCCGCCGACTACCCGAACATGGGTTCTCATATTTCCAAGTTTCTTCCGCCCGATGTGCCCATGCTTCCATTCGTGATGCTTCCTCGCCCGCTGCAGGAGAGCAATGTCATTGGTAAAGCAGGGACTGCCGGATTCCTGGGTAAGGCTTACGATCCGTTCTACCTCTACCCCACAGGCGCAGACAGTGATGCTATGGCGATGGATAAAATCAAGCTGGACGATTTCACACTTCGATCAGAGGTTAATCGTGGACGTATGGAGCGCCGAGCCAATCTCCGCAAAGTGATTGATGCGGGTATGCCGGAGTTGGATAAAGCAGTGAGCAGCTACGCGCTGGATAGCTACTACGACAAAGCACTGGGGCTGATCTTGAGCGGGCGTGTCCGGAACGCGATGGACTTGCATCAGGAGCCGGACAAGGTTCGGGATCGCTACGGCAGGCATGTTTTCGGACAGTCTACCCTGATGGCGCGAAGGTTGATCGAGGCTGGATCACGATTTGTCCAGGTGAACTGGCCGTCTGTAGCAAATGGCGATCCGAAGGTAACTGCCTGGGATACTCATGCCGCAAACTTTGGTCCTTTAAAAGATCTACACTGCCCGAAACTGGACAGCGCTCTCGCTGCACTGCTGGAAGACCTCAGCCAGCGAGGAATGCTGGATGAGACGCTGGTTGTTGCAATCGGGGAGTTCGGGAGATCACCGCGACTGGGCGTCAGTACTTCTGGAAACGGAAATGCACCTGATGGCCGCGACCATTGGCCATACTGTTACACCGCTCTTATCGCTGGCGGCGGAATCGGACGAGGTAAGGTATACGGCAAGTCCGATGCGACTGCTTCCTCACCGTCCGAAAATCCAGTCCATCCAACTGATATATTGGCGACAATCTACCACTCACTGGGAATTTCTCCGGAGACCATCGTCTACAACCATCTAAATCAGCCGCGCGAACTGGTCAAGGGTAAAGTAGTCGCCGGCCTCTTCACCTGATACTTATCCACCTCACCCCAACCCCTCTCCCAGACACTTTACTTTGTTGGAAGAGGGGTAAATGCTTCCTCAAGTAACATTGTCCAGTTAAGACAGAATATTGATTTAGTCTTCCCCTTCTGCTGTTTTTGGAAGAAGGGGTATTAACAGTGTTTCAGATACTTTATAACTTTTGTAATTCCCTCTGTGCTCATTTCAATTTTATCTCATGTTGAAAATAGTAGATTTTCATTCTTGACAGGAGCTGCTCAAATTGTTATACTGGTAATACAATTGCGATTGGTAATACATTACACCAGGAGAAGAATATGCCTCGAAAACATTTCCTTATTGTAACCTTAATTCTGATTACTATGAACAGTATCAGTATTGGCAATACTCAGCAAAAGGCGGTGGTTCCACTTCCACTGGTGCAACGTGTAGATCGACAGCCGCTCATCTCCCAACTACATCGACTTAGTCAGGCACTCATGATGCTCGGTCAACCTCTGCCAGAGAAACTGCAAAAAGAGTTGAATAGCGCTACAGGCGGAACTGATGATGCCCGAATAACTGCGAATGTTCAGCGCGTACTTGATCCGCTATGCCTGGCTGCTGTTCGAATACCTCGCGGAAAGTCGACCCATGTTACCGCCAATCCAAGCAGGCATTCTCTAATCGAACAAGGATGGCGTACGTATCTTATCAAGGTCATTAATGAGGCGGGAGTTACCTCTCCCCTGCAGTTAAAGAGCGAGAACGCCCGTCCGTTAGTAGAATCTCCGCTCTCAGAAGTAAGCAAGCGCTGGCTGGATATCGAATCTTTCGATCATCCTCCTCTACTGGCCGACCTTAGCGGACTCGGGCTGGAGTATAGGGTTGTATCTCTTTACAGTAAAGCACCTGGAACACGCCCTGCTATCCTCTCATTTTATGTTCGCCGGCAGGACTGGGGTAATATCCGCGATCACAAATCGGAAGCTGCTTCACACAAACTCTGGACATTTCGACAAAATACCGGTGGCTGGCAGGCTGAGAAAGACTGCCGCCTGAATGTAAAAGATGGTCACTTGCATGTTCAAACAGAGGTGAATGATCCTTATATGACATCTGCCGTGCATCTCCCAGGAGGGCAGCTTCGGCTTCGAATGCGTCTACGTACCGATCATGAAGATGTAGGACAGGTGTTTTGGGCGACAGATGACAGACCACAGATGGATGGTAGTCATCAGGCTGTTTTTTCACTGAGCCATCTGGATGGTAAATGGCAGGAGTGCTCCATTCCGTTTAAGACGGAAGGAGATCTCAGGCAGCTCCGAATTGACCTCGGCAGCAAGGCAGGCAGACTCGACATCGACTGGATTGAAATTGTTAATGAAGATGCACCCGGATCGGCATGGGTACAATTGCCACTAAAATTACATACTGCAAGTTCCGTTCCTGTGAAACTATCGGTGAGAGACCAAGATGGAAATCCAACAACTGCATGTTTTTTAATAAGGGATAAACAAGGACGAGTTTTTCCTTCCCAGGCAAAACGATTAGCGCCGGATTTCTATTTTCAGCCGCAAGTCTATCGCAGGGATGGTGAAATACTACGTCTTCCAGAAGGCAGCTACACAGTAGTATGTTCGCGTGGACCTGAATCGCTGCCGGAAACTAGAACACTTCTGGTCGGATCACAGACTAAAAAATTTAATTACCAGGTTAAGCGCTGGATAGATCCCGCTTCTCTAGGCTGGTGGTCGGGCGATCATCATATTCATGCAGCAGGATGTGCTCACTACTCCAACCCTACGGAAGGTGTTCTTCCCGCAGATATGCAAAGGCACATTGAGGGTGAAGATTTAAAAGTAGGCTGCAATCTTACATGGGGGCCTTGTTTCGACTATCAGAAAAAGTTTTTTACCGGGCGGACAGCATCTACATCATCGTATCCATATCTACTTCGTTACGATATTGAGGTTTCGGGTTTTGGCTCTCATCAGTCCGGCCATTTATGCCTCTTACGTCTTAAGAATCAGATATATCCAGGAGGTGTTTCAAAAGATCACTGGCCTACCCTGTGCCTGAATACACTGCGCTGGGCGAAACAGCAGGGAGCAATATGCGGCACCGCTCATTCAGCGATTGGGTTGTCTGGTTCGGTCGGGCGCGTAGCTGAAAAAGACGGCCCCGATGGCCTGCCCTCCTACTCTGTTCCCAATTTCGATGGTATAGGGGCGATGGAATATATCGCTGATGTGACTCATGAAGTCCCCGGTCCTGATAACAAGCTTGTACCCGCGATCGATTTTCTTGCAACCATGAATACCTCTAGAAAAGAAGAATTAAATATCTGGTACCACACACTAAATTGTGGATTTCGAACTCGCATAAGCGGGGAGACTGATTTCCCATGCTTAACAGGGGAGCGTGTTGGGAAAGGCCGTTCGTATGTCAAACTGGACGGGCGCCTGGATTTCGATAACTGGTGTGAAGGAATCAAAAAAGGCCGCTGCTACGTAAGTGACGGACGAAGTCATCTCCCGGAGTATCAGCTCAATGGGCTTAGCCTGGGAGAAAAGGATAGCGAGTTACTGCTAGATAAAGCTGGAAACGTTGGCATTACAGTTAAAACAGCCGCGCGGATGAAGGAGCCTGGAGACCCTGACTCTGTTCCGGTGGAAGTAGTTATAAACGGTTATCCCGTGGCTCAGAAAATGATCCCGACCGATGGAGTTCTGCGTGATGTTCAGTTCTCTGTACCAGTTGAGCAAAGCAGTTGGATCACTGTTCGAATTCTTGGCTCGTCCCATACAAATCCATTCTTTGTACTGATTGATGGCAAACCAATACGCGCCAGTCGACGCAGTGTGCAATGGTGCCTTCGAGGAGTGGACCAGTGCTGGTCTCAGAAAGAGCGCTTTTATAATAAAAACGAAAAAGAGGAAGCGAAGGCAGTATACGAACATGCAAGAAATATATATCGCCAGAGATTGACAGAGACAGTAGCTGAATGACTACATACCAAATGCGGCGCTTGCATAATGTTAATCGTAATATTGCGAAGATGCGTATTCGTATAGTCTCAATCGCTTACCTCATAATACATACTGCCATTGTGCCCGCACGAGTATCCGCGTCAAGTGAGGTGACAACCCCCTCAGTTGAATATCTCAAGTCACTTACTCATCAGCTTGAAAAAAGTCATGCCGAAGTACCTCTCCCAGTACTGAATAAAATTTACTATGATTTGTCGAAAGGTGACAAACAACAGGCCGAACAGCTATTATCAAATTACACTCTTTTCGATATCGAGATTAACCCGGAATCCAGGATCAAGCTTAAGCCAGGCAAAGTCCATGCAGAATTATGTTCCGGAAAGGCCAGTCGGTTTTTGGTTCGAATAAATAACGATTCCGGCATGACCGCACCTTTGCGTTTGCATAGTGACATGGAATCTTCTGCGTCGAATAAATCACTTGAGCTGAAACTGGAGGCAGCATCGGGTACAAATACCACTCCACTTCTCAATGGAACTCCTGTAGAGTACATTCTTCTGCGCGTAATGTGCAGCAGTCCTGGGCTTTACGAGATAAATTTAAATCTTGATGTGGGGCAGGGAACGCAAGATATTGGGTTTCGAAGCGAAATACCCATCTTATTCCGATTTACTTTTCCAGCTAAGCAGAAACTTAAGAATGCAACTCATAAAATAAGAATAAAGTTGCAAAATAGATAGGGCTGCCCTCTTGACAGATTATGAAATATCCTTTATACTGGTAATACAATGCAAATCTGGTAATACAAAATATATTGCAAGTGCATTCTTGATATTAGGAATTTATCTGTGAATCGTATACCTTTATATGAAATAATCAAGGAACGTTTAAGGAATGATCTACTTGATGTCAATCAAGAAGGAGTTCGTCTGCCATCGGAAAGAGAACTCCAGGACAGGTATCAGGTGAGCCGCCCAACGATCAGCAAAGCTCTGGCTTCTCTCGCAGGTGAAGGTTTCCTGGTCAAGCAGCATCGCAGAGGTTTATTTACAACGGGTTCACTAGAGTGCACAGATCAAAGTGCGGCGACGAATCGTGTAATCGGATATGTAGCTCCGCTTGCAGGTGAAGAGTTGATTCAACGGGCGTTTAGGGGAGTCGACCGCATCGCACACCGCCGTGGATATCGTGTTTTAATGGGAAGTGCAGGCAATGATGTGACGCGAGAGCGTGATGCAGTGATGGATTTCGTCTCTTCGGGTGCGAGCGGGCTTATCATCACACCGTTCCCTCGAAGAATTGCCTTTGCTTCCTCGGATTATCTACTGACTCAAAATATTAATGTACCCATAGTATTGCTGGATACATGCCTGCCAGAGCAAGGTAGAACTCAAGTGATATTTGATAATCAGCGACTCGGTTATTCTATGACAGAATGGCTGATCGGAGAAGGCCATCGCCGCATTGCACTACTCACTTTCTTCGAAGAGATACTGCATGGTTCGCTAATGTCACGCCATCAGGGATATCGAGATGCTCATAGCGATTTTTCTCTTCCATACTGCCCGGAACTAGTTGGCCGATTCGATACCCGGGACGAACATGAGCCTGCGTTAGAGGCAATTCTGGATGCGTGGCAGAAGCTTACAGATCCACCTACGGCTATAATTGCACCCGAAGATTCCATCGCCATGGAACTCATATCTCTCATGGAAGCAAGAGGAATTTTGATACCGGACGAGATATGCGTTACAGGATTCGACAACCGCACGTCTGCTCGTCATTTCGAACCGCCTTTCCCTACTAGTAACCCGGATTTCGAACGCATGGGCGAAATGGCGTGCAGCCTTTTGATTGATAAAATTGAGACTGGGGTAGACAGTCCCCAAACACTAATGCTGGAAGCGCCATTATATATTCGCAGCCATACGCGAGCAGCAGTGCGCGAACGCGCAGTGATGTCTGTTCGGTAATTATATTCATGAATGGAGGTGTAACATGAAAAAAACGATCTCTCCGATCGCAGCTATCTTAGCTATTATTGCAATACTAGGTATTGCTGCATTGGCATTCTGGCGCTCTGGAGCGGGGGAGATCAAAAAGGATGATCCAAGTCAGGACATGATGCCGCCGCAAGTAACAAAGGAAATTCAGCGTAGAATGGGGGGCATGCAGCCACCACCCGTTAAATAGGTCAAGTCGATTCAAGTTGAGGAAATTGTAATTTCGCTCTGAACAATTACCGCTGTAATACTAAACGCCGTACGAAGATCGGTAATGCCGATCCGTATCTTAAGGAGAATGCAAATGAAAAGTAAAGGTTTTACACTCATTGAACTGCTTGTAGTGATAGCAATTATCGCCATATTGGCGGCAATCTTATTCCCTGTGTTCGCTCAGGCACGGGAACAGGCTCGTTCCATTTCGTGCCTATCGAACATGAAACAGCTGGGTCTTTCGATAAAAATGTACGCACAAGACTACGATGAACAGTTCCCAATGGGCAACAACAACGTAGCATATAACTGGGAAAATAACCCAGATCGTAATCCGTACGTAGATTTTGGGGGAAAACCATGCGAAGGATCTATTAATGCAGACTGGACAGGGCTCACAATCCCCAGTGTTCCCGGACCGGCCTTCACCGGATGCACGTATGGATTCGAGTTTTATAGAGTGTTGATGCACATACAACTTGGTCCTTACACCAAAAACAATAACATCTGGTACTGCCCTTCGGATAAGAAATACCGGCCGACCACTGAGAATGTGAATCTAGGCGCTCAATCTTATCTTTGGATAACAAACTGGATATACAATGTATGCCAGCCAGGGTGGCCTTTCGCATGTGTGCGCTACCCGGACGGACAGTTTCGCAAATTGCAGGGAATGGATCCATCAGAGTCTTCTGACTTTGTAACTGATCGTATTCTTTTGACCGAACGCGGCATAATGGGATGGAATGGCCCGGACATAGTTGGAGCGGAACTGGCTCCTGGATTCAAAACTAACGTAAACCATCAGCGCGGATACAACGCAGTATACTTTGACGGCCATGCGAAACTGCAAAGTTATGGGCATAAGTTCGTGAACACTCCAGCCACAGGCTGGCCACCAGAAAATGAACCTCAGTAATTTTTGACCTGCTTTTTGCTCTGGCTCTTCATTCAAGATAAAATGCAGAGCCAGGGCTTTTTTTCGTTCATCAAGGATTCAGTTGCCATGAGTTTGGAACCACATCTGGAGAAACCCACGATTTTGAGAGTTGGCCTGTGCCAGACGTATACAGAAGAGTGGAACGTTGTGGATAACACACAGCGATTAATGGCGGATATCGAAAAAGCAGCCATGCAGGGAGCTGAGTTGATAATTACGCCGGAGTGTGTATTTAACGGTTACGCCGGGCCTGGATCAGAAGATTGGAGAGCGCGATTTCCAGTATCTACAGAGACATTGGAAGGCGAGCGTGTGGGCATGGTAAGGGCTCTAGCGCGCCAGTATCATGTGGATATTGTACTAGGGTTTGCAGAACGCGTGCATTCAGGTCAGTTTTTTAATACCGCAGTTTTGATTGGGAAAACTGGTGAGACTATCTTCACTTATCGCAAAGTCCACTGCCGCGATTTTGAATCTGTGGAACATACCGGGGTTTTCACGCCAGGAGATGGGTTTTATGTATCTTCCAGGGAATATCAAGAAGACAGTTTTTCGATCGGCATAATGATATGTTTTGATAGAGAGATACCTGAGACGGTGCGATGCCTTCGTGCTCTGGGTGCAGAACTGATAGCATGCCCTCTGGCTACAAACACATCCCGTGAAGATTCCCATGAATATGGTTCGCCTGTAAACAACGAACTGATTACGCGAGCCCGTGCCGCCGAAAACGAGATCTATATCGCAGTAGTAAATCATGCAGGCCGTTTTAACGGAGGCAGCTATATCGTCGGCCCGCGCGGGGAGATACTATGCAAACTGGGAAAAGAATCTCAAGTGAAAGTAGTGGAGGTTCCAT
The DNA here is from genome assembly GCA_025352825.1 of Chthonomonadaceae bacterium. Lineage (GTDB taxonomy): Bacteria > Armatimonadota > Chthonomonadetes > Chthonomonadales > Chthonomonadaceae > JANXSG01. The sequence continues at coordinate 7,629 of JANXSG010000084.1, read as the reverse complement.
TGGACTGTGTGTCGAAAGATTTTCATAGCAAACCCTACAACTGGATGGGATGGGGTTTTCGCCGTCCTGAAATTTATTCCAAATATCTGGAGAATAAAATACCATGAATATTGATACAGCCCAGTGGGAGCGCATGCTGCCAACAGAGTTTCGTGAAGCAGTAGATGCGCTGCCTGTTGTGTTTCTTCCCCTTGGTACGGTGGAATGGCATGGCGAGCACAACGCTCTCGGACTCGATTCACTGAAAGCGCATGAATTATGTGTTCGCGCGGCAAAGCTGGCTGGCGGTGGTGTGGTGCATCCCGCCGTTTATGGTGGAATGGGCGGGCTTGATAAGCCTGCTACTGTAGTGATGGAGCCTGAACTTGCCTGGGAGAATACACTACTTCGACCCTGGCTGGAACAGCTCTGTTATGAGTTTCACCGCCAGGGATTTAAAGCCATCATCATACTTACCGGGCATTACGGGCATAATCAACAGATTGTAGTGCGCGAAGTTGGTGCGAGAATGACAGAAAGGCTCCAGATTCCCGTACTTGGGACTCCAGAGTACTGGCTAGCTCACGACGCTGGCTACCTTGGCGACCACGCTGGCATTGGGGAGACTTCCCTTCTATGGTTCCTTCATCCTGAACTAGTTGCGATAGACAGGATTCGGCAGGACCCAGAGTATGGCGCTACTGATATGATCGAACGAGGCTCATCTCCAGAACTAGGTAAACAGTACGCCGATCTTATTATTTCACGCTTGGCTTCTCTCGCTCAATCTATGCTATTATGGAACGATACCACACGAGTTGCTTTTGTGAGAGCTGAGCGTGCTTTGATAAGTGCACAGGTTAAGTGTTGGCGGATCGCTGATCCATGGGCAGCATGGCGTAAATTGATTACTCAAGGCCTAACACAATACGGAAGGCTTCTCATAGAAAGGCGTTTCTCAGAAATCGAACAGATGGCAGAACAGATGCAAGAATTATCTTAGAAGTCTGATTTCAGTTAAATCATTTATCTTCCTATCAGTAGAGGTAATTACAAAAGTCGGATACATACGCATATTTGAGCCCTCACCCCCCGTCCCCCTCTCCCGAAAACAGGAGAGGGGGTGACTATGATATGGGTTTATCAATATTATATAGATCTTTGATCTTAATCAAATCACAAATCCCACGAAGTGGGAGACTGGTAACTAACGATATTGGGCTCCCCTTCTCCTGCTTTTGGGAGAAGGGGTTGGGGGATGAGGGCTTTACTTCAAGACTTTGAGTTAGTAATTGCTGATTCGAGGCGCTCCAAACGTTCTATCAATAACTCCATCTTGGCATCTATCTCTGAAATCTCACGATACGTGCGGACATTTACCTCATAATCGAGTTCCGCTCGTTTATCCGCATGAGCATTTTGCCTGTTCTGGCTGATCAGCAAAAAGCCTGTTATAAAGATCGCTTCTGCGGTAAGAATAATCCCAAGCAGAGCAAAAGGGTAAGTATCAAACCGCCAGGCCATCACGGCTACTCCGCTATTTACCATCACCCACAAAATAAACCACAGGATATGGACAACCAGAAAATGTGGTTTTCCAATAAATTCTGTTGCTTTTTCCGCAATGGTTTCATGCCACCGTGTACGTGCTAGGAGCTCTTCCTGGACATATTTAAAATTCCCGAGCGCTTTATGGCAGGGTGCGTGTTCGCAAAACACTGCATCGGAGGCATTTTCACCACCACATCCCGGACATACTATACCTCCAGTCTGAATAACAGAACTATTGCTTTTGCTAATAGGGTTTGCCATCTCTCCCTGTTTACCTTTCGACCAAATTCAACATCGTATCGTAATGTATTTTAATTGCTTTGATGAATGATATCATAGATGTAAACACCGATTCTAGTGATTTAGTTTCAGCAATAAAGAAATTAGCTCCAGATTGCTTAGCATACAATATTATGTTCGTCTCCCAGTGAAGATGAAACCTTAACAATAAGAGTTTCGTAGGTAGGTTTGAAATAAATATCCACACAACAATCAACGAAGAGGAGCGGTAATGTTAAAAAAAGGTGATCAAGCAGTTTTCATCCTATGGTTTCTTTGCACTCTACTTGCAGGGGCACGAGCAGATAAAATAGACGAACTGGTTAAGGGTAAGATGGTCTCGTTACATATTCCAGGGGTATCTATAGCAGTCGTTAAGGATGGTAAAGTGTTGTTAGCTCGAGGTTATGGGCTTGCAAGTCTGGAGCTATCTGTTCCTGCTACAGATAAAACCGTATATGAAATCGGCTCCATGACCAAGCAGTTCACCGCGACAGCTATCATGATGCTTGTGGAAGAGGGTAAGATCGGGCTTGATGATAAAATCTCCAAGCATTTGGCCGGATTACCCGAGACCTGGAAAGATATCTCTGTAAAAAATCTTCTTAACCATACTTCAGGCATCCGGAGTTACACAAATATCGGTGATTTTGTAAAGCTAGCCCGGATCGAGCATACCAAAGAGGAGATCGTAAAAATGGTTTCTGATCTCCCGCTGGATTTTACTCCCGGAACAAAATGGGTCTACAGCAACACGAACTACTATCTTCTGGGAATGATCGTGGAGAAAGAGAGCGGGAAATCTCTCGAATCCTTCCTTGAAGGACGAATCTTCAACCCGCTGGCTATGGATGCAACTCGAACAGGCGATCCATCTATTGTCATTCCGAACCGTGCCAGTGGCTATATGTGGGGCGGAAAATTTCTGAACGCCCCGCCTCTGCAGCCAACTGCAGCAGGTGGAGCGGGATTTCTGGTTTCCAACGTGTTGGATTTAGCAAAATGGGATGCTGCGCTCTATACAAACAAACTTCTCACATCTTCCAGTCTTGAACAGATGTGGACTTCTTCAAAACTGAATGACGGCAAGAAGAGCGGGTACGGATTTGGCTGGGGAATTAAAGTAGATCGAGGTCATAAAATAGTATCCCACGGAGGTGGCACGGCTGCATTCAGCACAATTATCGATCGATATGTTGTAGATAAACTCACAGTTATCGTGCTTACGAACCGCTCTTCGATGGATCCAGGCCTCATTTCGAGAGCTATTGCTGGAACTTACCTACCACTACTTATCTTGGAGGAAAAAAAGGGTGATCCAGATAAGGCAATCGAAGATAAGAATCTCAAAACGACAGAGCGATTAAAATCTGTTTTTACAGATGCCTATCTGGGCAAAGTCGATGAAGATCTGTTTACATCAGAAGCCATTAAGGATCTGATACCAAAAATCAAGGAATCCAAAGGCAAACTGGAAATGCTGGGTGCTTTGAAATCGTTCATTCTGATAGAACTTAAAATTGGTGAAAACAAAGGGACTACGCATCGCTATCGGGCAGTGTGCGCAAATCAAACCTTATCCGTGAGCTATTTTCTGAATAAGGATGGGAAAATATCCGGTATATTGTTGCAGCCTGAGTAGTCCTTCGTTCACTGAGATTGGCTTCCTACCAATTTCAGTGAACTACCAATTATCTCTGGTGATCTTTAAGATCAGGATTCTTCCTTGACAAATGGAGTACTGGCATTGTATAATTACAAACTTCTTGTAGTGTGCCGAGGTAGCTCAGTTGGTAGAGCAGCGGACTGAAAATCCGCGTGTCACCGGTTCAAATCCGGTCCTTGGCATTTCCTCCTTCCGTTTCCATTTTCGTTACATTCCAAAAATTAGATTATTTTGAGATTTTTGCAAGAGGCTATACAGTTAAAATTATATTGAAAGTGAATATGGAATATGAAGGAATCGGTGCGTTGGAAGATGTCTTCCCGTACTTTTGGGATCGACTTCGATAGCTGTGAGTGTGCCCCCAAAGACAGCGCCTGTATCAATACCAATTTTGTTATTGTGTACGAGTGGAGTTCCTGAAAGCTGGGGAGTGTGGCCAAAAACGACGATACGGCCTCCAAAACGAGCACGGCTATTGATAAAGAGTTCACGAATCCATAGTCTGGGTTCGATATCGGTGCCAGTGGATCTCCATCGTCTTCCGGGAGGAAGAAGGCCTGCATGGACAAAGTGATATCTGGGTGTAATATATTCTAAAGTTGTTGCGCCGATAAACTGCAGATGCTCTTCTGGAATATGCATCCACCAATCTTTCATCGCGTCTGGAGTGTATGGAATATCGTAAGAAGCCAGGGTCTCGCGCCCTCCGTTTGCCGCCCACAACATGGTCTCCTCATTGAATATTGCTGGATCATCCGTGTCCTGCGCCGATGCGATTGCAAGTGCATCCAGCATGAGTTGTTCGTGATTGCCCCGCAGAAAGACTGTATTTGGGCGAGTACACTTCAGCGCAAGCAGAGTTTTGATAACTCCTCGGGAATCCTCTCCCCGATCAATATAGTCCCCAAGAAAGACAAGCTGATCATCACTTCCCAGAGGCAGACTGCTCAGCACTACGAGCATCTCACGCAGCATAGCTACTTGGCCATGAATATCACCGATTGCATAGATCAAACGATGTTATCCCATAAAGTTTCATTGATATAAACTACTCGGTGAAATGTACTGACTTTCATAAATCCCGTACATATCGATTGTTTTCATCTACTAGTATCGCTTTTGGTGTAATCGGTTCGTCTGTCAGGCAAAATGCGGATATTATAACGCGGTGCCCCACTTTCACCCGGTGCGCAGCAGCCCCATTCACGATAATCTCGCCAGAACCTGCAGCAGCGCCGATCACATAGGTCTCAAATCGCTCGCCGTTATCCACATTCCAGACATGAACAAGTTCGTTGGGAATCAAATTGGCGCGTTCGATCAGTTCCGGGTCGATCGCAATACTTCCGATATAATCGATATCTGCCTGGGTGACAGTAGCACGATGAATTTTGCTTTTCAGCATGTTAAGTAATCTCATAGTATGCTATTGTACCCAATGCTAAGCCTGCATGTAATGGATTGGTAGAAATTTGAATAGCATATGAAACATGCAAACGTGGGGTGGCTAGTCGAAATCCTTACCAGATAATCCTGATCGTGTGAGATGAATATCAGGGCAGTCTTCCGCAGAGGGATGAATCTGGCGTGCATGAAGAAACTTCGCATGGCCATCCGGCATGACATATATTCTCGCGCCCTGCCATCTATCTACTCCCGGATCAGAACTTCCGGAGAGATGCCCCCAATAGCCGATCTTCCCGCCCGATTCAAACTGGTGGCTGTTGTACCACTCTGCTGCAAGAACTTTCTGTGCAGGATAGTCGATCGATGCCTCTGTCTGAGTGGCGCAGGCTAACCCTGGGCCGGGTTTGTTCAGTGCGAGCCTCAGGTTACCTATCCGCATAGCGTCCAACTGATCTGGCGTGTGATAGAACGCCGCTGAATAGCCATAGGACGTGGCATCAAACCCTGTCCCGGAAAGTGTATCCGATGGACAGAGCAGAATTGATGGGGACCCAGAAGCAGAACTGAAACTGTTATCCGATTTTTCTCGCTGCCCGGCTGCAAGATAGGGCATAAGAGGCCACCGCCATCGTTTTCCTACCCAGAGATAAGGGTCGTTCGTGTTTGGATAACCAGAATCGTAATCCTGAATATAGAGAGCAAAGCTCAGCCCTATCTGACGTTGATTCGAGAGACAGGCTGTCTTGCGGCCCTGCTCTCTGGCTTGCGCGAAGACTGGGAAGAGTATCGCCGCCAGAATTCCGATAATCGCGATGACCACAAGCAACTCTATCAGAGTAAAGCCGGTGTTCGCCGTGTGCTGCGGTTTAATGTTTGCTGTCATCAGACTGCCATTCCTCCATCCACCGCCAGGTTGCATCCGGTGAGGAACGACGCTTCATCGGAGGCCAGATAGAGTGCAGCGTAGGCCACATCTTCAGTCCTGCCGATACGCCCGAGTGGCTGTCTGGCTTCGAAGGCTTTTCGTGCCGCCACAGGATCAGGAGATGAATTTATTCTATCCAGCAGAGAAGGCGTTTCTATCGTGGCAGGAGTAAGGTAGACGGCGCGAATCTTATCGGGTGCATGGTCTAAGGCGATGGCTCTTGTAAGCGCTGCCACCCCGCCTTTTGCTGCCGAGTAGATGGCGCGATTAGTAAGCCCCATCACTCCAGCAACGGAAGACATGTTGATTATAACGCCTCCGCCCTGTTCACGCAGCAGGGGAATTCCGTATTTACAGCCTAGAAAGACACTGGTGAGCGTCGTCGCGATTTGCTCTTCCCACTCTGCTTCTGTTGACTGCTCAACCGTCCCCTGCGCAACAATCCCGGCATTATTAAAGAGGATATTCAGCCGCCCAAAAGATTCAATACACGATTGGAACATGCTCTGAACTTCATTCGAATTTGCAACATCTACTTTTATAAAGACAGCTTTACCACCCTCACCAGCGATGATATCTACAGTTTCTTTGCCAGTGGACTCATTCCGATCCACCACCGCAACTGATGCCCCTTCCTTTGCAAACAGCCTGGCTGTCTCTCTGCCGATACCCACTCCAGCTCCTGTAATTAATGCCACTTTATTCGCAAGTCTCATGCATCTTCTCCATTATAATTGAACTACACACTGCTATAGTACCGTATACTGCCGAATCCAACTATATATCATTCCCTCACCCCCAGTCCCTCTTCCAAAAACTGGAGAGGGGGGCTTATCTAAACTGGCGTAGCCAGAACCAAAGGCAGGGGTTACTTCCACATACTTTACCATACTACATAAATTATTCAAAATTTAGCTTCACAATTAGAATTAAAGGGGATACAGTATAGAAACTAGTTACTGCAGAGTGAAGAATGTGAAATAATTACTGGTTATAGTCAGCTATATAAAGGCTATTGGGCAAACCGCCCAGGAAAAGGATGCATGTATGAAAAACCGAAATGATGACAGCAATTCTACCCCCCCCCCCCCCCCCGTCGAATCCCAGGATACAGCGATTGACCCTGTAATTCAAGAGGAAACTCTGCCGACAAGAGTGCGTAAGAAAAAAAAAGTCGACGTGAATTTTTATCCAAGGCCGCGGCGCACCTGGCGCAGGACTCGCTGCAGCACCGCATCTCCTGCTTGGGACTGAGTCTCCCGCAGGTGCAGGTACGCTCAACGCATCGCCGCCGCTGGCCCCCGCGCCAGGTGCGCCGCGGCCTTGGATGGCAGGCGTTCCCATCTACTCAGGTGCAATGAATCTGGCGACGGGTAACTTGCAATTGACACAGCCCATCTGCGGATGAGGCGGTAAAGGCGGCGGCCTTCAAATGGCGCTCTATTTCAACAGCCAGAGTATCAGAAGCAGCGCTCTTGGAGCTAAATGGAGCCACAGTTACTTCTCGTATATCGTGGGTACCAACCCGGCAGTCGTTGTATCTGAGGATGGAACCGAAACTAGCTACACACTGGCAGCCGGGCATTATGTGGCTCCGGCAGGAGTATACGACAGCCTGGTGAAGAATGCTGATAATACATGTACTCTAACCATCAAAGGCGGCAATGCCTCTGGCACAGGCGCAGGTCTCGTCATATCTGGGGAATCGCCATCAGCTCAACCCGCCATTCCACGATAACGACGACCTCCGTATCCGAAACCAGACAGAACTCCTCAAAACTCAACAGGGTGTCACAGACACGATGACTTCTTTGCTAAGCAT
>JANXSG010000284.1 GCA_025352825.1 Chthonomonadaceae bacterium | reverse complement strand
TATGCTGGAGAGCCTGATCGGAAGCGGATTCAGAAAGATATTTTTACTGAATGCCCATGGGGGTAACATAACTCCCGGGCGAATGGCTATGTACGATGTGAATATCCGACATCGGGATAAGCCAGAACTGCTTATTGCTTTTAGCAGTTGGTTTACGATAGCGGCGGACCAGGTAGCAGCTCTGACGAATGTGGAACAGAATATGGTGACACATGCCTGCGAACTCGAGACAAGCATGATCATGCATATTCGTCCTGAGTTGGTGAAACTAGAACTGGCAGCGGGATCGAACATCCCATTCGAATCGGCATTCTATTGTCCGGATTCATCGCGTTCCAGCAGAGTGGACGTGCCCCGCACATTTGATCAAGTGACAATAACAGGCGCACTAGGGCATCCAGAAATCTCAACACCACAGAAGGGTGTATCCTTATTCGATACAGCCGTTGCTGAAGTGGTCGCCTTCGTAAGAGAATTCGCTGGCTGGCCACCGATTCAGCCCCATTAATTTAGAAAGCATCAGGGAATAGTGAACAAACGACATACAGGTTCCTCTCGAACCGTTGATAAACGAGGCGGCGCAGGGGGGCGTGGCAGCAGAAAATCCGGACTCACCAGACGTTATTCTGCTGGCAAACGGCCAGAACCTAAGATTGGATGGCAGATTCTGGATAAAGAAGCGTCGGTCGTTGAGGATGTAGAAATTGGGCCGGCTGCCTTTCGCGTTTTGATAGCAGTCCATCGACCTCGGTATCGCGGAAGAACAGAGCGTGCAGCGGCGTTGGTAGGCTGGGAGGTATCCTCTCTGCTGAATAAACAGGATCCCGTGGGGCAGGTATCAAAGGCTCCCGGGCCGCCAGATATCCTCGTACTCTCAGGTGATTTTGGCAGACAGAAAGATCTGGCCATTTTCAGAGCCGTACAACCGTGGCGATCAAAAGGGCTAAAAATTATTGGGCTCGTGGACGATTGCCATTCCGCTCCGGTGGGGTATCCAGAATCGATACCGTCGAAATTATGTGATATATGTATTCCACCCCCTTATACCGCTGCCAATCTGCGTGAACTCTTAACTCGGGTATATCAAGAGAAAACAAAGCAACCCGCTCCTCCACCTATCAAGCCGCCCGCAGGCTATGTATACGATGGCGATGAAGAGGAATAAAACCGAAGAATTGAATTAATTTGCTGCAGATCAACCAGAGCAATCTTGAATTTTGCAAATAACTCAAGTTGCTGCCTTGTTCTTCAGTTCCCTAGTCGCTTTCGCACTAACTGTATGTTACTCATTGAACGTGCTGCCCAAGTTCCAGATACATTCAATGCTTCCTTTGCTTGCCCTGATAGTGCGTTTAAATCTTGTAGTGCAGCTCCGGAGACGTTGGTTGAAGTACCATCGAAAGCGAGCAGAATGGTTAGGGCGCTGCGCATAATTCGGATTGCATTCAAGGAAGCTTCGTAGGATAGGCCCAGCTGCTTGGTGGCCATGTTCAAGGTTCTCATGTTTTCATCTGAGACTGGAGTTGGCAGTGTTGCCCTCGGGATACTTGATTTCAGTGGGAGTGCATATATCTGCTCACGCTTGAGATTTTCGATAGACAGATTTACACTTTTGATGCTGAAATAATCCTTCCCATGCACTAAAGTCAGCGCGGAAAGGTGCTGATTTTGGCCGTTGATGTAGGATGTGAACATATCAAGCCAGGCAGTAATTTGACGTGGAAACCTTACACCACTCTGGTCGGCAGTCAAATTTCCGACTCCCGGGGTATCAACACCTTCTTGCAATGAGGCTCTTCGCACTCCTACTTTGAACGCTACATCCGGACTTAAAAAACGTTCACCTTCTTTAGTCGAAACGGCAGCATAGAGAATATGTTCACCAGGTTTAAGGCCGTTCGACTTAAGCAATACATCTTCAAATGGCGCAGTTTTGCTCTCGCCGATACTGCTGTCATCAACGAAAAACTCCACACTTGTTGCCACTAAATCGCCATCAGTCTTAATCGCTAGAGCTAATTTAGACCCGTACATTAACACACTAGATGCGAGTGGAGCAATATGAAAGTACGAGGGGAGTGTGAATTCAACAGGATTGAGTTCTAGTTCACTTTCTCCAAATTTTGCAGTAATCGACAGTGTATGTGTGCCAGGATGAATTTTGTTTAAGCTTAATTTTCCGGTCGTTTTCTCAAAGTCAGCCTCTATAGTTTTACCGTCTATTTTCAATAGGAAATGGTCGGTGATCAGATTCCCCATTGGTGTTAAAGTTATGATTAGAGGTAATTTCGCAGGATTTTTTGAGATTTCTAGCGAGAAATTATACGGCATTTTTTCGAGGATATCAACATATATATGAGCTAGTGTCACCGGGGCGAGGTTGGCTCTTGAAATAACGATTCGCAGTGATCTGAAAGACTTTTGCTCTTCGGTGGTGTTCCATGCAAGCTTCCAATGTTTCTGGAACGATGCCTGAGCGAGTGTTATATTTCCGTCCATTACGGCAAATTTACATTCTCCCAAGTCCTCGCTTATATCGCCTTCAAATTGAAGTGTAGTACCA
>JANXSG010000260.1 GCA_025352825.1 Chthonomonadaceae bacterium | reverse complement strand
GTACTTGGTGACTGAGCCTGGCACATAGCGGCCAAACACAACATTAAGATCGCAATCGAGAGTGATATTTTAAGTTTCAAAGAAATGGAACCTTTCATTTTAAGCGAACGATGTTCCTGATCTTCCCCTGCGGAAGTATGCTCTGCTGAGCACAGGTTATTCGTATTTGATCGATTATTGTCAGTTTATCAGCAGTTAATGAACTCATATATTTTAATACATGATATCTAATCATCCAACAGCATACACTCACATGAGCTTGTAAAAAAACTTTTTCAGCGATAGTATTGGGTTCTTAATTCAGAGCAGAATTTAAATCAATGATTTCTTTACAAGATGGTCACATAGGATGAGCTGGCTGGTGTTGTTCATGAACATCTGATACTACTTGTTCTTTCTGATGAGCAGGCGTTTTTTTAAAAACGCCAATGATTTTAGGATAGGAGATTACTCACCTTTAACACAAAATATGAAAGCTGCAATATAGCTTAATCATATCTATGCATCCCTGGATGCAAACGCTAACTCTACTCTATGCGCTTGCAAGGTATATTTTCCATGTGATCTTAAATGTGGAACACAGTACATCTGCCAAACGTTATTTTTCCGGCATGTATATCAGGTGCAATAACGATTGACATATAATATGGCATGCTATACATTGATAGCATGCCATTTGGAGAGTGAATTCAACGATGTTGTCGGTGGAGAAGGAGGAGGTTACCAGCGTTCACATACAGATTTACCTTGTAGAAACAAGCCAAGATACTGGCGTCCGCCAGCTTTGCTGTTGGTGCCACTTAGCTTAGAGCCTCCGAATGGCTGCACATCTACAAATGCTCCCGTGCATTTTCTGTTCAAATACAGATTGCCTACCTGAAACTCTCTGCGTGCATATTCCAAATTTTCTCTGCTATTCGAATATACGCCACCTGTCAGGCCGTACTGAGTATCATTTGCGATACTGATGGCTTCCTGAAAACTGTTTGCACGTATTACACTAAGAAGAGGACCAAAAATCTCCTCCTGGGCTAGACGGGAAGTCGGTGCGACATCAGCAAATATCGTCGGATGTACAAAATATCCACCATCGTTGCTAGTGTTAGAGTCTTCACCTCCCAAAACTAGTTTGCCTTCGCTGCGCCCGATGGCTATGTATGACATTATTTTGCGATAAGAATCTGCATCTATCACAGCGCCCATGTTTGTGCTTGCATCTGCAGGATCACCCACCACCAGTTTCGCTGCTTTTTCAACAACCTTCTGCAATACAGCATCATATACTTTCGTGTGGGCAATAAGACGCGAGCATGCGGAACATTTCTGCCCTTGAAAGCCAAATGCGGAGGCCACGATTCCGTCTGCAGCAATGTCTGGATTCACATTCTCATCCACAACAATTGCATCTTTGCCACCCATCTCCAATATCGCACGAGGGATGCATTTTTTTTCCGGATTCGGTGTTGCAAGCCGTTGATTGATGTGAAGCCCCACATCTTTGCTGCCTGTAAAAGCTACAAACGTGATTCCTGGATGCCCGGTCATCGCTTCTCCCACTGTCTCCCCGGGGCCAGGAATAAAGTTTACTACACCTGCTGGTAAACTTGCTGCATCCAGTAGCTCCATAAACTTTGCTGCAATAACAGGAGTCTGTTCCGCTGGCTTCAGCAGCACCGTGTTCCCGGCTGCGATTGCGGCGGCGGTCATACCTGCAAGTATAGCTAAAGGGAAATTCCACGGTGCGATAACGCCCCCCACCCCTAATGGGAAATAACTCACTTCATTCTCTTCACCAGGAAACTGCGTGGTGGGATGTGGCTGTCCCCATCTTACTGCCTCTCGGGCATAGAACTCAAGGAAGTCGACAGCCTCCGCTGCTTCTGCATAAGCTTCTGGCCATGACTTTCCTGCTTCGTAAACAAGCCAGGCACTGTACTCATATATTTTTCGCCGCATAATAGCTGCCGCTTTGATAAGGTAGCGTGCCCTTGTCTCTACAGGAGTGTTTGACCATGAAGGAAACGCAGAATGTGCTGATTCAAACGCCCTATCCACGAGTTCGGGAGAAGCATCTGATACATTACCAATCAATTGAGACATGCGGGATGGATTTCTACTCGGGTTGATATGCCCTGTCTCCACACGTTCCTTGCCTATGACTACAGGGTAACTCTTCCCTAGTTTGCCCACCACCAGCGTGAGTGCCTCCTGCATTCGCTGTTTGGGGTTATCTTCGGTAAAATTCACCAAGGGTTCATTCTGAAATACACTGAACATAATCTTGCTCCTGATAGAGTGCAGCACACTCTCGGCACTAGCAGTGGAAGAAGTACATTGGAAGTGAACGGGGATCGAAATTCATGAGTGATCTCCATCGACCACTCAATATATCAGTTTCTTTGACGGGAAAATTTAGTGTTCTGTTCCAGTAATAATCTCAAAATGGTCTCCTTCTCTCGTGCCCGCATCATAAATGGAATCAACAGGAAGCTCTAAGACACACTTCGCACTCCAGACAGGGCCGTACATACGCCAAGGTTTCAGAGCGTGAACTATTCGTAGAACACGCATATCAGCATCGAAAAAAATGATATCTATGGAAAATCTCATTCCGAATGTGTGCACACCAGAGCAAGGTCTAATTAATAACCCTTCACCTTTTGCGAAGCTTCCATGATTTAACAGCCCGAGTGAACGCTGCAATAGCGAATTTGCAATGAGTAGGTTCGGAACCAGTACCATCCCAGAACTTAGGTTATTAAGCTGATACTTCTTCATGTAGGAAATAGAATTATGCGACGACTAGATAAAAAGCATAGATTATTAAAATAATGTAATTCAAGCTTGAACACAGAAACCTGAATTTCTGGCTTCGCTATCTGCCCGAGGGAGAGGAAGATATTAGCTCAACACAGGCTTAATTACCTCACCATGGACATCGGTAAGTCGACGCTGCGTCCCGTTGTTGTAGTAGGTTAGTTTTTTATGATCTAGGCCAAGTATGTGGAGCACCGTAGCGTGAAAATCGTAGATAGTACATACATTTTGCTCTGCTTTGTAGCCGAAATCATCCGTTGCTCCATACGAGGTTCCCTCCTTGACCCCGGCTCCTGCCATCCAGCATGTAAACCCGTTTGGATTATGATCTCTGCCTTCCGCTCCAGTCTGATGAGTGGGCATACGCCCAAACTCCGTTGTCCAGAGGATAAGAGTATCATCCAGGAGACCACGCTGTTTCAGATCAGCTAGGAGAGCTGCTGTTGGCTGATCCATGATCGGGCAGTGCCGCTCATAGTCTTGTTTGAGAGTTTTATGCGCATCCCAGTTCAGGAATCCATCAACTGCTGACGCGGATGCGCCACAGTACAGCTGCACAAAACGTACTCCGCGCTCTAATAACCTTCGGGCAAGTATACAGTTTTTCGCATAAGCAGATTTAAGTGGATTGTCGCTATCGGCTCCGTACAATTTGATAGTCGACGGCGTCTCTTTAGAAATATCCGTAACTTCAGGTGCACTTAGCTGCATACGAGCAGCAAGCTCGTAGGCAGCAATCCGAGCCTCAAGTTCTGTGTTTCCTCGGTACTGTTTGGCATGCTTACGATTAATTTTATTCAAGAATCCGCGTACATCCCTCTCCTCGCTGGCTGAAGATGATTTTGGTGAACTGAGATCTTGTATTGGCTGAACAGTATTGAATGCGGTCCCCTGATAAGCAGCAGGAAGAAAGCCGGGCCCCCAGTTTGCGGGCCCGTTGGGTGGGAATCCTCTAATGTCTGGGATAGCTACGAAGGCAGGCAAATTCTGATTTTCGGTTCCTAGCGCATATGTCACCCATGCGCCAGCACTTGGGAATCCATCAACGGTGAAACCAGTGTTCATCTGTAATAGCGCAGGGCCGTGTGTATTAGTTTTGGCAGTTAAAGAATGAATGAAAGCAATATCGTCCACACAACCCGACAGATGCGGTAGAAGATCGGAAATCCATTTCCCACTTTTGCCATGCTGCCGAAACTCCCACGGGCTTTTCATGAGGTTTCCATTTCCGCCTTGGAAACTCACGCCTCCAGAAAGCCCTGGCAATGGCTGATCGTGGCGTTTTATAAGTTCAGGTTTGTACTCCCACAGATCGATCTGGCTGGCTGCGCCGGGACAGAATATCTGTATAACGCGCTTGGCTTTCGCCGGGAAGTGGGGAGATTTTGGCACCAATGGACTTGTAGATGAGGTCTGTACTGAGCTGGAGTGTGCCTCTTGCTGCAGAAGGCAAGCAAGTGCTATCGAGCTCAGCCCTGTCCCCATCTGACCGAGAAACTCTCTTCGGTTCACTACATCTGCAATATCTATCGGTTCTTCGTCGTAATGAGGCATGAAGTATCTCCAAATTGGCGCCGGGGTTGAAACCCCGCACAGGAATTGCAAAACTATTTTAGAAAAGACACGGCACTACTGGGTCGTGAAAGTAAGAAGAAACATCATTCCATAATGTGCCAGGCACTGAAGTACCTGTCTGGGAGGCCTACGGCCAGCTGTCCTCCGGACGGGAATTGCGTCTGAAAGACGCCTGTTTTATGATGCCGGGAGTTTTCAACTCCCGGAAATAGTCGAATGGGCGATTACTTTCACATTCACTAAAGTACCAGCCTGGAATTGCAAAGCCCATGTCCGGTCGCTTGGGCTCTCTACATGGGCTGAACACCTCTCGTAAGTTAGTCGTTTCGTCACTGAAGGATACTGATTATTGGATGACAGATGTTTTGAACACCCGAATATTCAGTAATACAAAAATTCATTTGAATTAATCAAAGCTCGGCATAGGTCTGAAAGGCTATGTTTCTGGACAAGATCAATAGCGCCAGCAAGTTCATCTTTATCTGGAGCTCTTCCGAATGCGAGAAGAAACGCTTGTTT
>JANXSG010000224.1 GCA_025352825.1 Chthonomonadaceae bacterium | reverse complement strand
GAGGGTGGGTCAAAAGTCTCTTTCGGACTGTAAATGGGCTAAAAGTCGCTATTTTTCAATGGCAGATCAGCGTCAAAAAAATCTTCGTCGCTTGTATGGGCATTGTAGAGCGATTTTTTTTAATCGAAAATTTCAGAAAGACTTTTGAGCCGCCCTCCCAGCCCCCTTCACTGCACACACAAACGATAAAGCTGTTTGTGTTACGGAAGGGGGAGAATCAACGATATAGATTCCCCCTTCCCTCCGAGGAACGAGGGAATCAGGAAAGAGGGTCAGGGGGTTAGGCAAAAAGAAGGTTATATATGGATATCAATCAATAGCTTGTTGATCATGCCAGCAGATTGTGAATAACATTCCCGTATACATCTGTCAAACGGAAATCACGCCCTGCATAGTGATAGGTGAGTCGCTCATGGTTAAGCCCGAGCAGATGCAAAATCGTTGCCTGAAGATCATATACATGCACCGGATTTTCGACGACATGAAAACCTAGATCATCCGTTTTACCATAGGTGAGTCCAGGTTTCACACCACCTCCCGCCATCCACATCGTGTATGCCGAAGGATGATGATCTCGCCCAAGGCTTCTTCCAAGCGCTGTGTTATTTTCAACCATAGGTGTACGCCCAAACTCCCCGCCCCAGATAACGAGCGTGTCCTCCAGCAATCCGCGCTGTTTCAGGTCTTTTATGAGCGCTGCTGATGCCTGATCAGTGGCTCCACAGTTCGAACGGAGATTGCCGGCCACATCTGAGTGCGCATCCCAGCCCTCGTGATATATATTTATAAAACGCACCCCGCGCTCGACCAGCCTCCGAGCTAAGAGGCAGGCGCGTGCGAACGACGGTTTGTTCGGGTCTGCCCCATACAAATCCAAAGTTGCTTTGGACTCCTGGTGTAAATCCATAAACTCTGGTGCGGAGGTCTGCAGTCGGTAGGCCATTTCATAGGAAGCTATGCGCGCGGCTATCTCCGGGTCGCCTTGAACTTCAAGCTGCTTATTATTCATTTTCTGAATGAGATCTATTGAGTCGCGCTGCAGCTTCGAATCCACTCCTGCAGGAAAGGAGACATTCAGAATGGGGTCTCCTTGATTTCGGAGTCGGATTCCGGAATAGACTGTGGGGAGAAATCCACTCGACCAGTTCGCTGTTCCACCGCTGATCCCGGCGCCTGTCGACATCACCACGAATGCCGGTAAATCGGTTGTCTCCGCACCCAGGCCATAGGTCACCCACGACCCCATACTCGGGCGACCGGGCTGCCCAAAGCCAGTGTTAAGAAGTATCTGAGCAGGGGCGTGGTTGAACTGATCCGTCTTCACGGATTTAATAATGCAGAGATCGTCTGCTACTCCAGCCAGATGCGGCATGATCTCAGAAAGTTCCGCACCAGACTTACCATGCCTCGAGAACTTGAATCGCGGGCCGAGAACTGCCGCATCAGATCGGATAAAGGCGTACCTCTGCCCGCCAATTACAGACGGAGGAATCGGCTTACCCTCATACTTTACCAGGTCTGGCTTATAATCAAAAAGATCGAGCTGACTCGGAGCTCCTGCCATGAAGAGGTAGATCACTCGTTTGGCTTTAGGAGTGAAATGGGGCTTTTTCGGAGCAAGTGGATTGGGCATTCCAGTGACAGGACTGTGAATCTCACCAGCTTTTCTCTGGGCGGAAACGGCATTTTCAGCAGCCGAATCTGTCAGCAGCGAAGCCAGGGCTATTTTGCCTATTCCTACGCCGCACTCCTTGAAGAAGTGCCTGCGTGCGATACTATATTCTGGTTGGTTATTCTCATTCATTGTTAGTTCCACTGTCTACGGCTTGTTGATGGCTTCATCCAGGTTCAGCAATACTCGAGCAAGTGCGGTAAATACAGATTGAGATCGTGTATCACCTTCTTTGTTTCCTGCTATAGCTATTGAATCCAGTTCCCCTGTCTCAAACCGTTTGCGTTGAACCGTCAGAAACTGAGTCATCATCTGAATCTCCGCTTGATTCGGCGGACGTGTAAGGCAGCGCCGGAAAAGGTTGATGGCATGATCTATTTCAGAGCCAGGTGCTCCCGAGACTGTTTTCCCCAATGCACGCGCAGACTCTATCAGCAATTGATCGTTTAGCAGAGTAAGTGCCTGCAGAGGAGTATTCGAAACATCTCGGCGTGCAACGCAAGCCTCACCACTCGGAGCATCGAAGGTTGCAAACATGGCATAAGGCGCAGTACGTTTACTAAATGTATACATTCCACGTCGATATCGGTCTTCCCCTGTACTAACCTTCCAGTCGAGTGTGCCGTATGTTCCTTCAGAGGTGATGCCTGGAGGCTGGCTCGGAAACACACTCTGACCACCTATCTTTGATGAAAGCAGCCCGCTGGATGCCAGCACAGAATCTCGCACGAGCTCCGCTTCGAGCCGTACCCGCGGAGCTCGTGTAAGGAGTCGGTTTTCCGCGTCTTTTGTAATCAGTTCCGGTGTCATGTGAGACGACTGACGATAAG
Source organism: Chthonomonadaceae bacterium (assembly GCA_025352825.1). Lineage (GTDB taxonomy): Bacteria > Armatimonadota > Chthonomonadetes > Chthonomonadales > Chthonomonadaceae > JANXSG01. Next base: position 3,417 of record JANXSG010000224.1, on the reverse strand, counting down.
CAGCGCTGGTCACTATGAGCCGATGCATCTTTTTGATAGACCAGCCTTGCTTCATAAACTCTACTGCCATCCAGTCAAGAAGTTCGGGATGAGTGGGCGGATCCCCCTGATAACCGAAATCCTGCAGCGTGCGCACAATACCTCTCCCAAAGAAGACAGCCCACTGCCGATTAATTGTGACCCGTGCGGTCAGCGGATTGGCGAACGACACAAGCCAGCGCGCAAACCCAAGTCGATTAGAGGGAACACCTTTCGGCATCGACGGCAGAATTGCTGGCAGCCCCGGGCTGACCTGTTCTTTTCGCTGGAGATACTCACCTCGGTGATGAATATATGTCAGCCGAGGATTGTTTGCGGGGCGTTCGCTGAATGTGAGAGAAGTAGGAAATGTGGGCATCTTACTTCGCAAATCAGCAATAGCGTCGCGCTCCACTTTGTACTGCGGCGCGATGGATAGGTAGTACTTCCGAAGAATATCTCGTTCCACATCGGATCGGTCGGATGAAGGTATCTTCAGTGCAGCCTCAACTTCGGGATGAAGATCGACCTGAAGCTGCTTTGTATCGGTGGTGATAGATATTCGAAAATGCCCGAGATCGGCGGCGTGGTATCGCTCAAACAAAAGCTGTATTGTGAACTCTGCTCCAGGTACGGGCTTTGATAGCCGAAAAACTGCCGTCGTGGTCATCCCTTGCCTGCCGTTAATATTCCACCCTGTCTGTGGATCTCCATCAATTGCCGTTTTTACATCCCCACCCCCGGACTTGAATGCCTCTGCAAAGGGTACGGACTTACCTCCGGCGCTCAAAGTGATTTCACTCAGAAAGAAGTCCCCAAGCGCACCTTCGTAGAACACTCGTCCTGGCCCGTGAGCTGGCAGACGGTCATCCGGAAGCGCCTCCAAACGAATTCCCGTAATAGGTGCGCTATCCGCCTTAAAATCGAGTGTATAGAGGTCTCTTTTGGATTCATCACCACTAACAAAAATAGAACTGTCCGACTGTACCGAAAGCATTGGAAGATTGCTGACTGCTTTTACCGGTCGAATCATTTTCCATTTTACTGCACGCATTTCTCCATCAGAAAGCCACTGCGCAAACTCCTTCCGAACACTCTCCCATCGGTGGAGTTCCGCCAAATCTACTCCGCTGTCTTTAGTTTGATCCATGTCTGACTGAAACTTAGCGGACAGCGCCATCTCATGAGTATGAATCTGTGCCAGAAGTTCAGCTCGCTTCTTGGCAAGATCAGGGCTGGAGACATCGACAGTCTGATCCTCGACATTGTTGAAGAATGCCATGACCCGATAGTACTCTTTCTGGGTAATCGGATCGAACTTATGGGTGTGGCACTGAGCACATCCGAGCGTTAACCCCAGCCAGGTGGTTCCGGTAGTCGCTACACGATCAACCATCGAGTAGAACTGATACTCCTGCGGGTCAATCCCTCCCTCTTCATTCAGCATGGTATTACGATGAAAACCGGTGGCTATTCGCTGATCTCTGGTGGGGTTTGGAAGCATATCGCCTGCGATCTGCTCAATGGTAAACTGGTTGAACGGCATATCTTGATTGAGCGCATCGATTACCCAGTCACGATACGGCCAGATAGAGCGCACTCTATCTTTTTCATATCCATTTGTGTCGGCATACCGTGCCAGATCCAGCCATCGGCGTGCCCAGCGCTCTCCATAATGCGGTGAAGCGAGAAGTCGATCAACAAGCTTTTCATAGGCATCCGGGCGTTTGTCTTTCACAAAGGCATCTGCCTCATCTGGAGTGGGGGGAAGTCCGATGAGATCTAACGATAGCCTGCGAATCAAGGTGTATCTATCTGCAGGTGGCGAGGGTCTGAGTCCTGCCTTCTCAATACGAGAAAGGATGAATCCATCTATGGGATTGCGAACCCAAGCGGTCTGCTTGACTTTAGGAAATGCTGCCTGAACTGGACGAACAAAAGCCCAGTGGGGCTTATACACGGCACCACCAGCAACCCATTTTCGCAGAATGGCTCTTTCACTATCGGTGAGAGGTTTGTTCGCGTAGGCAGGCGGCATTGTATCACTACCGTGAGAAAGGATGCGTGTAATCAGTGTACTTTTAGCTGCATTTCTGGAGACTATTGCCCGTTTACCACTGGCCAGGAGCATTTCAGCTCCCGCAGTGGTGTCCAGCCTAAGCCCAGCTTTCCGCTGACTTTCATCCGGGCCGTGGCACTTAAAGCAGTGAGCTGACAGGATGGGGCGTACCTCTCGGTTAAAGTCAGGGCTTTGCGCATATCCTGCCTCAGCTGCCATCAATATAGTGATTCCCATCAATCCCAATACTCTCAAGTGCATCAGTCGACTCTCCTCCACAATTCCCATTTACATCCCAGGATACCACTTCTGAGCATTTTCCACATAGATTTTATTAAGTATAGCGCTGGAAAGTCCTAAGCCTTGCACAGTACGACCTTCAACAACTACATCATCACCGCTCTCAAAAAACTCGGTGTACTCCCGATAGGTCTTTTCCGCATAGTGAATAAAACTGATCTGTTTTTCAGGAGCCATTTTGGAGATAGCGCCTGCCACCAAATCTGTCCCCCATAGGATGCGATCCTGATATTTGATACAGAACTGCCGAATTTTTTCAGTATTTTGCAGGGCAAAATCAGTAAGCCGTGCTGAGATATCAACTGCAAAATTCGGGTATTTGTCGAATCGTTTTGAAATCTCATCGACATCATATTCCAGACTGCCAAGGTGCGCCCCAACGACACGTAATTTGGGATGATCTTCGACTACTGCATCACGTGCGGCAATCAGTTCCTGGTGTGAGGGCACGTCAGTTCGTCCATACATATGCCATTCTGGATGTTCACGGTAGTAACTATAGTGCGGGCTGCCCTCGTCAAGCGGAAGCCAACACGCTAATGGTTCTGCAATGTGCATAAGGAGCGTCTTATTCTGGCTGGCGACATATTCGATGATGGGTTTAATCAGTGAGTCGTTGGGAAAAACGTGGTCGCCGTTCGGATGCCGTACCTCCATCCCGAAGTTTTTCCAAATTTTACATGCCACCGCTCCCGCTGCAAAGTCCCTTTCCAATCCCAGAATGGCTTTCTCAACATACTTTGGATCGTCAAAGCGAGGCAGATCGAAGGTGGTGCACCAGTCAAAACGATCTGGATGTGTCAGCGCTATTGAGGAGTAGGTATCTGCTTGGTGCCTCCATGCCCCCTCTGAGTCTTCAGCCACACAGATATTCATATATTTTAGATCGTAGCGCTCCATGAGCGCTCGCGATTCTTCGGTATCCGCTGCTACATGCAGATGCGCGTCAATTCGCTTCATTTTGCATTCCTTTCAAAAAATCTACTCCGAGAAGAGTTGGGGCTGAAAACTTATCACTAATCCCGCGAAAGCCAGCATTC
>JANXSG010000214.1 GCA_025352825.1 Chthonomonadaceae bacterium | reverse complement strand
GAGTTGTGCGAATCGTAGGCTACAATCATGCTGGAATCGCCTATTCCCGCGTTGCTCAACACATCGGCTAGCTTTTCTGCTGTCGCCAACTGAGCTGGAACCGGGTTGTCAGTATCCACAATGTCGGTAGTCCAGTCGATATAGATTGCGCCAGGAATGTGGCTTTCGGCGTACTCCTGTGGCGCACTGGTGTATTCTGCGGTCTGATATCCATCTGGATCGGTATGTGTACGCACATATCCACGAAGATCCACAATCCTCAAATTTTCATCTTTCGCATCGATTAGCGACTGCAGTTCTGCCGTCTCAATAAGATGCTTTCGCCGAAGTTCTTCCAGTTCATTTTTGGTCAGTTCCATTATTTCATCCCTCAGCTTCACGGTCAATAAGATAAAGAGGACGTCACGTTAACATAAGTTATAGATTAACCGGCAGCAGTCTTTTGCCCTGCCAAAATCAGAAAACAGACGAATTCCAATAATATTTTAAATTTATATATAAAAAACAATAAAATTTTTAAACGAAAGTTGCTAAAATTCAATTTATATGTTAAAATACCATTATCAGGATATTTACTGAACAAGATTTACCCATTTTATTTTCGCATTTAAAAGAAACTACTGCAACGCACTGAAGTGCGCACTATCCTAGAAGGGAACTCATCATGAAAGCTACATCCACCGTTTTTGAAAAAATCTCACTTTTGCTTGCTGTTTGCTGTGGGCTGTTCGGCTTCACCTTTAGTACACTGCGCGCTGAAGGAAGCGGCGTCGGAGGTGGAAATCTTCCTCCGCCAAAGTCAATTCTCATCACTCCATCATGCTCAGTGCCGGCAGGGACCACTCTGCTCAGTGACGGAAGAGCGTTGTTGCCGGATGGCACTATTACTACGCTATATTGATGTTGATGGGTGCTAAATGGAAAATTTAGCACCCGTATTCAGAGTAGCTGTGATATACAAATCTGAGTGTCAGTTCTATTTTGTATTGTATAAAAACAGCCCCTCTCTATATTTCGAGAGGGGCTGTTTGTCTGTACGCTTTTCAGCACAGTAAAACACATTTAAACTAAACTTGACCACACGAATTCGTGTCCGGACACCTATGCCCACTTTGAGTGAGTTCGGGACAATGCAATCCCACTGAATAGTGAATAAGACCATGTGATTATAAATCGCTTGCAATTCGCATCTTGTTTTTCAATAATTTCGGCATACTGTCTGAATCACCTCCGTATAAAAGTACTGCTGATAAGTCGATAGTTAGTCAGAGAACTCTTTGAATCGAATTCGATATTCAATTACATATCTCCTTCGAGAGGGAAGCTGATTCTGCAGGCAGCCCATTGTTTTCTGAAGGAATGGAATGAATGCATATATATAAACGGCCTACTATAGATGAATATCTTGTACAAATACAGCACTCATACAGAATAAAAAGTGTAGAATATAGAGATGGAACAAACGATCAATCAAAACAGTTGTTATAGAATAATGATGTCGATTCAGTAGTTCAGGATTGCCATGGGATCAAAGCGCTGCACACTCATCCTAAAATCAATTTGATACTATTTCAGTAATTTTGCGACTCTGGTAAGCTCATTAAAGAGGTTCTTGTGCGATAGCTGGAATGCACTCTCGCTGTCTAGTTTCGTTCTTGCCAGATTAAAAATATATTCGAGAAATTCGCTGCATAAGGCAGTATTCAAGGAGAGAAAATGAGCGATTTAATTGTGGTTGCATACCCCGATCAATTTCGAGCATCGGAAGTCAAAGGTTCGCTGGCCAGGATGCAGGTGGAGCATCTGATCGATTTAGAAGATATCTGCTGTGTCACTAAAGATACAGATGGTAATGTAAAACTGCATCAATCTGTAAATCTAACGGCGGCGAGTGCCGTCAATGGTGGTTTCTGGGGGATGTTGATAGGGCTACTGTTCCTGAATCCTCTGCTGGGTGGACTCTTAGGGGCTGGGGCAGGAGCGCTGTCGGGATCAGCTGTTGACTATGGTATCAGCGACGATTTTATACGCGAACTGGCAGACCACATGCAGACTAACAGCTCAGCGATTTTCATACTTGTAAAAAAAATTACTCCTGATAAAGTTCTTGATGAACTGGGAAAATATGGTGGAACTGTACTGCGCACTTCCTTCACTAAAGATGTGGAGGCAGAGTGGCAAAATGCGTTGAAAGAGGGCAATACCTATCTTGTTTAACGACGTTAAATAATGCCGAAAGATCACCCTTTAACATCTGATATTAATGCAGCGGTGGAAGAAGAAATTTCTGCAATTAAGCCCAATGAAATCCTCTCCATCGAAGATGTTATCGAAGACGCCGAAGATCTGAAAAATGCTCGTTCAGACGAGACAGATTTACAAACCACCAAGCCATGGTGGAAAGTGATGGGGCCAGGGTTAATCACCGGGGCTGCTGATGATGACCCCTCCGGTATTGGCACGTATTCTGTCACCGGAGCGCAGTTTGGATATACGCTGCTCTGGTTAGTGCCTGTCTGCATACCGCTCATGATTGCAGTGCAGGAGATGTGTGGCCGGGTAGGCGTGGTCACTGGTAAAGGGCTCGCTGCCGTCATCAAAGAGCAGTATCCAAAATGGCTGCTATTTAGTACAGTATTCTTGCTCATTGGCGCAAACGTCATCAACATTTATGCTGATCTGAATGTGATGGCTGCATCGGCAAAGATGCTTTTTAATGGTTCGTTCTTTATTTGGCTGACTTTTATTACGGTGCTTACTATTGTTCTGCAGATTGTAGTACCATACCGGGTCTATGTCGGGATACTGAAATGGCTCTGTGTATCACTTCTGGCTTATGTTATCGTTGCTCTGCTGCCTGCTGTTCATAATAACTGGCATGAGATCGCGTATCATTTTTTCATTCCCTCCTGGAGCTGGAAAACAGACTACTTAATGACGGTAGTAGGTTTTCTGGGGACCACTATATCGCCCTATCTTTTTTTCTGGCAGGCTGGTGAAGAGGTGGAAGAGGAGATAAAAGAGGGAAAATCATTTGCCGCGGGAACCAGAGTTGGACGTGCGACGAATAAAGAGATGCGCCGCCTGCGCAACGATACGATTGTGGGGATGGTGGCCTCCCAGGCGATTACTTTTTTTATTGTGATCTGTACCGCAGCGACACTGCACGCTAAAGGAGTGACAGACATTCGGACAGCACAGGATGCGGCACGCTCTCTCCTTCCGCTTGGCCCGTCCGCTTATTGGCTATTCACCCTGGGCATAGTTGGGACAGGAATGCTTGCCATCCCAACTCTAGCCGGTTCCGCAGCATACGCTGTTTCCGAATCCTTTGGCTGGCGCTACGGCCTCTACCGCAGGTTTCGCAGGGCAAGAGGATTCTACCTCACCATCGCGGCAGCTATCGTGTGCGGCTACCTTCTCAACTTTGTAAAAAGCATCGATCCCGTCAAGGCTCTTTTGTACTCAGCAGTTTTGAACGGCATTGTGGCAGTGCCTCTCCTCATTGTTCTGCTGCTTATCTGCAACAATAAGAAAATAGTTGGGCGGCGCCACAACACGCCCATTTCAAATATTTTAGGCTGGACCGCCGTAGTTCTCATGGCCGCAGCGGGCGGCGTCATGATCTGGGCAATCGCTTCAGGTAAAGCGTAGGATTTTTTTACCTACACCCCCTGCCCCCTTCCCTTCGAGGTAATCAGGGAGGGCTGGGTGGTTAGCAAAGAGATGTACAAATATGTGTGATTTCCGATTTATGCATCCAACACGCTTATTTTTTAATTAGCCAGATCTCCATGAGCCGCGACTGAACACGCCAGTTGAGCTGAGGCTCAAAGGTGGGGTCAAAAGTGATGGTGATATTTCCATCTCGGTATAGTCCGCGAGGCAAAGGAAACTCTTTAATATCGCCTATTTTCTTTCCATCAGAAGTGGGGGCGATGCGAATACCGTTGACTCGCAGAAAACAGTCGCCACAGCCAGCCGTACGCACGACATAGTCTGCCTGAGGATCGATAGCATTGTATTTCAATACAGCCGACGAGCCTTCATCACTGAACCAGGACTGTCTGTAACGAGCGGAAGGATCATTTCCGACCCAGAACATAAATCCTGGGGATGGAGTATTATCCACATCCAGCAGCGGAGAAGCAAGTTTTTCGTTGCGTACTTCGTGCGGTGATTTGGCGATATTGCCTATATCGTCGTAATAGCTGCCCGGCCCTGGATGCTCCCACTTTGCGAGTGACTCCAGCCTTGCCACCTTCTCACCCTCACTGCCGATTTTTCTTATTTTCACAATCTCATCTTCCAGCCACCAGCGATTATTAAGCGGGTAGCTCAGAAAATCTAGTACGGCTCCACGTTCCAGACCGCTCGCCTTATATTTTTCAACACTTGTCTGCAGTCCGATAGACTTATATAGGTCGTCACAAAGCTGAGTGATACTCGTCGCAAGATCGGTTCGCACAGGGATTGATGTGGCTTTTGAAAGCATTTTCAATGCTTGATCACTTGCTTTGTCCGAACCTATTTTGGAGGAGCTCAGAAGAGCTGTGTTCGCTTCGTTTTCTAGTGAAGATTCGTAAATTAATCGATGTCGGGTGTACATATCGTAGTCAGCTCGCAGAAGGCACATCTGCCATCGCCAGTTGGATTTCAGGTTCGACGCGCGCTCTTCTAGCCCATGCCATAGCGAATAGGTGGCATCTACCCCTCCGTTGGAAATGAGGGCTCCATCCCAATCGCGCTCGAATGCTAGAATTCCAGCACTGGCAGTATCCGCCACCTCTTGACCAAAGAAGAATCTGCAGTACTCCGTAACAATCGTGTTGATATCCGAATTGCGATCCCAGGCGAGTGAACTCCAGAGGATCTTGTTGACATCGTCATGAACGCCATCCGAGTAACTTATAAAGCCATCTGTAAACGGTGCTGTATCTCTTATAACTCTGGAGAAAAACTGAGGCCTGGGGTTTACAAACTCTCTTCCTTCCGTGAAGGCATATGCAGGATCCCACCACGGAACTCCGAACTGACATCGTACACTGTGGGTGATATCCGGATAGTCTCGCAGTTGATACTGTTTTGGCAGCCTGGATCGCAAATCCGGGATAGGCGGGCTGGAAGGCCCTGCTACTAAACCACCAAGCCACCTAGGTTTCTCACGCTCAATCCAGCGATATACATAGTCCTGCTGAGAACCGCTATAACTCTGCATCGAAAGCCAGACCTTTGCCTTTGGATGCGACCGAACGAGAATTTGGGCAAGGTCTCTGATATAGGGGATCACGAGTTCCGCGGGATTGTCTCCCGGATCACCCCCAGCCATGAATATTCCAGTCAGTTCTGGGCATTCTCGAAATAGAACATCGTGTTCTTGCAGCGCTTTCGTTCGGTGTGCTTTATCATTGAGGTCATAATCTGCTGGAGCCCACAGCCAGTAGTCCTGCCCATATTTTGCACAGATTCGACTGAGATCGACATTCATCTTACTGCGTGGATAGCTATTGATAGTTGGGCGTGTATCCTGGAAGGGGATGCCTTCGATACTGTTCGTACCGAAGATCGCGAGCTCGCGGATGTACTGATCGAACTGAGCAGGAGACCATGCATCGTAGGAGTTTGCCGTAGCACGATACCCAAGCTGGTGCCCGCGAATAGGGCAGAGCGGCGCAGAAATGAGATTGAGCGGAGATATAAGTCCCACGGAACCTATTTTACAAGCGAGATGGCGCAAAACAAATCCCGCTCCGAATAGAGCTCCTCGCGGATCGGCGCCAGCTATCCAGAGAATGGGATGCCCTGGCTGAGAAAAGTCTGTAGCAATACCAAATCCTTCCGCCAGCTTTATCTGCGCTTCTGGCGGAATGTTCTTGCCAAGAAACTCCTTTTCTCTCCCAGAAACGATTGCTATCGCCCACCCCGCTGCAGGCCAATTCGGTTCAATTTTCCACTTAATACCACTCCGCTTCTCTGTCTCCTCAGTAAGGACAGTCGCAGCAGTTTGCTCCACTATTGGAGTATTGGCACCTCGGACCACTATAGTGGCATGAGTGAGATCGAGCTCTCTTTCGACAGCAAAAGCGGGAATAACTCCATATCCGAATAAGATCGAAATAATTGCGAAGAGTGTAACTAAGCGACGGTTTCGTTCAATTATTAACATTATTTGCAATCTCCTTGTCAATTCCTCACCCCCCGTCCCCAGGCGTAAGATTAAGGTTTCATCGATGAGATAAAGGGAATGTGAAAGAAATGCCGAATAATCGACAAATCGTTGCCGTGCACTGAAGTACTAGCCTGTGAAGTTGGCGGAAGCTGCACTTCGGGCGGGGTATCCGATGAAAAGTCACCGTCCGATTCTTACAATTGTCCGTACGAATTGTTGAGAAACTGAAAACTCGAGCGGCGGGTTTCCATTTTTTGCGAGCTCTCTTCGCGCTGTAGGAATTCCCATTCCAAATCGCTGTACGAATCCAAGCACTCGTAAAGCTTCCGCAAGGTTTGGGTTGCGATAGTCAGCCACGCCAGGTTCACCAAAATTTTCAATATTTACAAGTCCAAATGGTCCGCCTGGGCTGATAATTTCGATTCTATCCGAATACCAGGTCACTCTTATAGGAGCATTCGTCTGTTCGTATGAGCGATGCATCACTGCATTCCGAACTAACTGCTGTAGTGCCGGGATCGGATAATCTTCTTTCCTAGTTTCAACCTCGCCGCTTGTAAAATCAACAGCGACTCTATTGTGCGAGATAAGTTTGTCATCTATGCGTCGAATAAGTTCTTGTACTTTACCACTGATCACCAACTCATCGACCACCGGGTCTGCCTGTTCAATGCCATCAATTTTTAGAAATTGAATGTATGCACCTGGCAGATAGTCAAGCACGCGGTTTCCTAATACGACAATTCCTAACATGGTTGGGGTTGGATCATCCACAGAAGAGATCATTTTGGTGGAAGCGAGTCGCTGTTCATACGTACGATCGTTTGATTCCAACACATCTGCTGCGAATGCAGATGGAAGATATTTTTCTTCAAAGTAGTGACGGTCTAGATTCGTTAGTTCCGATGCTCGTATTGGCTGAGCATCGAACGGCAGATCATTCATGAGTATTTCAAGTTGGCTGTCTGTATAATTCGTCATTGCTCTCATCGAAATATTCCACACAATTTGAATTGGATTTTGATCAAAAAACTCAATCCTATTTTATAATCATACCCAAGTTATCTCTTCAATACACAAAACATGAATATCAATCCTGATAAAACTGAAGACCTTTCGGGCATAAGTGAGGTTTTTCCCTCGGGTATAAAACCCGTATCCGAGCCCCTGCAGGTCGGGGGTGAGGGCAAGTCATTATTTCAGCATCCAGGCTTGAAAAATTGGATCTTGTGCGATTCGTTTTGCGAGCAGTGCATAGCCGTCCGTGAGCGGGTGGCTCGCATCCGCATAGAGATTTGCTGGTAATGTTTCCGGAACGATATGCGACACACTATTTGTAGTCAGCCATTGGGAAATTCCACTCTCAATATTATTCATAGTGGGGCGTTGATCCTTTGCGACCATCGATTTATTGAATGGCCCAAGAATGACCATAACATCTTTCCCGCGACCTTTTAACAGCGTGATAGTGCGCTGGAATGCATGCCACTGCAGCGATGATTCCAGGCTTACCCAGTCGAATGATGTGGGGGCTGATCCACCGGAATTCCAGGCCTTATGCCTCGGGCTCTCGGGACCGCGAAGAGGATCATTTGATGGCTCTCCCGGGACTTTGAAAGTGATTTGAGCGAATGGATTTCGCCAGACGTTGGGACTGCGCGGAGGGTCGTCCCCTTCTTTTTCTAAAGTCCACAACGGGATGCTCTGCTGATTAAAATAGACGCCATCTACATGGCCAACCCACCCAAAGAAGGCGATGTTACGAGTAAAAACAGAGCCCAAACGAACCGAGGCATCGGCGCGATAACAGGGGATATTAGGTGAGAACTGCGGTACAAGAGAGCTATGGTTGAATGTCTCTTCCTTATCGGTACTGAGGTCTGCTTTTGGGCTGCTCATCCATAGAATGTTACACTGAACTATCACTTTTCGATTACGTAGAGAGCTGGCGTAGCTAGAAACAAGCCCCTCCAGTGATAGTGGGAACAGCCCATTCACTCCACAGTTGACGAACTGTTCTGCCTTACCCGATTCGAGATTTAAGAAATGAGTGAGTGTCCCATTCGGCCGGACATACTCCCCCCAGACAACCGAATCTCCGATAACAGGGATACTGGAATCGTTTATCTTCTCAACTCGTCGCTGGTACAGCCAGTAATCGCTGCTAAGGGAGTAAGGAATTCGGTAATCAACGCCCGCATCAAAATCTTCGATTCGTTTCCAAATGACTGGAGCTAGTGTTGAAAAGACCAGAACGATCATCAGAACCGTGAGCCACTGCCGAACGTTGAGACGAATATCGTTAGCTCCGAATGGCGGTTCTGTGGAAGCCGGATTTTTCAATTCTATTTCACTTTTATTATTTTCTGATTTCTGCATAACTTAACTTAGAACTGGAAGTAGATAAATGTGCCGCCTCCAGATGAACAGAGGCAGAGGTACAGAATCATACTGACAGCGATTGCAGTTTTAACAAAGCCCTGATGTAAGAAACTGCGCAGCTTTGATTCGTAAAGTGACTGATATAGATACGCCACACCCACCAGGATAATCATGAGCGCTGGGATCTCTGGCCGGCTCCAGGCAGATTGAAAAATTCTATTGATAATGAGCCTGGCATCTGCCACCGAAGCAGCCCGGAAGAAGATCCATGCGAAACTGACGTATAGAAATACCCATGTCTGTTTGATGATTTTTGGAATTCGCTCTTGATAGAATATGGAAGCTTCCATATTCCGAGTCAGTATTACACCGACTGCATGTAGAATGCCCCAGATGGCAAATGTCCAGTTCGCCCCATGCCATATGCCGGAAACTAAAAAAGTAATAAATAGATTGAAATATGTTCGGATTTTTCCGCGGCGATTGCCACCAAGTGGAATGTAGACATAGTCCCGGAACCAGGATGACAGCCCAATGTGCCATCGCGACCAGAAGTCGGTCAGCCCTGTGGCCTGATAGGGATTGTTGAAGTTCAGAATAAGGTTGAATCCCATCAGTTTCGCCAGTCCGCGTGCCATGTCGGTGTAACCGCTAAAATCAAAGAATATCTGCCAGGCGAATGCAAATGTTGCCAATATAAGATCGGGAGCGTTGAATTTTTCAGGATTATCGTATATTCGCTCTACATAGAGTGATAGATAGTTTGCAAGCGCAAGCTTTTTAAACAAGCCAACCAGGAAAAGTGAGAGGCCGTCAGTGATGTTCTGCACACAGAACTCGGGGCTTTTCTGGAACTGAGGCAGCATATGTTTCGCACGCTCGATTGGCCCGGCCATCAACTGTGGGAAAAAACAGACAAAGGTTGCAAATCGGAGGAAGTTTCTCTCTCTAGGTACTTTACCAAGATAGAAATCGATGGTATAACTTAATGATTGAAACGTGAAGAAAGATATTCCTACAGGCAGCACATACGTCAGTCCAAACGGCATGAGCGTGGATGGATCAGAGAGGTGCAGCTTCATTCCCGCCAACCCCTGCAGCTGATTTAAATTTTCTATGACAAACCTGGCGTACTTAAAGAATAGCAGCAGCGCCAGATTATTCACCAGGCTGATGATGAGCCAGGTTCTTCTGCTGCCCAGCTTAGCTCCAACTGCCATCAGCATTACGAGGATGGCAAACACGGCGCAGGTTGGCCGCAAAGAGAGTGACCCTAAAACTGCACCCAGGATCAAAAACAGTGACAATACCATTGAGATATAGAGTGCAGCCTTTAGAACCTTATCGCCAGGAAGTGCACGACCCTGGCCAGCAGGCGGGCAGTGATCCATGAAGGTTACCAGCAGATAGTCTAAGCTTGTAGAGTAGATTACCAGTAGGAGATAGTACGGATTCCACCACCCATAGAAGAAATAGGATGCTGCCAGAAGCCAGGGAATCCAGAGCTGTGTTCGGCGCAATGCGAAGAACACAGGCAGAACTACAAGCATAAAAACTAAAAAGGGAAGGGTATGGAAGAGCATATTTCAAATCTTTGGAAGTGCGAAAGTTGTTTGCCCTCACCCCCGACCCCTTTCCCAAAAACAGGAGAGGGGGGACTTAAGCATAGGGTTTAAAATAATTCATCGAGTATTAAACTAATTCACAATCTTCTTCCTGCCCCGTGAGAGTATGAAAACCAGATAATTATAACTCCCCTCTCCTGTTTTTGGGAGAGGGGTCGGGGGTGAGGGTGTCCTTCATTTCTTCGCGAGTTTTGCTAGCTCTTCTGGCGACATTTTTCGCACACAGCGCAGGCCACAATAGTCGGTAGAGAAACAGGCATCTGTGTTGCCTGTCCGTTCGCCCTGGCGATACGTGGCACGGCACATGTCTGCACTCGATTTCCAGCTTCCGCCTCTGAGGACTCGCTTCACATCTTTGCCGGTACTCAAAGGCCCATGTGGATCTGCGGCATGACTCGTTTTGTAGAAGTTGGGATCGTAGACGTCTTCGCACCACACCGAAACATTACCATACATATCGTACAATCCCCATTTGTTGGGGCGTTTTTCACCTACGGCATGTGTCTTCTGTTCGGAGTTCTCTGCAAACCAGGCGTACTGCCGAAGATTATCTTTCGTCCCGAAGTCGTATGACTGCTCAGTACCAGCGCGCGCGGCGTACTCCCACTCTGCTTCTGTAGGCAGTCTGTAGCCATCTGCGGAATAGTCACAAACCCATTCAGGCGTCTTTTCATCGTACGCGGGTTTCAGCCCTTCCAGTCGAGAACGCTCATTGCAGTAGAGTTTTGCATCCCGCCACCGGACTCGCTCAACTGGCTGTTTCGGGCTGTCCTGCCAATGAGAAGGATTGGGTATTTGCGCTTTCTGATACATCTCATTCGTGACGGGGTACTTATCCATCAGGAACGCGCTGACGGACACTTTGTGCGGAGGAGCCTCATCGGGATTACCTTCCGCGCTGCCCATCGTGAACTCACCTGCTGGAACTGCAACCATCCAGACACCGAGTTTCGAAACGATTTCCGTTGTTTTCGTCTCGGCTTTAGTCTCCGATTTAACTGAATATTCTGGTTTGCCACAGCCTAAAATCGAAAGAATCACACCTGTGATCAGAAGGGTTCTCAGGGAGAATTGCATCATTCTACTCCCTGCCCGCTCGGAACCATTTCGGCTGTTTATTACTATTACCATCCGTAGTCAACTGAGTAAAGTCGGTATCAGTGGCTGTGGACATATCTATCGTGCCTGTGTGTGCCGCAGATACCGCGTAGATGTTCCAGCCTCCAGCGTATACTCCCACGATCTCACATGCTGCATTGAAACTGCCTTTTTTACTCAAGTCGCCTTCACCCTCCGGTCCGCGGCTGAAAGCAACATACTTACTGTCTGGAGACCAGTCAATATGATATACTTTGTTCTTTTCGTCCTTGATAACGAGACTCCACGGGCCAACAACCGGGTTGGCAGAATCCAGATCGAGGGGTGCAAGCGCCAACTCATGATCACCGGGCCCCCATGCGATATGCTTATTATCCGAAGCGAGTCGAGGTCGGCAGCCGGGAATTTTTAGATCGACAATCTTGTCACCATGCGCCTCGATGAGAAGGATGGCGTGCCCAAAACCCATTCCAGCATGAACCGTTGCGACGATCCATTTTCCATTCTTGGAAAAGCCTGGATTGTACAGATGATGCAGCTTTGCGCTGTTCGGGTGCGGAGTAGTCTTGGCTGTTTTGAGGTTGTAAAAAAACATGCCGTCGGTATAGAAATCCATCACATCAAATCTAGGATACTCCTGATGCAAAAATCCAATCGATTTTCCATCCGGGCTCCAGAATGGCTCGCGTGCGCCATCCGCAATCTTCCTGGTGTGGCTTCCATCGACGTCCATCACCCAAAGGCTGCGTACCGTATCACGGCCTTCACCAGTATCTACAGAAAAAGCTATCTGCTTCCCATTCGGTGATACCGATGGATAGTGTTCATTTCGACCAGGCGATTTAGTGAGATTGACCTTATGTGAACCATCCGCGTTCATCACAAAGATATCCCAGCTTCCATTCACATAGCCTTCCCAAGTGATCTTGTACGGGAGTGTTTTGAGTTGTTTTTTGAACGGAGCCTGCACGTTTTTAGTACCGAGGCTTGCGGCGTGAAGGTTTGAGACAGCTGCCGTGGCGAAAACCGATATTGCTAACAAGGTAAATCTACGAATTTGAGTCATAGTCATATGAATTGTGTTTCCCTCTACGATATTGCTCTGGAAAAATCCAAACTACGGTTAACCGCTTAACCATTATACCTCAAATGTCAGGCTATGAAATTGTCAATGCTCATCTATTCGATGGGAGCTCCCCTCATGGGAAGAGATTTTCGCTATCGCCTCCACCTTCTCCTGTTTTTGGGAGAAGGGGGTCGGGGGGATGAGGGATGTAGATCGGTATTTAGGCATTTACGGCGCCTACACCGTTAAAAGATTCGCGATGTTTGAGGAATTTATTAACCTCACCCCCGTCCCCCTCTCCCAGGCTGCTCGTTCCTCGCAAGGGAGAGGGGGTGATTAAACCAGGAATCTCAGCCAATGCAGGGAGCTCGCAGGGAGCTCATGGTTCTAGCTAGGCTAGCTTAGGATCAATCATACTTGTAATTAAGGCTCTACATTGGCAAGAAAATCCTTGCTGGTGTTTCCGTTTGTATTCAGATTGGTGTATTTTCGGTATTTGGCGCTGCCATCGTATCGCATACCATTGAATCCTTCCGAGTGCCGATTGGGATAGTGCGTGTGTGGTGTCGATCCTTTCTGATCTTGATCCAGGGGAAACGGCCCCCGAAAACCTGGTACATTAGAAGATGTACTACATGGTACAGTGCTTGTATTAGCGCATCCGGGCGTTCTTTTATGATCCCAGACGAAATAGACCTCTGGGTTCGTAACGAAGGCATCCGGCTGACCCATCGGGCCGTTATAGATATAGCTCATCGCATAACCTACTTGTCCTTGCCTGTAGGAAGGGCAGCGGAAAATCTGCTGATTTTTGACATACGGCTGCAGGAATCCGGCTTTCAATCCCTGGTAATTTGAAGGCAGTACAGCCGGTTCAGGCCCGATGCTTGTGTCGTAAGGAGCCCACCAAATTTCGTTTGGCCCGGATAATACTGTCGGGCTGGCCGTGGTGCACAAAGGATCAGCAGCTTTATCCGGACACAGACGGTATCTCGGATTGATATCGTCGTAATCGTTTCTATACATGGTAATCGCCAAACCCATCTGATGTTGATTGCTGATGCAGGAAGTAGCGCGTGCTTTTTCCCGCACCTGCGCAAAGACAGGGAACAGAATAGCCCCGAGAATCGCTATAATGGCGATGACGACGAGAAGTTCGATAAGAGTGAATGCTTTCGTTTTCATTTCGTATCCTTTCTAACACAGACACAAACCCGCATGGAAATTTGATTGAGATAAACATAATGCAGGTATATTAGTCATAGAGTAAGAAATTCCCGCTTAAATACATTCGTCGAGGAAAAATGAAGGAAGAAAACTGTTTAAGAAACGAGCTTAAGGCGATTCGTACCAGATTGGGGATAAGCCAGCAGGACTTAGCGAAGGCTGCAGGTATTGCCAGGCAGACAATAGGAGGGATAGAATCAGAGTTGTATGCGCCTTCTGCGATGGTAGCGCTGCGCCTGGCAAAAGCGCTTGGCTGCAGCATGGAAGAGCTTTTCTGGCTGGACGGTGTCGATTCTGTGCTGGAGGCAGCGCCTGCGACTGGTATGCAGCCAGAACTATCTCAAAGGCTAACTCTGGCTCACATAGATGGCAGATGGGTGGCGCATCCTCTGCAAGGCGATGCCGCATTCCGTTCTGAGATGATCCCTGCAGATGGGGTGGGCACATGGAAGCATGCCGATGCAACCATGTCGGTCACTCTGTTGGATGAGCCGGAAGCCTTGGCTCGCACCGTGGTTATTGCAGGATGTACCCCTGCTCTTTCACTGTGGGCGCGGTCTGCTGAGCGGTGGTTTCCCGGATTGCGTGTGCAGTGGATGCATGCGAACAGCATGGATGCATTGCAGAGGCTTTCTAATGGCGAAGTGCATATGGCTGGCATCCACCTGTACGATCAAGAAACAGGGGAATACAATGCCCCTTTTGTACGGCGAATACTGCCAGATCGAGCTACCGTGCTGGTGAATCTTGGTGTTTGGAACGAGGGGTTTGTCGTTCAGGCCGGTAACCCAAAGAGTTTGCATTCTGCAGCTGATCTCACTCAGGAGGGAGTGCAGCTGATAAATCGTGAGAAGGGTTCGGGATCGCGAATGCTTCTTGAAAGTCTTATAGAGAGTGTGGGAGTGAGCACAACCAGAATAGCCGGATACGGGAATACTCTGGGAAGCCATCAAGATATTGCTCTGGAGATTGCTGCTGGAAAAGCAGACGTGGGGGTGAGTACAGAATCGATTTCCATCACCTACGGATTAGGGTTTGTGCCATTGCGAAAAGTTCGATATGATCTGGTACTTATGGAGGAATACCTTCAGCATGAGCCAGTAAAACAACTTCTAAGTACACTACAGCATCGCTGGGTTCGTTCTCAGCTCTCAGTGCTAGGCGGGTATGATATGAGCATGTCCGGTGATAGAACATATATAGAGTCTCAAATGCAGAAAATGGAAATGCAGAAGCAGAAATAGTAGCTAAAATTCAAGATCAAATCAGAGAGGTAATTGCAAAAGTCAAATATACACGCATGTTTCAGCTCTCTCCCTCGGCCCCTCTCCCAAAAACAGGAGAGGGGGTGATTTTAAATCGTTGGTTTCCACTCTCCCATTTCGTGGAATTTATACTTATATTAAGATCAATAACTTATATAATATTGAAAAACTTGTGCCATAGTCCCCCTCTCCTGTTTTTGGGAGCGGGGCCGGGGGTGAGGGAGTGAAGAGTGTTTCAACTAACTTTTGCAAGTGGCTCAATTTATCAAAGAGTTTTACAAATGCTTCTCCATTCCAATTTTATGCAGGCTTGCGGTAAAGGTAGTGTGCTGCAGCTGTACTCAGATCGATGTTGGAGACGCCCTTGAAGCGTTTGGCAAGATGAGATCGCTTGATGTCGATTTTGCCTTCCATCATTCGATCTTCCGGCAGATACTTCTGGGTGGGCAGCGTCATGCGTCGAACTGCAATCTTTTCAAAACCTGCGGTTACAAGCATCGCCATAATCTGCCCAGACAGCAAACGGTTATGAAAGGTGAGTGGATGCCCTTATAACAGATTGTAGACAGGATCGGAAAGCATCAGGTGGGCAAGAAAGGGCAGTTTCTTATCCGCATGGTACATATGATCCCGATGATCAAAGACATGTGACGCAACTCCACCCGGACGTAATATTCGAAAACATTCCGCGAAGAACCCTTTGAGATCATCAGGTTTATAGTGTTCCAACACTCCCCCGGAATGACACAGATCGATACTTTCGGCGGGAAGTGGCGCCTTTGTACGAGATTCCATCTGCAGTGAAACGGCATTAATGGCTTTCAGAGCGTTCTCTGCTTTTGTTTCCCAACGAAGAGCCTCGACAATGCTCCATCTCTCATGCGCCTCCATTTTGAAATGTGCTCCCGTCTCCAAAGCCCCGTTTACCGCTCGTGATAGATATCGATCCACAAGGTGAGCCTCTGAGTTTGTCACTACTTCTCCTTTGCCAGTGAGAAGGAAGTTTACGAGCGGCGCGTAGGGAGTCTATCCTGACTCATGTATCCATATATCTAGGCTCTCCATAACAAGACCGCATTTAGCACCTGTCCAAACATCCACATAGCCCGGCCACACACGCTCGAGCTTATTGACATGAGTTGCCTGTGTCCCTAATTTGTCCCGCGTGAACTCACGATAAAAACTTGCTCCACCGGGAAGGCGGCCGAAGGTGAACAGAAGAGAGCTTTTCAGAAGAGCGCGGATCATACTCTGTTTTCACTCTCCTGCTGCGGTTCGTCTTCGTCGGGTATATCGTATAAGATTCGACCGCGATTATGCGCCATCTCTTGAACCAATAAAATCTGCCCGTCTTTTCGTACAAATCTGCGGCGAATCCTGTTTTCTCGTATCCATTCGTTGTTAAATCTATACCGTTCATGCTCTGATTCGTAGATGTTCACAGTCCACCCGGGATCATGTGATGTCCAGATTTCACCTACCAAGACTGCGTTCTTTATTTTAAATCGCAGGAGTACGGGGACCGGCAGAGGGTTTTCAAAACGAAGATCGAAATAGTTATAGAATACGGTCGCTCCGCAGCCAAATGGGACAGTTCTGCCATGGTCGGGAAAGATATCAATTCCATGACGATGTCTCTCGACAATTTTCATTCCACTGCGTATTGCAAGCAAATAGAGCAAATTGGATACCTGGCAGCAACCTCCTCCAACTCCTTTTGTAAGGACTCCCTCGTGCAGTTCCATCCCGTTTCGAAAGCCTCTCAGTCGAGAAGGTCTTCCTACCGTACGATGATAAGAAAAAATCTCATGAGGTCGAATCAGTATTCCATCGATGCGTTGGGATGCGATCTGTACATTGCGTTCTTTACCGGATTGAAGAGCTGCCGGCACCTGACCTGATACACGTGCGGGTGCAGATTCATGAGTATCTAACAAGAACTTATAAGATCTTCGTTCAGATTCTGGAAGTCTTGAGCAAGCGGTGGAGTTAGTTTCCAAAATCCAGGCAATACGACGTTTCAATCTAAGGAGTTCAATTCTAATGAATCGAGGAATCAGCAAGTGGATAGCGCTTCGTGCGTTCAATTTTTTATCTTTCCACTTATCATAGGCAAGTTGTAGGATGTAGTTCATTCAGAATATAATCAATATGACTGTAATCTTCTACAATCAGTTTCAAATCCTTTGATTTTTCGCGCATAGGTAGCAGAGGCGCTGAGAATTGCTGAAAACAATTCTGATTTAGCAGTGAACTTATATTCCTTTTGCAATTACCTCAATAGTAACCATTTAATTCCCTCTCCGCGAGCTCTGCGACCTCTGCGCGAGAAATCAAAAAGAATTATAATACTTCGCAATGTTTAAGACGCAGCGAAATACTAGAAATACCGAAATAGACCGTGGCCTTGATGGATTTACTTTCCAAAATATCTACAGAAAATAGCTGCTTCACTTCGAAAATACACATGGTTCAAGGCTAATGAGGAGGCCTGAATGGACGTATTATATACATTGTGGCGATACATTAAAATCTTATATTCGATACGCGATGAGTTATTTGGCAGATCGAGTTAAAGAATTACAGCTTTTCCTTGACTCTGAGTAGAATCTGTGCTAAATTCCATATGAATACTCGGTGGAAGCGCGATTTCCGCCGAGTAATACTTTGTCTGGTTTGATGATTTGAGCCCTCGCTTGGATCAATAGCTTTCTCAGGAAGACATCGTGCAGGCACTTGAGTGAGCAATGAGGACTGACTGAAAATGGGCGAATGATTCAAAGGTTCGAATCCATTTCGCCATTAATTTTCAGGCAGATTCACCTGAAAGTTGAGAAAGGTTTACAGAATGAATTATCACAAACTTAATGAATATTTAACACAATTAGGACTTGACAAGTACAATTACTATAGTTATAATGTCTATAAGTAGTGATACAGCCTAAACTAAGCATTATGTCATACACTGATAGCTTATGGTTACATATACAGCCCTCTCTTCCAATAGTTAATTCTTTTGATTTGTTATCTGAAAGGTATCCAACCATGAACTCTGGCTTTGCACCTTTCGTACTAAAGTCCGTCGATATGAAAATAAGCCGTCATAAGCTGACTTATTCATTAAAGAGATATCTGTTCTTACTGTTTTTCATAGGTGCGATGATGGCCCGGCCTGCCTATGCTCTGGTCTCCGTTTCATCCGTCACACTCACCCCCAGCACAGTACCTGGAGGCAGCTATGCTACGGCTACCATCACCTTCAGCGCTCCTCTCGACTATGCTGCAGCAGCCATTTACCTCACTTCGAGTAATCCTACAGTAGCAGCAGTACCTGCATCTTTTAGCGGAGTGAATGGAGATACTACAGAGAAATTTATCATAGATGTAGCGCCGCTTCAAGGTACAAGTAATCAAACCGTCACGATAACGGCAACTTATGGAGGAGTCCCGTGCAGCGCAGTACTAACCGTAACTCCTGACTATACCACCACAGCTCGTGCTCCCTCCGCCGATGCTTACGTGCAAAATGGAACTGGCTATCATGATCAAAATTTTGGGA
>JANXSG010000159.1 GCA_025352825.1 Chthonomonadaceae bacterium | reverse complement strand
GGGGTGGTTGCTTTTGCTTTGCTCTATCACCCGATCCCAAAGTCCAGCCGCACCATGATATCCACTCATATTGGAGTGGAACAGCCACTTCAGCGGAATGTAGCTCTGGCCGCAGTCAATCCATTCGACGACCCGATAGCGGCAAACTTGGAGGCGCATTCTGCAATCCAGGATAACAATGCCATCACTGCTTCCAATGAAGAATGAACTGCTATTCACCATAAAAGGTAGCCTGAATAGAAGTTTCATCTGGATATGAGCTGATTAATATGCAAAATAGTCTTCTGGGCGGGCGAAATCGCCCGCCTGATCTTTTTAATATCAGAATACTCGCTGCCTGTCTTCATATAGTAATAAATACAGGCAAAGCATTTCTCATCGCGCTCTCGATTGCGTGCCTGAGTAGTTCCCTTTCTGCTCAGCAGGATCCTACTATATCAGAGCCTCCGCCTGCAATCTCGATTAAGGATCTGCCTCCTCCGCCTCCACTCAGGGTTCTGACACCACTGGAGCTCCAGGCTCTGGAAATTATGCGTCGGAAATCCAGGCCGATGGCAGATTTCTCCGGAGAACAGGTGACGGAACTGCAAGGAGGACGAACTTCGCGGCAGCGTGTGCGAGGTGACGTACGCGGGCGAATTCGCATAGACTATTTGGAACCAAAAAGCCTTGAAGGCGATATCATGATTATTGCTCCAGATCAGTTTAGAAATTTTCACCACGCAACGAATACCCTTGATATTGCGCTCTGGCCATCTCCTGAAAATGATAGGGAGAAACGACTTATGGGAGCCATACGCAATGGAATGATGAGTATTCAGCGTGTGGGTGAGGAGACTATCGCCGGCCGCTCCGCAAATATTGTATCGATCTCAACATTAAAACGAACCGGGAGATTTCCGGGAGGACAGGCGAAGTACTGGCTGGATAATGAAACTGGCATACAACTTAAAAATGAGATTTCAAACGCGAGCGGACTCGTTTCACGAACGTTTATCACGAGTATAGTGGTTGGTCCTGCAGCCGGAGTAGTGGGAAAAGATTTCTTTTTCACTTTCCCTGGGGCTAAAGTAAATCCACTCTTCCCGCATAATGAGCCAAAATTTCACAATCTCTCTGAGGCTGCTGGACATCTGCCATTCCCACCGGTGGAACCTTCCTCTATGCCTCCCGGCTATCAGATGAGTGGAATATGGGTATTGGGGGCGCATCGTGATCAGGTTGTGGGAAATGAATCACTCCTCCTGCGCTATTCGGACGGAGTAACGCATTTCACGCTGTACGAAAAACATGCCCGTGCAGATCGGGAGAACAGACCACGGCATGCACATCCAAGATCATCAAATCGAAATATCGAGCGATGGTTTGTCAACTCAGCAGCTGGCCCGTTGGAGGTGATCTATATCGGCCACTTGCCTGTCGAGCAGGTGGAAGCCATGTCTCAATCACTGAAATAGACGTGGGCGAACCCTCATCACCTCAACCCCCTTCTCCTGAAGCTTCTGGAGAAGGGAGAACTTTTCTATCATCGGCTGAATATCTATGAATTGTTGTATTCCCATCCGGAGGACGGCTGACCGAAGTCTCCCAGACGGCTGCTTAAGCACCTGGTGTATATGGCTAAGTAAATCTTGATTTCTTCCTCAACACTTTAATCCTCTCCTAGATTCCTCTTGAAATACTGAATATTCATTATCAAAACTCTACTACCAAGAGCCCCTCTTTTTTTCATTTATGCGCAAACATGACTGATTCGTGCAGCAGGAGTTGCCTGCTGATTTGCTTAATTGAAGCTGTATGAATATTTCGAATCGTTTAAGCTGGAATCAGATACGTGCCAACGCTGCAAGGTTCTCGGAAGAATTTTAAGACGCTCGGTATGAGCGTGCGGAAACACATAGTTTCTACAACGAATTCTTCGATGTTTTTGGAGTGAGAAGACGTAAAGTGGCTTCGTTTGAGGAGCCTGTAAAGAAGCTTGGAGGCAGTCAGGGTTTTATTGACCTATTCTGGAAGGGTGTACTGCTGGTCGAGCAGAAAAGCGCGGGACGAAGGCTCGAACCGGCGAAGACTCAGGCGCTGAAATATTTTCGGGCCTCAAGGACTCCGAACTGCCCCGCTACATTCTGCTTTCCGACTTCCAAACGTTCGAACTATACGATCTAGAGGAAGATGATTTCGTCGCCTTCAATCTTGCTGAACTGCCGGATCATGTGGAGAAGTTTGGATTTATACTGGGTATCGAGAAACGTACTTTTCACGATCAAGACCCTGTCAATATCGCCGCCTCAGAGTTGATGCGTGAGCTGCACGATGCACTGCATGCGTCAGACTACAGGGGGCGAGACTTGGAACAGCTGTTGGTTCGCCTGGTGTTTTGCCTGTTTGCAGACGATACTGGTATTTTCGAACCTATAGGTCTCTTTCAAGATTTGATTACTTTGCGAACCAATGAAGACGGTTCAAATCTTGGGCAGTGGCTGACACAACTATTCGGCGTGCTAAACGAGCCAGAAAATGAACGACAGGCAAACCTGGATGAAGATATTCGCGCCTTCCCCTTCGTAAATGGCGAACTGTTTGCAGAGAGGCTGCGTGTCCCTTCATTCACTAAGTTGATGCGTGAAGTGCTAGTGCGTGCCTGCGAATTCAAGTGGGATGCGATTTCACCAGCGATATTCGGAGCATTGTTTCAGTCAGTCATGAACAAAGAGCATCGGCGGGCGCAGGGTGCGCACTACCCAACAGAACGTAATATCCTGAAAGTGATAGAACCGCTCTTTCTGGACGAACTGCGTGCAGAATTTCAACGGCTAAGAGAGCGCTGAGATACCGGGCGGCGATCCGCATTAGAAACGTTCCACACACGCCTAGCAGAACTGTCTTTCTTCGATCCAGCCTGCGGCTGTGGCAACTTCCTAATTATAGCCTATAGGGAGCTGCGTGCTTTGGAGCTGCAGGTACTGCGCGAACTCTACCCGCCGCCGCAGCTTACCTTGGACATAGAGCACCTGGTTAGGGTAAATGTAAGCCAGTTCTACGGTATCGAGATCGGTGAGTTCCCGGCTCGCATCGCCGAAGTTGCGCTCTGGATGATGGATCATATCGCAAACAATCGCGTATCACTGGAGTTCGGACAAGTCTATCTGCGTATTCCCATTCGCGTCTCGCCCCACATCCATTGTGCCGACGCCTTGGAAATTGATTGGAAGGATGTACTCCCTGCTGAAAGCTGTGACTATCTGTTCGGTAATCCACCGTTCATAGGAGCAAAGTATCAGTCTACTATCCAACGCGATCAGGTACGTTACATTGCTCAGTTAGGCGGGAGTGGGGGAACACTCGACTATGTAACGGCGTGGTTCCTCAAGGCTGGCGTTTATGCTCGCTCTGATGATAACGCTGGGACACTGCTTGCCGAACCGAGGGATCAGCAAGTTGAAGACCTTGTGTCAGCAAAAAAAACGAAGATCGGGTTTGTCGCGACGAACTCGATTACTCAGGGCGAACAGGTGGCGCAGCTGTACGCTGCTGTTTCAGCGATGTGGACTGGAGATCGCTTTTGCTCATACTACTTTCGCCTGGGGAAGCGATGCGCGGGGAATGGCGCACGTCCATGTCGTGATATTAGGACTCACACGTCGAGAAGACGAACCGAAAACGAAACGGCTGTTTACCTATCCAGACATCAAAGGCGAACCTGTGGAGAGTAACCACGCGAAACTGTCACCTTACCTGATCGATGCGACAAACCTGAGCGACCCACATCTTGTCGTTCGTGAAGTGTCCCGCCCTGTCAACGGCCTTCAAAGACTTATTTCCGGAACACAGCCTATCGATGGCGGACATCTCATATTCACATCTACAGAACGAGATGAATTTTTGCGAATCGAGCCTGAAGCTTTTACTTTCTTTCGTCCCTATATTGGCTCTGAGGAACTCATCAACGGTAAGAAACGCTACATTCTTGCACTACAAAACGCGAGTCCGGTAGAATTAAGACAACTACCCCATGTTATCGACCGTTTAAAGAAGGTAAGGCAGTCTCGTTTGGAAAGTAAGCGCCCACAAACTTATGATATTGCAAATATACCGACCGAGTTTTTCATTACCGTAATTCCAGATCGTCCTTTTCTCGCCATTCCCGAAGTGAGCTCGGAGCGCCGTGAGTATGCTCCCATCGCCTATCTCGAACCACCACCATACCGAGCAATCTCCTGCGTGTAGTTCCGGATGTCCCATTTTGGCAATTCGGTATTTTAGCTTCTCGAATGCACATGTCGTGGCTGCGAACAATTGGGGGAAGGCTGAAGAGCGATTATCGATACACCATTGGCGTGGTTTACAACACGTTTCCGCTCCCGGTAATATTGGCTACAGACAAAGCCCGACTTAATGTATTGGCACAGAGAATTCTGAGCGCGCGAGTAGCATTTCCAGATTCCTCGCTTGCTGACTTATATGACCGACTTACAATGCCTGTCGAATTGAGAAAAGCACATCGAGCTCTGGATTTGGCAGTTGATAAACTGTATCGCCCACTGCCATTTATGGACGACCGAGAGCGAGCGGAGCACTTACTCAAGTGCTATGAAGAAATGACGGCGCCTCTATTGGTTCTATCGCAGCAGAAACCGAAGCGTAAACGAACTAAGAATTAAGCTTTACCATTTTGTGGTAAAGCTCGAGTGAATGAGAGTGAGTGAATCAAACAACTTCCTCAAGGAGATCCACTTCATGGATACTCCCATTTCTTTCTATTCTGAGTGATTTGAGTTCCCACGGAATTAAGGTGGTTTCGAGTTTTCGCCCGCCAGGCAGTGTTATCTCTGCTTCAGTCGACTTGCCTTCTGATTCGTAGAGTCGC
Source organism: Chthonomonadaceae bacterium (assembly GCA_025352825.1). GTDB lineage: Bacteria > Armatimonadota > Chthonomonadetes > Chthonomonadales > Chthonomonadaceae > JANXSG01. The sequence continues at coordinate 486 of JANXSG010000159.1, read as the reverse complement.
AGTATGGTGCTATCTCCATCCTCAGCCCCCTTAAGAACTACCGCGTGTACATTTGGAGGAATCACTTCCAACAGCACTCCACTTGTCCCCCACGCGCCTGCGTGAGGATACTGGAACTGATACTCAAGCGGGTTATTGAGAGCATGCGCCTCTCTTGCCACTTCGCCCTCTTGCCAATCACCTATATGCGGCAGGAGCGCATAGTTCACAGCTTGCGGCCCCTGATCCATATACAGATACTCTTTTTCTGTGTCAATCTGTTCAGGATCGTGAAAACAGTAAATTGGGGATCTCAGCAAGGTCATCCGCAAGTCGTTATCAAGGCAGTCGAAACCGAATTTGCTGTCGTTCAATAATGCAAATCCGTAGGGTATAGTGGCGTCAGTATGATCTGTTGCACCGCCACTGAGATCGATCCAGTTCTGCCCCGGATCTTCGAGGCCGTTGGCTACACGAACGATGGTGCTATAAGGAGTTTCGTAAGTC
>JANXSG010000158.1 GCA_025352825.1 Chthonomonadaceae bacterium | reverse complement strand
AAATGGCCATTTCGTATGTTACCACAGCAGACGATTCCTCAAATCTGGGAGAGTGTTGTTGGAAGTGCTCAAAAGCAATCTGAAGAAGTTAAATTTTCATACCTCAAATCTCTTGCAGAAAAAGTTGATTGTCGTTATTTAGTTATCTTTACTGTCAAAGAACTTACTGCTTCATATCAGTCAGGCTTATTTAGCGAGGATATTCGTGCGAGGGCAAACATTGATCTGTATGTTTATGATCGAACTGTAGATGACTTTATATGGTTCACAAATATGGTTGGTCAAACAAAACACCAGAATATACAGGGCGGTGATACGGGGATTCGCAGGGAACAGGACGGTGCGTTAAATCTTACACTTACGAAAGCCTTAGACCCTTTTGCGAAAGGTTCACGAAATACGGTCGTGCATTCCAAAACAAATATCCTCGTGTCAGTTCAAAAGATCATCGCTGATGGAAAAAAGGTAATATTGGACCACGGCAAAGATTTGAGCATAACTGTTGGAGCTAAATTTAAAAGCTTAGAAACCAATTGTGAAATCATAGTTATTGAATGCTTGGAAAACGGAGCAATTGCTGATGTGACGACTGGTGTAGCAAAGGAAAAAGAAACATTTAAAACTTTTTAAACCATTTGTGAGTTACTTTCCGCATGTAGAATATTGTAGAAGAGTAATAGTGTACTGAGGCAGGAAATGGATCCTATCTAACATAGGAACGAGCAGACATAACACTCGCTCCGTTTGAATGGAAGACTCTATGCTCGCTCGTGTATAATCCAGCGCATTGCTCCGAATCGGCGTTCGTTAAGTTCACGTTGAAGTAGATGCCTACATGGGTATGCCAATGATGGTTGTGGTCGCCAAATTTCAAACGTAGCTTACAGTTCGAATTGGATTGAATATTCCAGCAGTGATTCCAAAATTGTTTTATTCGATTTCTTTTGCCTACATAAGTCCTCAGATAGAAATAAGAGCCCACCCCTCCTTATATCAATATACTTACCACATCGTCAGATATTGAGATCTGCAGCCCAGTTGAGAGCAGCATGAGCGATCTCGTTTACAAGGAAGTCTTCTTCGCTTCGATGTACTCATTTCGGCTCAGCTTCAGTTCGAAAGCGAGGTGGCGTTTGAACTGTATCAGGCGTTCCTGTTCGATAGGATGCTGCCGGAGATAATCTCGAAAACAGATGTGTTTATGCAGCTCAAGTGACGATAATTCGCAGGCGTAGAGGTTATGGAAGGGAAGTGAAAGTGTAATTGCAGCTATAAGGCGGAACGCTTCTCGCTCGGCAATAGCCAGATCTCTCTGATGGTGATATCCAGCCATCTCGATAGATAATATAGCATCCGGCATACTGCCGTCCTTCACAACGATATCCATATCGATGATAGGCTTCGCCAACATGCCCACAATACTGGTGCTGCCGATGTGTTCGATGCGTAAACAGCCAGGAATTCTGGGTGTCAGGTACTCCTCTAGCCGAAGGAACCAGTTCGGCCAGGCGGAATTATATTCTGATAGATAGTCCACATCGCTGCCCTGTAAGCAATTTTCCCATGAGATATTTTCGCCACCCTCGTCTAATAGAACTTTATTCCCCTGCTATTTTCACCAGTCTTTTTATATTAAAATAATATCCTCTCATGGAAGAAGTAACTTGATGAGAGAAAGCGGCGACTGTTGATTGTACGAGAATAACAAAAATAATCATTTTTGCAAAAACTCGCTCGCTATCCCTGTAATTATACATGGAACCTGCCGACAATAACTCATCTCTATAATGTATTAACGGAGCGCAAATAGTGGCTTCAGCGTTGTGTTGAACGGAGAAGATGATGAGAATATCTAAAGAAAGCTGGATAATTGCTGTAATTGGTGTGGCAGATTTGATTACCACGATCATATTTATACGCCATCATGGTGCGCAGGAGGCAAATCCACTCTTTAAACTCTACTGGCAGATGGGACTTTTTGCTTTCATCGTTGCCAAGGGAGTCTGCTTGGTGGGGCCTCTGCTTATTTTGGAATGGGCAAGCAAAAGAAATCCTCGCTTCGTTCGTCAAGCTCTTCGCAGCGCAATAGTCGCCTATCTTGCCTTTTACAGTGTAGGATTTTTAAAACTGAACGCCCCCCTTGCGAATGCAGATGAGATTCCGGAGGCTAATGGAGCAGTATACACAAATACAGCGACCATACGTCCGGATCCGTATATTATACAGATCATCTCACTACAGCAGTGCTTCAGCCAGAAAAGAGGATTATTGCAGCATGTTCCTTCTCTCTACTTCTGGAGCGATGGAGAAGATGAAAAAGATGCATTCGTAATTGACAGCGAAGAATCCATGAGGCCATTTTTTGGGAGATTACCGTTCCGGCGTAGGAATTAAGTAACACTCTATGTTCAGAATAGACATGGGAAGAGTTATCAAAACTCTTCCCATGTCTATTCTTAGCGATCACCTCAGCCATGAATGGCGCGTGTAGATTTATGGGTTGTGAAAGTAATTCGACAGATATCTATTTCCAGGAGTTGAAAACTCCCAGCAACAAAAAACAGGCATCTTTCAGACGCGATACTCGCCCGCAGGGCGGTTGGCCTCAGGCCTTACAGACGGGTACTTCAGTGCCCGGCAATGTGCGGAAGATTATCAAGAAAACCTTAAAATATCGACTACGGGGATGAGTGTAAAAACCTATCCGACAAGAGCGCTAGAACTCTTCTCTTACCATCCGCACGGCTCCTATCACGCATATCAAAGCTATCATCAGCATAACTACGGGCACTGTCATGTTACTATCCTTCCTGCATGAACCAAAATAAAATCAATTTGAGCTTAAGCTGCATCCTGATTATTTGTTCCACGAGGAGGAGAAGGCAATGCACTCGCAATCCTACCAGTTTTAAAGCAGAGTTTCTGCAGAAATCACAATAGATTAACCATTCAAACGCTCTCCATACAGATAACGGGCACGCACTTTCTGGTAGAAAGAGGTGCCGTCGAGCACGATGAGATGTGTATTATGCTGTGCTCTATGTACTGTCACCTTATCACCATCCATCAGACTAAAACTATCCACACTGTCGATATCAAATATCACCTCTTCGCCGTCTGATTCTATCTCGATATCTATTACTTCCTCACAGGGAACAACGATGGGGCGGGCACTGAGTGTGTGTGGGCATATCGGCGCAACAAGAAGAGCTTGAAGCGAAGGGGCAATCAAGGGGCCGCCCGCAGATAGTGCGTACCCTGTGGAACCGGTAGGGGTAGAGATAATGAGGCCGTCTGCATAATATGTAGCAAAAGGTACCCCGCCAAGAGAAGTATTCAATCTCAATAGTTGAGACTTGCCACTCTTAACTACCACCTCATTCAAACCAATTCCCGAGTGTAAACAGATACCCTTACGATAGATTTCGCCGCACACCATCAGACGCTCTTCAACCAGGTATTTACCCGCCAGAATATTTTCCATTGCCAAAAATAGCTCATCAGGATGTACTTCTGCAATAAATCCAAACCGGCCAAGATGCACGCCAAGTATTGGAATATCCGAACCCGACGCCATGCGAGCTGCAGTCAGAATCGTACCATCACCACCCAGACTTATTATCATATTACTGCGCCTCATCGATTCAGCATCGACGGCAAGATCTAGCCTCACCAGACGTTCTGCCGCTTCTGGCAGGAGCATTACTGCAATACTACGCTGCTCCAGCCATTCAATAAGCGAGTGTGCAAGTTCAAGCGCCTCTTTTCTGGAGCGATGCAGCACAATACCTGCACTCTGTATCATTGGCCTATCCATTCCTGATTAAGCTGTGTTTCTATCTGAGGAGAATTGCAGCAGGGACACTTTCAGAATTCCATCCATGCTGAAACTTAATTGCTATCTAGAAGGCGCGATCGCAGGAATAGCTGTCGGCTGTGCAGCCCATGGCACAGACTGCATCAGAAGTTTTGTCTGATGCCGATCTGCTTCATTAATGGAATATGTAGTGAGGTCTTGGAAGACTTTCGATATATCAGGATGACACTTTTGAAGTGCAGCAACTTCAGTCGATGTCAAGCCATTGAACATTTTGGAGAGCGATTCGGCAGCGCTATGCACAGCCACATATGCTGCTTCTGGCCCGATCCGTTTCGCAAGTAAAGTGCTCTGAAGATAGTGGGCTTGCCACTCAAGTATTGGCAGGTATACGTTCTGGCGAGCAAATATATCTGGTAAATTCAGAAGTGAAGACTTAAGAAGAGATGGAAGCCGATCGCTGTCCGCGCCAAGCAGCCTGTTGAGCCCCACGGCTCCTTCGTTTGTAATTGCCAGTGCCTGCCGAGCCTCATTTTCCGAGGCAGCAAAATCGCCGCTAACGAGATAGGCTCGGGAGAGAATCAGATGAGCCGCTACCTGTTCTTTCACAGACTCTGCTCGAATAGCGGTTTCAAGAGAAATTTTGCCTTCATCAATAGCATCATGAAGCGCCTTGAAACCTGCTGCTTCATCTCCAGCGGAGATTTTCTGCTGGTACTGCAGGATAAATGCTCTCGATTTAATCTCCCGCGCCTGAGCAACTTCACGAGTTCTGCTGGTACGCTTTGCTTCTTTCAGGGCTTCTTCAGCGTTGGCAAGCGCATCATCCCAGTTTCCAACCGCTATATTTGTTTCGGCAAGCGCGATACAGGAGAGAATGGTGGGGCGTGCACCCTGTACTTTATTTGCAATTCGGAATGAAGCACGTGCATTATCTTTGGCTTCTTCTATAGAACCCATCGATATCAGCACTATCGCCAACAGGGCACGCGCTATGCTCAGCCTGGATTCGTCCTCAAAGAGGAAACTAGCCAACATGACTGCTTTTTCTAAATGTTCTTTCGCGTCGTGCAGCCTGCCCATTTCCAGGCAACACTGCGCCACTTCCATAAGCGATTCTAGGAAGGCATCCGCTTTACGATCTTTAGCTGCCTGCTGCAGGCAGTACGACCACAAAAACATAGCCTCTTCGTAATGCCCTGTGGAGCGTACGATATCCGCGATATGATTCATCAGCGGCGGCATTCCCTCCTCTGTCAGCTTATCTGAATCAAAGCCTTCCATCTGTTCTGCAGCCTGAATGTAGTATTTTAGGGCATCTTCAAAATCGTGCTGGCGATAGCAGAGACTACCCATTGAGATAAGCGTCCTCCACAGGATGTCTGCCCCGCCGTTTGAAATAAGATCTTCCAGGTACTCTTTTGCTGCGACGAATGCGCCTTGTTCACTTAGTACAACGACTAGATCTTGGGTCACATGGAATTTGTACTCATCCAAGCCTTCGATAGCAAATGATTCTTTTGATTGGATTAAGAATTTTTTCGCCTGTTCCAGATCGTTATCTTCTAATTTTGCACATCCCAGTTTCCAAAGAATCCAGGCTTCCTGAGGGCGATCCTCCAGCGTTCTGGCAAGCGATAGCATCTGATCGAGTGAAGATATATAAGCAGACCGATTTCTTTTTGGGTAATTGAGCGCCTCTGCCATCTCATGAAGATGCCTTAGCTCCGCACGCATACGGGCACGTGTTCCAGGTTCTGATGCGGAAGATTCGAACTCTCCGCTGGGATCGGTAGTATCTGCTGGCAGTGCGAGTGAGGATCGAGCATCTTTTCCCGGATCAAAAAAGTCGGTGTGAACACGAGTAACAGTAGCAATCTTTTCAAGAAGATCATCAGGGACTGCTGTAATTCCTCGTACATATTGATATATAAGGGAAGGAGATGTGCCTGCACTTTCAGACAGTTCCTTAAGTGTGATACCTGCCTGGGTAGCAGCAATCTTAATTCGTTCCCCAACTCTAGCTCGTTTCTCAGGGGTGTTGAGTTTTCTTATCTTCGACACGAATTTCTCCTAGTTAGCAATGAAATAATCGAAAGTTATTGCAAATTTAGTAAAAATAATATGCAAATTTCACACTATCCACTACTACTATTAATGCTTAATGGTGAGTATTTGTTAAGTAATTATACACTAAAATTTCTAATTCTGATAAAAAAAATAGATAAAAGGATTAAATGGATAATTTTCATTTATTAGGGCAGGGGGTGAGATCTGAAATATGCGTGTATATCCGACTTTTTTTGCGATTACCTCATACTAATTGATATAGATAACTCACAGTAGGAATTCTATCCATCATATCAGGTATTCTTTAATTCGCGCCGTCTATATATGGTGGACTCAACTTCTATTGGAGCCTATCTTCGTGATTTACAAAAAATTAATTCCTATCCGTTTTCTTAATAATCGAAGTCTGCTATTTCTGTATATTATATTCGTTTTATTCTTCCTTATGTTTCAGGTTAATATAAATGCCAGGGCATCAGGGAAAGCGCAGGCAATACTATTTTTAACCAGACCGCTGAAGCCGCATGAGATAGAAGCGAGAAATACACATGCGCTTCACGAACCAGCCACTGGCTGCTATATTGGTGCATATATCGATTATGACAGTAAGTTAAACATGCCATACACAGATATGAATCGTACGATGCACCATGAGCCGTCTGAATTTGAGAAGCTGGTAGGCAGGCAGCACTCCATGTATTTTTTCTATCTGGGTTATGGCAAGCCACTGCCCCTCGACTGGGTGCGAAAGCTCGCATCACAAGGCAAATTTGTTCATATTGCCCTAGAACCAAACGACGGTATGAAATACGTAAAAGACAATGCTTATCTGCGTAAGCTTGCTGATGACATGGCTCGATCTGGCGCTAAAATATTTCTTCGGTTTGCTTCAGAGATGAATGGAAACTGGGTGATATACAATAAAAATGCAGCACTGTATCGGGAAAAATTCAGGCTTGTGCATGAGGTTATGCACCGCAGAGCGCCGAATGTTGCCACGGTCTGGTGTCCTTATACGATTCCTACGAATAATATTGAAGATTTTTACCCAGGAGATAGATGGACAGACTGGGTAGGTGTCAATATGTATAATGTGACTTTCCACGATAATAAAATTGACTGCCCGTGTGAGAATGAGCATCCGGTGGATATGGTTTCACAGGTCTACAATTTATACGCAGCGAGAAAACCGATGATGATCTGCGAGTTCGCTGCCACACACTACACCACTCTGGATAGAGCGCCTCGCACAGAATTTGCTATGAGAAAAATCCTGACCCTTTACAACGCGCTTCCGCGCATATTTCCGCGTGTAAAATGTATCAACTACTTCGATGGGAATGCTCTCGAGTATGCTGCCGATCGTGCTTATAACGACTACAGTGTCACGGATAATCCATATTTGATCGATACATATCGATTTGCCACTGCCTCCCCATATTTCATCACCTCCTTATTATCCAATGATATTGCTCAGCCTGCTTTCCCCATGCCCATTAAAAAAGATGAGCTGCTTAAGGGCAGGGTGAGGCTTTCGTGCTGGGCGCGCACTCCTCTGGATTTTGTCGATGTGAGCTATAAGTTGGATGGGTATCTAATCTATAAAGCTGACCGTCCTGATCTCTGGGAGTGCTTATGGGACGCGGGGAGTGTTCTTCCGGGTAAACATCGACTCACTCTAGAAGTCAGAAATCGTAAGGGTATAGTCGCTGCATCTCAAACGATATTGATTGTTACAAAAGCGTCGTAAATCACCTTAATAACTATTAATTCTTCTAAAATAAAGCAGGTCAACTCCTCAACATTCGCGAACATCCTACCAATAATATGATACCATGGATGATATAGAGATGATGATAAAACGCAATCAAAGATATCTGAGTACGACTACCATTCTTGCAGTAGCTTCACTCTTCCTTTACATGATATCGAAAGCATTTGCCAGAGATACTCCGATCATACCAGATATGAAGATGCCTCTTGCGTACAGTTTTATTAACTCCCCCAACTACGATGATCGCCCATTAGGTGTCTTAATAAACTGTATCGTCCTACATGCTACCGTGGAACCATCTACGGAAGGTACGATCAACATCTTTCTAGACCCTGTCAGGCAAGTATCAGCTCATTTCGTGGTGGGCAAAGATGGCCGCGTAGTCCAGATGGTCCCCATTGAAAAAAGAGGTTGGCATGCGGGGTTATCGGTGCTGGAAAGTGCGCCAAAGGTGAACGATTTCAGTGTGGGAATTGAAATGGTAAATCTAAATGATGGAAAGGATCCCTTCCCGCAGGAACAGATGGCGGCAGTGGCAGGCATAATACGCTTTATTCGATCAAGATATAGTGTGCTGGACAGCAGAATTGTGTCCCACGCCCAGGTAGCGCTGCCCGCCGGGCGAAAATCTGACCCTGCCGGTTTCGATTTTGAAAAAATAAAAGCGATGGCTCGCGAGGTTTCACTCCCCGTCATTGCTGTTCCAGAGTAGAAATAGGCTGACTTCAAATCAGCCCTGGTTACGAGCCATTCGTTTAAGATGCTCATAGACACGATTTATTTAGCTAGTTTGGCAGGTTTTGATGGAGTTGGTTTGGCAGTTTTGTTTTTAGCGCGTTCGGCAGCAACTGAAACAGCCCGAATACGGGCTTGTGCGATAACACCATTTACCACAGAAGCTGGCAGAATAAATGGGCGTACTATACCACCTCCACCCGTCATCATACGCATCGTCATGGCAAACATCGCAGATTCGTCATTAGATTCGTTTTTTGCACTAGCTTGAATGGTCGTTAATGCACCAATTGCGTTTCCATTCATATCAAAGACTGGCAGGCCAAATTCTGAGAAGTTTCCATCCACAAGCCAGGCTTTCCGAGGTTTACCGATTTCACCGCTAATTCTTGAAGTTTCAAAAAAAGGAGCGTAGTCGTAGCCTTTTTGCAGTCTGGAGATAGCAGCCACTTGCTGGCCTATCATTGGGGATACATTTTTGCTGAAATCAGCAAAAATGAGCTTTCTGTCGTTTAAATCTTCGATCTTCAGGAAGGCAAGATTGAGTTTGCTGTCGGTAGCGGCGAGAAAAGCTGAATACTCTTTTTCCTCTTGTTCAAAGATGATTTTTATATCAGAAGGAACTGATTTGATCTCGTTTGCATCGCCGCCCGGCCCTCTATTACCCAGAGCGCCGAACAAACTGCCCGGAGATAGTGACGTGTTGGAAATCATGACCAGGCCATCCGTGCTAACCACTACCCCTTGAAGTTCAATGCGCGATTGGATATCACTTCTCTGCCCACCTGCGCCACCCTGAGTTTTTAGAAGCGCTTTTACGGTTACCACGGCTGGACTCATTTTATTCACGAGATTCAATAACTGTGCAGATTCATCATCGGCGCCTTGGGCTGCATTGGCAAATCCCAGCATCAAAGCTATCCCCATGCACACGAACACTCGTTTCATCATTTACTATTCCTTTTTAGTTGATTACAATTTGTAACAATTCGGCATATTTTGATTACAGTCAGCCACATGGATATTGATTTCGATAGTACTATTATTGATGACTATCAACGTGAATAAAATAGCCACAAAAAAGCACAAAATGCGCAAAAAACCTACCGAATGTATTTCTTTGTTAATTTATTATTAATGGAATTCCAAGCTTATTTTGTGCGAATTTTGTGCTTTTTTGTGGCTAATAATATGTCTTGGAATTCCATGATGAATAGGGAGGTAATTGCAAACAGGATGCCCCTCAAGAAACTTCCGCGCAAAAGGGCTTATCTATTTTGAGGATGTTTTCTGCCAGTCTGGCTCAATGAATACAAAGTGAGTCTGCTGATCTCGTCGCAGGAATATCTGAATGATTTTTGGTTTTTTTGAATAGACAATTTTCATCTGCTTGTCGAATTTTTCAATATTCTCAATTGGCTCTCCATTTATACCCAGGATAAGGTCTTCCACCATCAAACCGGCGATACTTGCCGATCCTCCCGCAGTCACTTCTGTAACAAGTACCCCATTTTGATCCTTTTTCCACGATCTCTCCATACGATCGATAGGCAGGATATCTCGCACGTTAAATTCTAGCTCTTTGTCCTGAGATTTTGCAGCCTGATCAGAAGTGGTGGGCACGGCTTCCATAGCCACCTGAAGCTTGAGAGGTTTGCCATCGCGCAGGATGCTTAGCTCTGCTCTATCCCCAATGTTCAGATCCTCAATGAGACGTTTGAGATCCTCGGAATCCTGAGGGCGAAAAGATTTAAGGAAGTCTTTATTGACCGCAGTGATGACATCCCCAATTTTGAAGCCAGATTTCGCTGCTTCTGTGTAGGAGTATACCTCGGTGATTCGAAACCCTTTTGCTTCTGAAAGATGCATTGCCTTTGCTACTTCGGGGGTAAGAACCTGAGTCTTTACTCCCAGCCAGGCTTTCGGAAGTTCGGTTCCTTCTGCATTAGACTTGTCACTTTTAACTTTTACAACAGTCAGAAGATTTTCTTTACCTCTGCGCAACGATACAACGAACTCTTGCTGATTGATCGATTTCAGCGCTTTGCGGAACGCCTCCGGATTTGATGTGGGCATACTTCCAACCGACAGAATCACATCTCCCTGTAAAACGGGAGGCTGTGCCGCTTCGAAGGGGAAACCTGGCCGCACCCCAGTTACCAGCGCCCCATCCTTATTGGGGAAATGCTCTTCAAGCGCCATCGTATCTGTAATATCGCGCACGGTTACACCCATTTCGCGCTCCTCTTCCTCTGTTCCGAGTGAGCGTTCCATGGGATCAACTGTTGCCTCAATCGTATGTATCTCGCTGCCGTGAAGGAGTGTAAGTTTTACTTTTGCTCCTATTTGAAGTGCTGCGATCCTCTGATAGACGAGAGGAATCTCTTCGAAGAATCGGGCGGTGGTGGGTTCACCATTTATCGATAAGAGGATGTCGCCAGGAATAATATTGGCTCTTTCCGTCGGGGAGCCAGGCCAGACTGATGAGATCAGCGCACCGGTCTCCCTCCCAATTTTATTGACAGGAAGAAAAGTTAAGCCCAGCCAACCCCGAGCGATTTTGCCATTATCCAGTGCTTGCTTAAGTATTTGACTGACTATGGTAGCAGGAATCGCGAACCCGACACCACCTCCACCTAGCTCATTGATACCAACTACCTCGCCTTTAAGGTTAACCAGCGGGCCGCCGGAGTTGCCTGGAAGTATAAGCGCATCGTGCTGTATCCAACGCGTGAATAGACCTGTCTTTTCACCTTCCTCCAGATCCATTTCTGCGATGTTCGAGCCTGTAAAATCGGTAAAAACTCTTTTAGTATTAGATACGATTCCAAGAGTAACAGAGGAGGAGAGCATCATCGGATTGCCCATAGCCAGAACGTAGTCGCCTACCTGCAGAGTATCCGAATTCCCTAAGGCGGCATATGGGAGTGGTGCTTTGGAATCTATTCGCTTTGCAATCTGCATCTTTAGAATGCTCAGATCGCTGAGCGGATCGTGCGTGATAACTTTTGCTTCCAGAGCTTCCCCGTTCGTAAGTGTGCAGGTGATATGCGTGGTGTTTCCGGCGACATGGTAGTTCGTGATGACCACTCCCTCGGGAGAAACGATGACACCGCTTCCACCTGCAGGCGCTTTCTGTGCACGGCCGCCAGTATAGAACCGTGTTACAACGGATATATTCACCAGAGCCGGATAGACTTTTTTTCTGGCCATCTCAATGTCTTGCCGTAACGAATCCTGTGCTGTCTCATCGGGCAGAGCCGCCACTGGCAGCAAAAAAATTACCGCGGTAAACAACCAGCATTTTATAAACATCTAACTCCCTCTCCAAACACCACTATCGATTAATTTAATATACCTTCTTGCTGGGTGAAATCATTTCGCCATTCAAGAATAAAAATAGATTCCTCTAACTCATACATTGGACATTTGCAGCATCACCATATTTATGATATGGTAAATGCAAGAGTCGGTTATATATGCATATTTCAGCCCTCACCCCCCTGCCCCACTCTCTTCCTCGGCTCTTCTCCCTTATTCCCTCGTACCTCGGAGGGAGAAGGGAGCGATATTGTGAATCTCAGCCCATGCAGGGAGCTTCCAGCGACCAAAGATGGGCTTCGCAATTCCAGACCCGGGTTTCAGCCCGGTGAAATATATCCCAGACTCTTCGTCAAACCCTCACCTCCCGACCCTCTCTCCCGAAGCTTCGGGAGAGAGGGAGCATTTAACCTCACCCCCTGCCCCCCTCTCCCATATTGCTCGTTCCTCGCAAGGGAGAGGGGGGTGATTCAAATTGAGAATCTCAGCCCATGCAGGGAGCGTCTAGCGACCGGAGATGGGCTTAGCAATTCCAGACCGGTACTTTAGTGCCGCGTCTCATTGCCGGGAGTTTTAAACTCCCGGTAAATGGATTAATTTCACCACCACGCTCTGTTTTTATTAACACATCCTCGTTTCAAACCAGCAATCAGACTAAACCTCTCTTCAATTCACGCCGATAATGCACACGTTCAACCCCGTGTTAATACGTGGTGTTCATAAGCGAACACCTCGATAAAATGATTTTAAACTTATCTCTGTGCGATTTTTATAATCCCATAGGGATGACAACAATTTATAAATTTCACGTCGTAATAGGGATGCTGGCAATATCTGGAGGAATGATGGTTATAACAAGACAACGGCTGGGTGAGATACTGGTAGCTCAGAGGCTGATCACCAAAGAACAGCTTGAACTAGTGATGACAATCCAGCGTGAGCGATTTCAGCCACTAGGGCAGATACTCATTCAGACTGGAATGATTACCGAGGAGCGCCTTCTACAGGTATGTGCCCTGCAAAAAGGTGTCGAAGCATGGTCGCTGCATAACAGCCCGCCAGAACCTGAAGTTGTTCGACTTCTTCCAGCAAAAGTCTGCCGAGCCAATATGTATATTCCTGTCCAGATCAAAAATGGCAGACTCATTGTGGCGATGAGAGATACCAACGATGTCGATTCTATCGATATGGCGCGTAACATCTCCAAGATGCGTGTTGAGCCAGTACTCGCAACCGAAGAAAGAATTGCGGAGGCGATTGTCAACTGTTTTGGGGAGGACGATACGCATTCACAAGCGATGAGTAGATACGTACATGATGCAATGGATGAGTACGACACCGAACCTACGGCAGTAGAAATAAAAGAGACAGGCCTCACAGAGTCCGATATTCGTCCAGTAGTCGGCCTGGTTAATCAGCTATTTTCGGATGCACTAAGGATGCACGCAAGTGACATTCACATAGAACCACGAAAAAATAGAGTGGAAATTCGTTACCGTATCGATGGCATGCTCGTTCGAATGCACGATATCCCAGTTAAGCTGAAGGCTCCGCTAATTGCAAGAATCAAAGTGCTTGCCCATCTCGATATAGTGGAATATCGCACTCCGCAGGATGGACGAATAAATATCAAGAACGAAGGTAAATCGATCGATATGCGTGTGTCTGTCCTGCCCAACTACCATGGCCAGCGCATTGTAATCCGACTTCTTGATAAGAACGTAGCTCTTCAGAAACTGCCAGAATTAGGATTTAACGATCATAATCTCACGATGTACGAAGACATGATCACTAAACCCTATGGATTAATTCTTGTGACTGGCCCTACAGGAAGTGGAAAGACAACCACGCTGTATGCCAGCCTGAATCAACTGCGAGACACCACCAACAATATCATGACATGCGAAGACCCGGTGGAGTATGACATCGACGGAATCAACCAGTCACAGGTGAATGATAAAGTTGGCTTAACTTTTGCGGCCCAGTTAAGATCGATTTTGCGCCAGGACCCCGATATCATTATGGTGGGTGAAATCCGGGACAAAGAGACTGCCGAATCTGCCATTCGATCTGCACTCACTGGCCACCTGGTGTTGAGCACGCTCCACTGCAACGATGCTTCGAGTGCTATTCCCAGGCTCATCGATATGGGAATTGAGCCGTACCTATTAAGCTCTGCGCTTATTGGAATTACCGCGCAGCGTCTAGTACGATATCTCTGCCCGCATTGCAAAGAGAAGTATAAGCCTTCTGGAGAAGAACTCTACACTCTCGGTGTCGAGAACAGAAATGTGGAGCATCTATGGCGTGCCGTGGGCTGTACAAACTGCCTGAATACAGGCTATAAGGGAAGAGTTGCCGTGCATGAAATATTCCCAACACCGCCTGCCATTCAGCATGAAATTGCTGCTCAGGCTCCTATCGATGAAGTACGTCTGCTGGCTGCCAAATATGGATACAGCACACTTCAAATTGCTGCTGCAGAACGAGTTTTAAAAGGGGAAACTTCCTTTAGTGAAGTAAGAAGGGTGGTGTTCTTTGAGACACGTGCAATGCCAGCTGAGTTGAAGGCAGCTGATAAACTTCGCACCAATAAGCTGCGGGTGGCTTAATCCTCGTACTCCAGCCAGTACTCCTATTGATGAAAGTTGGGAATAAGTAGTTATCACGCTGAGGAATCAGCGGTTTACATAATTACTGTTCCCATCCGGTCGAACTAGTTCACCGGTCTTTTTAACTTAGGAGTAAAGATGAGCATGAGTGCAAATGGAGTTTCAATATCCACTGCGCCACCTACACGTGACAGTGCTGGAGATACCAAAACCGTGGAAAAAGTGCAGCCATCCACCCCAGAACATACAGAGGGGCCAGCTGCCACCGTGGAAATCAGTCCTGAAGCTAAGCATGGATCATCTTAACCCAACTAGATTGATCCACGAAGTAAGTAAACTTACAAATTAAAACGCAGCGTCAAACACGATACATCTGCCCCAATATCTAGTATTTGGGGCAGATGTTTCACTACATTTTGCACTATACGGCCGATGCAGTTTATATTTTCGAATTTCTTGCACTTTACTGTACTTTTCCTCGTGCTGCAACCTTCCATCTATCCACAACACAATCCCCGCTTATCACCACGACTTCATCTGTCAGATTTATGACCGGGCATACATGCGCCGGAACAACGCGAACACGCTCGCCTATTTTGAGCTGATTAACTTCAGAGCCAGTGACCCATCCATGCTCTTCGCTTAACTTAGTAACATGAATATCTCTTCCATCGAGGAGAGAGCCGGAGAGGCCGAGGGGTGTTTTGTCGCTGGTAAAGCATTTAGATCCCGCATCGAGCAGTGCGAGTTTGACATCCGGTCGATCCACAACCGTAGCAAGAATGGTCGCAGCTAAATCTTCCCACTGCATAATTAAGTTGGTGACGGTCAGAGAAAGATCCCCAAATACATAGGTTCCCGGCCGCACAGCAGTGATCCCTTCCTGTTGTGCCATCCAGGCTGCTGTCACCGAACAACCCGGCCAGACTTCGATATCTTCATCAATCTGCGATTTTATTTCCATCATCTGTCTATAGACTAATTTTGCGGTGTCGAGATAGTTCCCTGTAGGAGAGGAGTAAGAGTGCCCTTCGTGTGTATAGATACCTTTCAGCACCATATGCGGCAGCGACTGTACCTTCTTCACAAGCCGCAGCGCTCCCTCCACTCCGCGCGCCCCTTCTCTGCCAAGACCCGTATCACAGCCAGCCATAATAGGCAGTTTCAAATTCGCTGCGGAGAGCACACGCTCAAGAGCGTCTGCTTGAGCTTCACTTGTTACGGCTAAAATTAATGCATCCAGACGTTCCGCTAGAGCAGAAATGCGAGGAGCCTGAAGCGGATCAACAAGTGAATGCGCCAGGAAAATAGACCGCACCCCACTTTCGACCATCACTTCAGCTTCTCCGAGTTTTGCGCAGCACAATCCCGCAGCCCCTGCATCAAGCTGCATACGGGCGACTTCCAGCATCTTGTGCGTTTTGATATGTGGCCATAGCTGCACCGAATGACGAGTGCAGACATTCTGCATCCGTTTTATATTTTGATGCAGCCTGTCACGATCTATTAAGATGGTGGGTGTGGGGATATTCTGAAGCATATGATTCTCGATTCATTAGGCACTTAGAAGTTAAATTGCGTTCAAAATGAACGGAATGTCGATCTCAACCACGCAATTTTCTTAGAATTCATGGACGTTTTTTAAATCTAAGTGGTAGTCGCTAATTTTGCTAACATCAAATACCTTCTGTTTCTGGCTTTGCCAGCTTAGGGGTTGTGAAAATAATCCTAAATATCGCCCCATTATGTGCCAGGCACTGAAGTACCTGTCTTGGAGTCCTGCGGCCAGCCATCCTCCGAACGGAATCGCGTCTGAAAGACGCCTGTTTTTTGATGCCGGGAGTTTTCAATTCCCGGAAATAGTTGAATATGGGATTACTTTCACAACCCCTAAAACCCTTCGCGATATCTTTTCGTGGGTGAAATCCTTTTGGTTCTGGCTATGCCAGCTTAGGATAGTTGATATATTCCCTGTAAATTACTTGCTCTCCTGCCTAAGTAACATAAGTTAATGGAACACTTGTGTCTTTTATTCAGTCCATTACTATTGAAATACATTTATTTTGTGTGCATGAGTACTCGGTTTACTCTCTAATAAGCCGTCCATTGAGGCGGTTGGTTCAAGAAGACACATAGGAGGAGCAGAAATGAATTGGAAAAGTATTCTACTGGCAGCAGGACTTGCCACTATGCCGATTATCGCTAGTGCAGATGTGCATTTAGCGATTGGTTCTCTGCCAAAAATTGAAAGTACAGCTCAGGCGGATTGGGCAATGAGTGGCTACACCATTTTTAAAATAAGAAAAACTATCGGTGACACCACCCCGATCATGCGAACCCAGATTCTGGATGCCCGATTGGTCGAGATTCTATCTCGCACGGAATCACCAAGGCTCAGTAGTTCCGATATTAAAGTAGTGCGGAAAAACGGGCGAACCTGTATCTGTATTCGGGACTATTTTTTGACATATATTACGGAAGCCGACGCAGAAGCCTCTGGCCAGACTCTCCCTCAATTAACAGAGCAGTGGCTGCAGGCAGCTCGTAGAGCGCTTCCACAAATAGCGCCTGTGTGATTTTCAATCTTTATCAGCTGAGAGATAAAGAATGGATATCAAAATTGCACCGGACTTGTGAAATACGGATAAATGCATTGTTCGCTAGATGCGAACAATGCATTTATTTTTGCGATCAAAACTATTGACCATCCAATAACTACCTGTTCTTCTGCTATTATTTGCAAACTATTTCTATAATTCGGACTCGACAAAATCCTCGTTAACCGTTATACTTAGAACTATTCTGGGCTATGATTGCCCATTCACTCGATTCCTAACGTGCATCCTTGCATACGATAGGATTGGAGGATGCAGCGGTTATGAGTGAAACCTCTTTCTCCACAGCGCTTGATACACTTAAAGAGCATCTTGTTGGCTATGATGATGGCGTAGAGCAGTTCAAGCTAGCGCTGCTTACGGGGCAGCACATGCTTCTCGTCGGGCGGCCCGGCAGAGGCAAATCTTATCCGGCCAGACTTTTTGTGGGAGCTGTGCAGAACGCCAAAGTATTTCGTACACAGATCACAGCTTACACTATGCCAGATCATCTTGTGGGTGCGCCAATACCTCATACTTACCTTGAAGAGGGCCGACAGGTCTATAATACCGACAATGGCATTCTCAGCTGTGATATCGCCATGCTGGAAGAGTTTACAGACGGGCCAGTCGCTCTGGCACGCAGTCTGAATACCATTCTGTACGAACGCATGTTCGAAGTGAAAGATCAGGAACCGATGCCTGCGAATCTGCACCACGCCATACTCACTGCCAACCAAGCGCCGCGCGGTGAGGAGTGGAAAGCAGTGTGGAGCCGCATCGCATTTCGATACACACCATCGGAAGTGACTACACCCTGGGGCAGATTCCAGACAGGCCAGGTATATCTCCACACGCACGGCCATGCACCGCATCTCCCGTTGGTAGATATCGAACAGGTTCGCGAACTTTCGAATCGGCGTGAAATGATGGAAGTTCCACCTGGAGTTTTACTGGTAGAAAGCTGGATATCGGGAGAGTTCCACCGCCGCTGCCAGGAAGATGCTCATTTGGGGCGATCAGGTCTTTTCTCTTCCGATCTGCGTCGAGAAAATCTCTTTCTGGATGTTATCAGGGCGGGGGCATTGCTGGAAGGGCGTTCTAGAGCAGAGTATTCCCATGTGCGCAAATATCTTCCTTACGCGCTGCCTCTGGGAGATGACGAAGATGGGCTCTCCGCACACAATATTCTGAACCGAGTTTTGGAAGAGGTGCTGCCCGCACGAATCCATCGTGACGAACTGGCGCTCTACGATTCGCTGGGAGATCTAGCCCAGCAGATACTGGACTATCAGCATCATCATGGAAAGCATCCTGGTGATTTCAGGCTCCGATTGCCGGGAACGCCGACGATTTTCGCAGCCCGAAGAGAGTTGCTGGGCCATCTTGGCAAAGTCCGGGGAGTTGCGGGCGTCGAGGGGCTTGTAAACATTCTGCGCCAGGCAATCGTTCGCCTGGGTGGAGATGAGGATTGAGTCGGGCGGATTCCGAGCAGCTTCCGCTTGCTACAAGAGACGATCGTGTGCTGGAAGAGTCTAATGATACGCCTCTGATCGCAGTATTCAAAGCCATAAAATGGGCTGTGGTCTGGTGGCTTACCCTATTCGCCGAAATGGGGAAATCCGTAAATCGGAAACGTCTGCGACAGGCGAGGCCCTGGCAGATTAAAATCAAACCTCGTTTTGGGCAGCCGAAACATAGACTTCCCGATGTAGAATCACTTCTAAATCTACATCGTTCACTGGATGATTTTGAAAAAATAGCTGCTCATGCACGAGATTTTCACTCTCGTGACTGTGATTTCTTCGCTGATCGTATCAAAGTTGAAGACTTCATCCGTTGCCTCATCGAGCGAAATCCTCCGTGGCTGTATGTTTCCCGCCCGCTTTCAGGCGGAGAAATAGGAGCAGACGAACAGAGCGAACAGATCCTTTGGCGTGATCATGAGGTAGTCTCTTTCGAAGAAGTTGAGTTATTTAACCCGGACGAATCCTGGCGTGATCTTCCTCTCTCTTCGATGACGATGCGCCCCACGCATACTCTGGATGAGGTTTGGCGAGCTCGCTTGTTAGATCAGATTCTTCCTCCCGAGGTTTTGGTAGATCGACACAATCGTGGCGAGGTGATGATTCCTATCCATAACCAGGCACATCAGCGACTGGAGTTTCGTTCGGATCAGCGAATGATGGAGCTGACTATTCGCAAACCTGTTCCCATACCCATTCCTTCCGAAGGAGGAAACGGAAGCGGAGGGCAGCTGCTCTATATTCTCCTGGATTCAAGCGCTTCGATGCAGGGGAAAAGCGCTATTCTTGGAATGGCTGTTATCGCGGCGGTGATTCGAGCTAACATGGGGCAAAGAGATACGCGTTATCTCTTCCGATCTTATGCCGAAGAGCTCTGGCCCAGGCAGGTAGAATCACCATGCATGGCACGCACACTCCAGGAAAAAGATGCACTCCTGGATATCATATTCTCCATTAACTTCAATGGCGCAGCTACACATGTGAACTCGGCGCTCGATGTGGCAGTAGAGGATATTGAGCATCTCAGGAGAGAAGAACATCTGGAGGCCGGCCTTCTGTTAGTGACGGATGGCCGGGCAGAGATTCTGGAGAGCACTCGACTCCGGTTACGAGCAGCAGAAGTTAAACTGCATACTGTCATGGTGACCCGAGAAAACAATCCCGGCCTTGAAGCAGTATCTGAAAGTTTTACATCCCTTGATATATCTGCATTACATTAGCTTCATTGCCAGAATGAGCCGCTAAACATTCCGATGTTGCTGATATACAGATACTCTTGCAAAAGTCGGGAAATACATCTTTTTGACTAACCTCCCTGACCCCTTTCCCTAACGCAAACAGCTTTATCGTTTGCGTGTGCAGGGAAGGGACCGGGGGGTTAGGCAAAGCTGTGATCAGATAAGAACAGTTTTTATAGTTTTGCAATTACCTCTACAGATCTAAATTGATTTTCGCTCGTAATTTATAGCCTTCGTACGTTCATCCCATACCCTACTTCTACACTTAATCATCACCGATAATTGGAAGATAGCTTGTCTTGTCTCGGCAGTGTCATGCCGATATTCAAATGATTACCGGGAGAGCATTATGTTTCATGTCAATGATCAGATCGGTGTAGCCGTCTTCGAGAATGAGCAATATTCCGGCTCCGTGGTGTCGATGGAAAATGATTCGTTAGAAATCTCCTTTGATGCTGAATCCAATTTCGAATTTATCCCCGGGCAGACTCTAGTTTTGACGCAAGCAACAAAAAGCTCACTGTTTCGGATGGAGACAACTATCGTTTCAAAAAATGTGGAAACAATCACTGTCGAACTCAAACCGCCACAACTAGTGCAGAGGCGGAGAAGTGATAGGGCATCTTGTGCAATCGAAGTATGGTTTGCCCAGAAGCAGACAAACTCCCAAGATGAAAAAGAAGATTTTCGTGTACCTGCACTCGTCGATGATATCAGCGTGGGTGGGGCGACGCTCTATTCGGACATGCTGCTGCCTGCGGACAGCATTCTAAAAATAGAATTCAAACTTGTGGGAAAAGAGACGACGGTTCTTCAGGCATCAGTATTACGATGCACGCATCGTTCTAATCGTTTTGCTACGAAACACGAAAATAAGCATTTCGAAATAGCTGTAAAATTTGTGAATATGAGTAGATTAGATCAACTAACACTTATTCAGTATCTGATTAAACCCCTATATGCACAGCAGGCAGCTTGAGAATAGATGAAGCCACCTATCTCATTTAACATTGATTTCTGACCGATAATAGAATGAAACGTACATTGGCTGCAGCAGGCAAACAATTTGGTGGAGTGTGAACAACAAGCACTGCATATCAAAAATCCGTTCATTCTGTTATCTCAGACTCATTGGTAAGGGAGTCGGCACATGTTTGAAGTTCAGGAATTTGTGGATGTGTTTCTCGAAAAATCAGATAAGCGATTCCAGGGAGCTATCCTTCATGGAGACGATGCACATATCGTTGTGGGATGTAAGAGCTGCGATTCGGAGTACCTCACTTCAGGTATGGTCGTAAAGCTAATACAAGCAGTCAATGGTGCGTTATACGAGTTTAACAGCCAAATTCTTCAGTGCAGACCTAATGCTTTTGCGTTAAACCGAGTTCAACCTACCATTGTCGAACGCCGCTGCTATAAGAGATTTAATTGTAAACTAGCTGCATGGTACATCTGCGATTCAGCGGATGACAATATACTTCACCACCACGTTCGGACACGATCTACCGCGATAGATATCAGCGAAGGTGGAATGAGATTGATTCTCAAAGAGGATATTTCTGTGAATACATGCTTTGAAGTCGAGATTGATGTAGGGGAGTCACGGATGTTGAGCGCTCGTGCTATCGTGCTTCGCTGCAGCCAAAGAGAATCATTAATATTGGATGAATCTTCAAGCATTCGGTATACCGTCTCGGCTGAGTTTCTAAATCTATCGAGAATCAGCCGAAACGCCTTGGTTCATCTCGTGAAAAAGTTAGTGCCCGTATAAATTATAAATCTTGGCAATGTTTAGGTTGTGACAGCTTCCTATACGACTGGAGAATCGATCACATGTATCTTCAAACTGAAGAACAGTTGGTTAACCTGGAAATTCTAGATAATCGCCAGATGACACTATGTACGATTCCTGCCACTCTGCTCAATCTGCATGGTGAATGGGCTTGTGTGCTTGTCGCGGCTGAAGAGAACCCTTCCGGGCTAAGGTGGGGAGCATGGGTTCGATTTTGGATAGGGAATGGAACCAATAGTTACGAAGTGATTGGCTCCGTCTCAGCTTTAGAACTGCAAAGAGAGAGTTTAGAAGAAGCTTGCAGCATACCACATCAGAAACAGTCGCGCGAAGTAATGATTCGGCTGAACGAGTTCAAGCCTGTGAACCAGAGACGCCATACACCTCGCCATTTCCGACAGGCAAAAATACTATTTAAACCAGATTCTAAAACAGTGGATCATCTCAATAATTTCCCTGAAACTTATCCCAAATTTGGGGAACCAGGATATGAATGGATATCCGGAATGTGTATAGATGTTGGCCCTGGTGGTATGCGAATTCGCACTTCGAGTGCCGCGCAGCAAAACGAGTATCTCTTACTCTGTCTTACATTCCCAGAGCAAAAAACTGAATCGAATATTGAGAAAAGCCAGTTTCTTCTTCCCTGCCGAGTCATCAGATGCTCCCCCTGTATACGGAACTCAACTGCGGTAGAAATTGCAGTTAAATTTGAATGTCTATCCGTAGATGATGGCATAGCTCTTTCAAACTGGATATCGAAAAAGTAGTTCTCAATGCGAATGCTTTACCATTAAAGTGTATGGAGAAACAGTCCCTTGGATATAGTCACTAACGAAATATGGTCGCCCTGGCTGGTATTCACAGGTGGTGTTTTGACCGGCAGTTCTCTCCTATGGCTGACTACAAGAAAGAAAAGTCTTGGGAATGCTCTTAAATCCGAATCCCAGGTAAAACTACAGATGGCTCGCGAGGAGCATTTCAGCACGTCTGCCCTAGAGGCGCTCGCTTATGCCATTGATGCATCCGATCCGTACAATTTTGGCCATATCGACTGTGTTCAGCGCACCACATCAGTCATGGCAAAATTTATGGATCTCCAGGAGGATGAGGTTGCTGGGCTTCATTATGCAGCGCTGCTGCATAATGTAGGCAGACTGGGAGTGCCGGAATACATACTCCACAAACCAAGTGCTTTAACTCAGGAAGAACAGGAAAAACTGCAGACACATCCTGTATTGGGAGCGCGGATTCTCTCTTCAATACCTTTTCCAGTACCAGTAGTTCCATTTGTGCGTCATCATTGCGAACACTGGGATGGCAAAGGCTATCCAGATGGCCTGAAAGGAACGGAGATTCCATTGGGAGCCCGTATACTTTCAGTGGCGAACACCTACAGCGCCCTGCTTCGCCCTCGGCCCTGGCGTGAAGCTTTTCAGCCAGACGAGGCGATCCCCAAAATTGAAGAGCTTTCCGGAACTAGATTTGATCCTGCAGTAGTCGCTGCGTTTCGGTTGGTGGCAGCACAGTTGCGGGAAGAGTATGAGAATCAGCTGGGCACCAACCATGCCACACAGCCAGAGTTTCATTCTGGCAAGTCGGGGTTATATCCTATTCTCGAAGGTGCTGCACAGGATATCGCTTCCGCAAAGAGAGAGACTCAGGCTTTTGAAAAACTGACTCAGATCGTGGCAGAATCGCTGCATCTAAAGGAGTTTATATCAAAATTGGTGATTAGTACGCTCGAAATTGTGCCTTGTTCTGCCTGCGTTGTCTATCTGCCCGAGGAGGATGGCAAGCTTTTGAGCGCTCACGAGGCTAAGGGAATAAATGAACGGCACTTTCTGGGAAGCACTACTGAAATAGGGACGTACCTCACTGGCCGAGTTTTCAGCCGAGGAGAGAGTGTGATGGCTAGTTTTCTTCCTCAGGATATCGATCTAAGGCCGGTGGGTGATGCCTGGGTGGAATTCAGATCCTCTTTCATTGTTCCAATGATTCATAATGGCGAGTGCTTAGGAACCATTAACCTCTATTCTGAGGATGAAGATGCATTCAACGCCGATTCGGTTCGAGTCATGAGGCTTGTTGCCGCGCAAGCAGGGCGCGCGGTGCATAATGCAGCAAGCTTTGCAAAAGTGCAGGAGACTGCCTATACGGATGCACTGACTGGCTTGAAGAATGCCAGATTCTTGCGTGAATTCATGGAGAAAGAGATTAATCGGGCCAAACGGGAAGATTTACCGTTAGCAGTACTTAATATAGACCTGGATAATTTCAAGCCGATTAATGATGAGTTCGGGCATGCGCGAGGTGATCAGACTCTGAAAGAGATGGCGGATATTTTCAATGCTCACATCCGAAACTACGACCTGGCTGCTCGGTATGCTGGAGATGAGTTTGTGATTGTTCTGGCTCGCTCAGCGCGGATTCAGGCCGAGATTGTTGCGGGCAAACTTAAAGCGGGTGTAGAAAAACACAGCCTAAGTGTGTGTGCGAAAGAGCCAGGATTCCCGAAGCTGGGCGTAAGTATCGGAATTGCAATCTATCCCGATGATGGGGAAGACATCCAGTCTCTGCTTTGCCGTTCCGATACGGCGATGTATGAGGACAAGCTAGACAGAAAGTCAACCGGAAAAATACACTCCAGCGAGCGCCACGCGGCGTAATAGTCGGGGTTGGGGAAATTCGGTCAACAGCTTCCTGGCTATTATAAAGTATAGGTTAGGATATGTTTCGCGTTTAGAGATTTATCACCGACTTTCCTGCAATTCGAATAACAATCCTCATGAATTATTCATCGTTAGCCGTACACGTAACACGATGCTCAACATGTACACTTCTAGGTGCGTTTTCGACTCCGAGCGGTTCAATACCACGCTCGGTTAATGTCATAATCAAATCAGCTAATACTTCTTTACGTCTGCGTACAAAGGCGGAGGCAAAACATCGCCAAAATACCCAACCTGCACGCTCCAAGATGCGTTGGCGCTGCATGTCATCAGCCCACTTATCCGCACCGTGGAACTGATCTCCATCACATTCTATCGCAAGCCGAGCATCATTATTCCCTTCAACTACCATATCAATGCGGAACTGCCCCACTTTAATTTGAGGTGTTACCCAATATCCACGCTGAGTCAGTTCATCGTACATCTCGCGTTCGAAAGGGGACTCACAAAGCTCTCGTAGATCCTGAACTCGGGCTTCATCTTGAGTGAAAGGTGCTACGAAATGTTCGATGAGACTACGGCGCAATCGATCAGCTTTACTTAAGTGATCTATTTCGACCGAACGTACCAAGTACATACGATTTTTCGCACGCGAAGCTGCCACATTAAAAATCTGGTCGAAAGTGTCCTGCGAAAGTGGCGCGCCCACTTCGTTAGGCGCTGTCACCATAGAGAGAAACATGATGTCACGTTCCTCTCCCTGGAAAGTCCGTGCATCGCCACATTTGATATTATGGCGTTGAATGAGTTCGGCTCCTAGTTTAAGATTCAGGTGGTCCCATATTGCTTGTGATTGTTTATTACCTAGCAACGTGACGATCCCAATTGTTCGCTTAGTCATATTATGGTCAGATACGATTGCTATAATTTCTTTCACAATGAAATTTATCTCAGGCTGATTAATATCACCTTTTCGGTACCCGTCTTGTATGAGCACATCGATCAATGGTGGATCTAGACGCTCTGAAGCTTTTGGCACACGGAGAGGACGAAGTTCATGATTGTAGAACTCACGCTTCGAGTACTCTATGATTGGGCCAACACAGCGGAAATGCTCTTTCAGCATTACAGTACTCTTAGCAAATACAACTTTAAATAAGTCATAGATTGAGCGATCCGGTGACATTTGCGATCGATACGTTTCCACTTGACTGCCGAGAAAACGATACATTAGGCTGCGAATTTTTTCTTCTTCAAGTCCGACATTGCCAGGTGAGACTTGCTTATCGTCGCCAACGATAAGTACCTTTTTAGCTCGTAAAAGAGAAGGCAGCGCGGTCAAATCAGATTGAGATGCTTCATCAATAATAACCAGGTCGAAACACCCCAGTTCTGCAGGCAGAGATTCGGAAACTCGGCTATGAGACATTATCCAGCATGGAACTGCAGAATTTGCATGTGAAGCAGCTATGCGTGCGTCCTGCCGATAACGCACAGCGCGCTTGCCTGTGCCCTTGCCAATCTTTTGAATCGCGTTCAGATATGCTTGTAAGGCAGCACGGATGCTAGGTGAAGCATTCTCAGCAAGTTTTAACCAGGTTCGCTTTACCACGATATCTCGATAAGCACGAGATAAATCTCTCTCCATTTCACTACGGCTAGTCGCCAGCTTTTTGAGTTCTTCTTGGGCATCTATGGATTCCAGGTAAGTTGCTAAACGCCGCAGCCTCCATATATTACGCCAGTTATCGGGCAGAAGACAATCCGTTGTACTCTCTAACGGTTGCTTGAGCAATATGGCAAACTGGATAGCACCCGAGTCCGCAATTTTGCTGCATACTTCGCTGACGGTTATAAGATGGGAGCCAAGGCTGAGCACACGATATAACTCTGACATTAGCTCAGACCATTCAGCCTGTATTTGTACATCTTCAATTTGCGGATTGCCTAGTGAGTCCGCAAGAAACTGGCGAATCTTCTCTATAATGAGACCAGTTCTGCCCTCCAACACCTTTTGAAAACGCTCCTTTGTAGCCCATACACTAGCAAGGCGATTTTTTGTTAGGTGATGCTTTAGCGCTGCTTCCAATTCAACCAACAACTGTACGTTATCTACCACTTCGCTTGCATGAGGCCAATTCGGAAAAACTCGTGAGGCACCCCACAAGAGATTCTTCTCCGCCTTTACAACTCCTTTTACATTGAGGTAAATATCATAAACTTCAGCAGCAGCAAATCCACTTTCTGGCGAAATTGCTGGTACGGATTCGATCTTTAACTCATGAGCAAGAACATTCCATCTCAGTGTCAATTCGCGAAGTTGTTTCAATAATGCAAGATACTCTGTGACGTACTTCCAGTTGTCTGGGTCTATCGGAGGATTACCTAATATTCGGATGCTATCTATCTGTTTTTTCTGTGTTGATTTACCGAAAAGTCCTTTGAGACCAAATGGTCTCTGACCCTCTGCTATATTCTTAATAGCTTCCAAAATCTCAGCATCGAGTTCGATATCTACAGGTATAGTAACTGGTTTTTCCAAGAAGAGTTTTCGGTTTTCAACAGCTAGTTTGAGCTCAGTGCCTAAAGTTTCTAACATCGGTATTAAGCTGGTATTGCTATCAAACTTTAGCCGTTCGCGCATCGTAACCGTCCATGGACGGTTTGCGTTAGCAACTTCGTCCCGCAGCTTCTTAAGGGTTTCGATATGCTTAAGGAGATGCTGAGAAATGGAAAGTGTATCCTGGGTAGAATCTGAAAGTGTCGGTATAGCACCAATTGCTATATCTTCTTTCAATTTTTCGAACTGTGAGAGGTCTTGATGGGTTTCTAATAATGCCATAGAGTCGGGGAAATCTACAAGTTGAGGCAACGAAGATTCAAGATAACTAATATCTCTACCAAGAGTTCGCCTAGCTTCGCGAAATCTGACGATATCAGAGTCTGAAAACTGCGGTGCGAAGTCAGGCGTGATTCCCAGGGCGTCAGGAATCAACTCGAACTGATTTGCATTAGCGATTACTTCGCGTGCGGCTTCTTGTGGTTCAATTTCATCTGTATCGAGTACAATCTTCTCCAGATTCTTTTTGGCCCATGCCCCAATTTTATGATCAACAATTGCAATCTTTCCATGAAGAGAATCGATCGATGTCTCAAGATAAGTAATGTCTTTCGCGGTACTGCTCCGGTCGAGCCCCTGCACCTCGGAAGCAATCTTTTTAATGGAATGTTCGAACTGTTTCATTCCATCGCTATCACTCGTTAAGAGTGAAATAGCGAGAGGACGGATTTCAGCCGGAAGCTGCCCTTGCAATACTGATAGTGCTGGATCCTTCATCGAAGTGACTAATACGCGTTTACCCTCAGCTAGGTAGTGGCAGATTACATTCGCTATTGTGTGCGTCTTTCCTGTACCTGGAGGCCCCTGCACTACCACACCGTCAGAAATATCCAACAACTGAATTATTCGAACTTGCTCGTCATTGAATGGTTTTGGGAAATAGAGGTCACGCGATTTTGTATTTTTGTTGGACTGTTCGGTCTGGTATGAGCTATTGACACCACGAAAAGCCGGAAGTTCGATATCTGGATTAGTAGTTTCGGGTTCCGTTACTATTACTGTTATAGCAGGTGGGTAAGATAAGGCTTCGTCAACTTGCATCTTCAGTCGTGCCAAGTCTTGTAGTAGTAAATTATTGGTACGTGGTCGTGCGAGAAGAACCCACGTGTTAGTAACTTTGAGCATTTCGTCTGCTTTGGGTATAGTCCGATCTTCTACTGGCACACGATCAGGCCAATAGATTCCCTTCGCATCAAGGTGACTAGCAGCTGTGCGAAGAAGAGGTTCGAAAGTACTTGGATCAAATGGAGAAAAGGTTGTTTCAAGATCTTCAAAGAACTTCTTAGCTGCTTTCTCTAAGTCGGCAACACCAGGATTATCGACTGATGCAAACCAATCAATCTCGATTCGTGCATCGACATCTCGCGGGCGAATTTCTATCTCTGCACTCGTGGGATTAAGTGTTATCTCAACCAAGCGTCCTATAAGTGGATAGCACACATTTGTTCGATTGGTATTCCAAATACTAAGCCCTATACCCCAAATAAATTCAAGCTGCGCATCTACAATACTGCCTTCGAGCTGTTGTTTCAGCGTAAAAAGCTTGGAATAGAGATTGATAGTTTTGAGACGCCGTTTTTCTTCTTCAGCCCAAGGCCGCCATTTTGAGGTGAGATAAACTGTGAATTGCGTGCGAACATTGACTTCTTCCGCATAATCAGAGAGTTTGAAATTTATGTCTTTATCACTATTGCTGGTATCTCGTTCATCACTTTCAAATGAAGATTTAAGTTTATCTAAATCAGGGTATTTTGCACGTTCCACAGTTTCAAGTAATCGTGGCTCTTCATGAGGTAAGTGACTCATTTCTACCCAAGGCAGCAGAGTTAAATTATCAACATCAGGCGTTCTGATCGGGCTCAGTCGCTCAATTGAAAGCCAAATCTCTTCATCGTTATCAGTATTGCTGATGTTAAGGCGAATACCTGGTAATCCTTGAATCTCATGCTCGTATAAAGAGAACAGACCATATCCGGAAATAGCAGCTATCGGCCTACCTCTCAGTCCGGTTGATTGTTTTGAGAATTCTATGAGAGATAATAGCCGTTCTTTTTCAATACTCAAGATACTCACCATTTATTTAAAGGATTAGCTTACTAATTTGCATTCCAATTCAGCTAAAACAAATCCTGCCCCAGCAAATTAATAGTAGTACATTCGTTCGTAGAATATTCAAAATTTGCAGCCAGAATAGGAGTATTAGTAATATGATTCTATCTTTGATCGTCCGATTTATAAAATTGTAGTAGCTGTAAATGATTATAGTGAGTAATGGCCTACATGTCAATTATTTTCTATATAAATGCCGTTAACCGCAATATCTTCTGAATCACATGACAGAGTACGCTTGTCGTTCTGAGCTTTTGTAGTAATTATACAAAGCATCTTAGATATCCCTCAAATCAGAACATAAAATCCGGAAAATAATTGCTTGAGAAAAATTGAATCATTCTCAGTGAGCTCCGACTAGGTGTGTATTAGTAAATGAAATCAGTAGACAGGGAGGAAATTAAGGCTTGTATGCAAAAAATGCACAGGAAATGCTAAATATTATTTCGGAGATAGATTGGTATGTGCAGGAATATCAAAACACTATTCAACTTTGAACCGCCAGTCACAGAGGAAGAGATTCATGCTGCCTCGCTTCAGTATGTTCGGAAGATCAGCGGATTTACGAAACCATCCAGTGTAAATGAAGCTTCATTCAATGTT
The DNA here is from genome assembly GCA_025352825.1 of Chthonomonadaceae bacterium. Classification (GTDB taxonomy): domain Bacteria; phylum Armatimonadota; class Chthonomonadetes; order Chthonomonadales; family Chthonomonadaceae; genus JANXSG01. Next base: position 178 of record JANXSG010000158.1, on the reverse strand, counting down.
GCCGTGAACGAGGTTGCGAGAATATCTCATGAACTGCTGAATTCGTTAGAAACATCTCCAGCTCCAGAGGATCGGGAAGAAGAGGCTAAACGAGCTAAGATTCGTTCCGCACAGAGATTTGGCAAGTAGAGTAATTAATGAAAACAGGGTAGGGAGATGATATGCCCGGTAAATCTAG
>JANXSG010000105.1 GCA_025352825.1 Chthonomonadaceae bacterium | reverse complement strand
GTATGGACCTCCCGGGAACAGTTAGTGAAACAGATAATGTTGTATGTTCAAACCTATACTCGAGATCGCGCCAAACCGTTTAATTGGACATACACTGGAAAGCCCTGTAAAGAATAATAGTAAAGGTAATAAACAATCATGACACTAGGCGCCAATATTGCATACTTGGTTTACTATCCTTTCTATTTATTGTCAGTGGTTGTATTTCTTTGGCTTCGCCTCCTTCTGCAAGTAAATTGCATGCAGTTATACCTAAATCAAAAACTGATAGCTATTTTTCAGTTCGTGAGATAAATATATCCTTCCCGAACCATATTTTTGTGAAAATGCTAATTGCACATGCCTTCAGGCCGACAAGCTACGTTTTGAGCATCTCGCCTTCTGGCAAATATTTTCTCGCGGGTATTAATAAAAAGGATGGCGGCAGTTCTGTAGGCGATCTTTGTATCTGTGACCGCTACGGGATTGTCAAATCGAACCTGCTAAAACAAGTAGAACTCTCCGGTGAGAAAGAGTGGTCGACCAGTGAACGTAATATTCTATTCGGCCGCTCCATAATTGATACAAAATTACGGAATAACTATGATTTTGATGACTTTTTTTCGTATTTCAGCGAGCGATTTCTCTGGAGTAAGCTAGACGATCGATTAATATATCGAGAGCCCTTAGGCGAGGGGGATCAGTACAAGATTGCATCAATACAACAAACAAGTCTCGTATCCAAAGCTATATCTGGAGCAGATGTGGCTAGTCTCATAGGCGATTCATTTATCGATGGTGAAAGCCTTATACGACGGGAACATGGCGAGGTATATACGATATCCCGGACGAAGACCGGACATCAGGGAATTTGCGAAGTGCTTGTCTCGCCGGATGGGATGAGGACTCTGGTACAGGGTATCTATTCTCCAACTAATTTTGGGCAGGAGTCTGATAACGATACGGCAACGACATATATTCTTGGTAAAGGCAAGGTATTAGTTAAAAAGATAACATCACCACACCAGATAGGTCCCTATTTTCAGTGGCTGGATGGGCATCGCTGGCTGCTAGGAATAGAATCTGAAGTGCAGCATGATATAAATGGCATGTCAAAGGATTCAAATCTTACTTTATGGGATACTCAGTCGGGCAAAATTTGGCTCGCTCCATTCCCCCGGCATCGTAATGATGATTGTGTAACTGTCCTTAGTATGCATACTCCAATTCTAGAATAGATTTATGAACTGATATACACTAAGTGCTAAGCTAACGAATCAAACTTCATGCGATTTTCTAGTATCTCCCTGCTCGTAAACATCTTGACAAGATATTAGAATCTATGTTGTGATGCAGCTATATCATGGCGCACCGGTGAGATCGTAAGTTCAATTTACGAGAAAGCTGCGATGAGATTGAAAATTTGATTAGTAAAAAACGGGTAAACTGAAGTTAGTAATTCTTCAGGAGCATCCATGAGTTCGCAGCACTCCCCCAATCGTTTGAGTTTCGAAACTAGCCCCTATCTGCTTCAGCATGCCCATAATCCCGTCGACTGGTTTCCCTGGGGCGAGGAGGCCTTCGCAAAAGCCAAAAGCGAAAACAAGCCGATACTGCTGTCGATTGGCTACTCCGCCTGCCACTGGTGCCATGTCATGGAGTGCGAGTGCTTCGAGAACGATCTCATCGCTGCCCTCATGAACCGCGATTTTGTGAGTATCAAAGTCGATAGGGAAGAGCGGCCGGAAATCGACGCTATCTATATGAGCGCCGTACAGATGCTCACCGGTCAGGGCGGCTGGCCGATGACGGTGATCATGACCCCCGAAGGGCATCCATTCTTCGGTGGCACCTACTTCCCCCCTGAAGACAGGTATGGCCGGCCAGGTTTTCCACGAGTGCTCGAATCTGCCGCGCACACCTGGAAGACACAGCGCGTGGAGATCGAGCAGCACAGTATGGAGATTCAGGCGCAGCTCACACAGTCCAACAGCCTCATCCTGGGCCAGCCGGAATCACTTCTCTCCCCTTCCACCCTGGAAACAGCGTTTACCAATATAGCGCAGAGTTTTGATTCTCGGCATGGGGGTTTTGGGACAGCGCCCAAGTTTCCCCAGCCATCCCACCTCGATTTTCTATTGAGATTTCATGCGCGCACAGGCCGGGATAACGCACTCCAGATGGTCGAGAAAACTCTGCAGCGCATGGCTCTCGGTGGAATCTACGATCAGCTTGGTGGAGGATTTCATCGCTACAGCACAGATCAATTCTGGCTGGCTCCTCACTTTGAGAAGATGCTCTACGACAACGCTCAGCTCGCTCAGACTTACGCACATTGCTATCAGGTCTCTGGGAATGCCTTTTACAAAGGTGTGGCCGAAGAAACTCTGGAATATGTGCATAGAGAAATGACAGGAGAAGATGGTGAATTCTACTCTGCCCAAGATGCGGACAGTGATGGAGTGGAAGGAAAATTCTTTGTATGGTCTGAAAATGAGATTCGGGAAGCTCTGGGAGAAGAAGATGCCGAAGTTTTCTCAGCCTTTTACGATGTCACACAGCAGGGAAACTGGGAAGGCCACAATATTCTTAGAGTAGTGATGGATGCACCAGAAGTCGCCTTGAAATTCTGCATTACTATTGACGAAGCGGCTGAAATACTGGATGGTGCAAGAATCAAACTGTTCAAAATCAGGGAAGAGCGAATTAAGCCTGCGCTGGACGATAAAACTCTCGCGAGTTGGAATGGCTTGATGCTCTCTGCTATGGCGGAGTGCGGTGCGATTTTTGGCCGGCAGGATTTCATTAAAGCCGCAAATGCGAATGCTGATTTTCTGCTCGGAAATCTCAGTTTCAGAGATTCAGAGGGATATCTCCGCCTTCGTAGAACGCACCGACTGGGGCAGTCGAAGCTTAACGGATGCCTGGAAGACTACGCCTTTTTGACAGAAGGTTTGATCCGGCTGTACGAAGCCACATTCGAACTGCGCTGGTTAGAGACGGCAAGAGAGCTACTTGAAACAATGCTGAAATATTTTTGGGACGATCTCGAAGGGGGCTTCTTCACTACTAGTACTGACCACGAAAAACTGATCCAGCGCCTCAAAGATTGGGATGATAACGCCATCCCCAGCGGAAACACGGTCGCCATGGAAGTGATGGTTCAAATAGCAAATATTACCGGCGACAACTCACTTACGAATCGTGTATCAAAAATATTAAGGAAGCTGTCATCCATTATGTCTGAGCATCCGTTCGGATTCACTCGCCTACTCGGTGTTCTTGATGCTTTGATTTCCCCAACCAAAGAGGTGGTAATCGTAGGTGATGTCCATGAACGCGATACGCAAACGATGCATGCATCGCTTTATAGAAGCTTCTTGCCAAACCACATTTTTGTCCATGCTATCTCACCTGAAACGGCTTCAAATTGGATTCCTCTCCTGGAACAAAGGCCAATGCTGAACAGAAAACCGACGGCGTACGTATGTGAAAACATGGCGTGCAAAGCCCCAACCACTGACTTCGCAGAACTTGAACGACAACTGAGATTTTAGTCCTCACCCCCGGCCCCTCTCCCAAAAACAGGAGAGATGGAGTTTGCCTGCACCAGCAATCCACAAGTTTACTAAAATTTTCAAAACCTTAATCAAAATTTAATATAACTTACTTGACATTATGCAGCATAGTCGTTATACTAGTCTTGAAGTTATGCATTGTCCAGGATGACAACTCATTACCACATCGTTATTAAAATCCTCATTTTTCCAACAAGATAACTCGTCTCCTCACTCGCTTTGTTGAACTGCTTTCGAAAGGCAGCCAACTATGCAACCTCGCAGAAACACCCTCCAGTCCGCCATAATGGCAGACACGACTTCATTGACTGCTCTCCAAATACTATTTTGAGAGCAGCCTCTTCACTGATGAAATACTTACTACTCGCATCTATTATGATTTTTGCAGGTATATCGGCAAAGGCAGTGACAGTTACTTCAGTCACGCTGAACCCAAGCATAGTTTATGG
>JANXSG010000094.1 GCA_025352825.1 Chthonomonadaceae bacterium | reverse complement strand
GGAGACCTCAATGAGCCTTGAAATAGGCAAAATGGTTAATAAATTAAGATCTGAACGTGGACTGTCTCTGCGAGGGCTGGCACAGCTTTCCGGGGTCGGAAAATCTTCCTTATCGCGATGGGAAGCGGGAAGTAGTTTTCCCGGAATACCTGAAATCGAAGCTGTTCTGAATGCTATGCAGGTATCGGAAGACGAACGTAAAACAGCTCTGGGGCAGCTTCAAGCACCTAGGGCATTGGAGCGGCTGCAAGCTCTGACTGGGGATCGGCCTCCGCTTAGTGGAGATTTATTAAAAGCTATGCGTCTGAGAAGCCGACTCACGCAAACAGAAGTTGCTTCCAGACTTGGAATCACGCAGGGAATGCTCGCAAAATGGGAGATAGGGGGAGATTGGCCGTCTGAGGAGAGGATACACTCTCTGTGCTATATTCTGCGGGCACGTGAGGAAGAACTGATCGCGCTGTTACATGGTAGATTCCTGCCATCCGCATTCGATGATAGTCTATGGGAATGGGATAAGATATTTGATATATCGCAGGAATTAATGCATCCTTCGGCTGAAACATCCACTCTTCGCGATCTCAAGTTCATCTCTCTTGAATCTCATATCTGGCAGCAATCCCTTCGTTATCCTCCAGCAAGATACTTTCTTACCAGAATATATGCTCTGCATGCGAGGTTTCTGCACGAATCCGGACGTCTTTCAGAGGCACACAGATATTCGGAAAAGACACTTTTACTTGTGAAGCAGGGCACACCAGCTCTGGTGCAGCTTCCTGATCCAGTGTGGCTTGATGCGGTGATGGTGCGGGCACGTCTGGAAGGGTGTGACGGAGCACGGCCAGATCCATCACGTGCTGCAAAAATATTGATTCAGTGGCTGCCGGAGGCTTGCAGGCTAGAATACAGAGCTTGGATGCTCAGTGATATTGCCATGATGCTATCACATACTGGTGATTCTGCCTGTGCTGTAGAACTTAGTTCAAAAGCTATCGAATATGCGGCACGGGGACGATGGGCAGGGGAGGTTGGTTTTAGAACATGCGACCATGCGAGAGTGCTTCTAGGTCTGGGTAGGCCAGGAAAAGCATTGAAAGTGCTCACAGCCAAGATTGGGGAATTTGAAATGCCTGCGACTGTAGTGTCGGCGTTGATTATAATGGCTCAGGCTTTTGTAGAACTCAACCAGCATATGGATGCGCGAGAATGCCTGCACATGGCGCACACAAAATCGGATGGCAATTTGCTTACTATTTATAAGCCACAGATTGATATGCTGCAGGTCCGGATGGGACGAGAAACAGACTCAGAACCGAGTGGACTAAAATGAATCCGAAATGCTACGAAATTGGATGAAGTATGAGTGATTCCTCGGTGAGACGGGCAAATTCGGTCAGGTTGAGGGTCTCACCTCGGCGTGTGCCGTCGATGTCAGCATTCAGAAGCAGTTCCTCAACCTCTTTACGGGAATCCATGTTGAACCCCAGACCAAAGGATGCTGGCGCTCGCATGAGTGCGTTGAGGAGGGTCTTGCGGCGCTGGCCAAATGCAGCCCTAGTGAGATAAAAAAGGCGTGTTTCACTGCTGACGGATACCGTACCCGGGATAACTGGAGTCAGCGCAATGATTGCAGAGTTGACTTCCGGCTGTGGAAGGAAGACTGTTTTTGGAACGATCCCCACGAGCTCGATATTAGCATGATACTGTGCATAGAGCGACATAGCGCCACACTCATCCGAGCCGGCTGGCGCTGTCATTCGTGCGGCAAACTCCTGCTGAACGAGAAGCACTATTTTTTTAAGTCGTTTTTTGTGAATAATCAGCTGTTCAAGAATAGGGGTGGTTATATAGTAGGGGATATTCGCTACCACCGTTCCCGGTGAATCTCCAAAAGCCTCATCAAATAGTTTTACTATGTCCAGTCGAAGAAAATCTTCAAATACAAGGCTCACATTATGCCTGTCTGCCACAACTTGTTCCAGAATCGGCCTCAGCAGTTGATCGATTTCGACGGTGGTGACATGTCCAGTGGCAGCGGAGAGTGCCAAGGTGAGTGCGCCCATCCCTCCCCCGATCTCAACCACACGGTCTGACGATGTGAGTTCAGCGCCACGAACAATTTTATCGAGTATATTTTTATCACAAAGGAAGTTTTGTCCGAGACGTTTTTGAGCCCGCAGTCCGTGTGAATTTAGGAGCTCCTGCGCTTGTCTGGGTGAACTGGGATCTATTTGCATGTTAGTTACAGAGAGTGCGTACTAGAGAGGGAAAAAGTGCAAAATAGGGGCGGAGTGGCAGCATAGCCATTTCACACCCCCAGAGTATATCAATCAATTGAGAAGATGAACTTTTACGTTCTTCATATCTCGGATGTGAGCGGCATCGTGTTTTGAGTCGGTGCCAAGATCAATTCTATTGCCTTTGATGGCTCCACCTGTATCGGCCGCCACTGCATAACCATATCCCTCAATGAACAGTCGAGTGCCCATGGGAATGAATTTTGGATCGACCGCTACGACTCCGTAGCCACCAAGCAGACCTGTTCGTGTTCTGCCAGATCCAGATCCACCGCAATGATAAGGATCGTAGGTAGTTGCCACCATCGACAGTATACGTCTGCCTGAGAAGTATCCGCGTGAAGGAAGCATGGAGCGTCTGCCTTCTTCTACAATCTCGGATACAGGTTGTTTGATAATTTTACTTACAATGACCTCTCTTTTATTCTCAGTGCCTTCAGGCTGTGAGATAATCTGAAAAGTCGACTCTTTGATACCATTTATCCCGTTTCGCAGTGTACGACTGCTGCCCGAACGCATGGAAGTGCTGGGCTTTTTCACGGTGGTGAAGGGAACAGATTCTCTAACCACTAGTCTATGGCTGGGAGATACCTGCTGCTCCAACGATGTGACATTCGATTTCGGGCGAATTTCGTCATTTCGGCGAGGTGCGCCTGATAGACGAGGTGTAAGTACTGCTACTCCAATCGCAGCCACGACCACTGTGAGGAGTGGGATTCGGGCGCTTCCTTTGAAAGACATAAGGTCTCTCCTTTCACAAATTGTTGGAGCGCTTGAAGCCGCCCCGTTTCCTCCCTTAAGTATATATGTTCATTCAAAATGGTGGAATGAACCTTAGCCATCTAGCTGATTTGGCTCTCGACGATAGGGATTCTAGCACACCTGCTACTACCCTGTCAATAGTATCTGGATAACCAAATCTAATATTATTTGATATATATTATTAATAGATAGCAACTAAACTGAGCTGATATTCCTCGAAAAAATACTGAAATAGTAGTATATAGATACAAATAAAGGTTGACAAATATGTATATATATTATTATAATAGGTCATTACTATTCTGAGGAGGGGCAGATGAAGAGAGAATTTATTGTGGAACGCCAAGGACGGGCTTTCGTACTTTATGCTGGGCTATTGGATATGGCGCACAGTCAGGGTTTGCAATCCATCCGAACCGAACTGATTCAGATTCCCACTGAAGAGAACAGGTGTTCCGCGATATGCTTTGCGACCGTTACTATGCGGCTGGAAGGTATAGAAACAGTTTTTACAGGTATTGGTGATGCAAATCCTTTAAATGTGCCGAATGCTATGCAGCAATGCCTGATTCGGATGAGTGAGACGAGAGCAAAAGCACGGGCGTTGAGGGATGCCGTAAACGTGGGAGTGGCATCCATCGAAGAAATGGCAGATGATGAACAGAATCCTAGCTCAAATCGATCTGCCAGTACCGGCTTTACATCCTCGAACCGTTCCATTGCGCAGCGCAATCCAGATACAAGATTTCAAAAGTATAATGCTTCACCTGCGAATGTTGCACTGAACACTGGAAAGCCACAAATGGCAAATACGATGATCAAGCCGGAAACTGATGCTGCCTCCCATCTTCTATTGAAACCGCAGCGCGAGGCCATACGCAGTCTATGCCGACGTGGTGGTATCAATGACGATATACTTGCCAGTGAGCGATTTGGTGCAAAAGATGCGGATCATCTGACTAATGATCAGGCATCTGATCTGATAAAATCTATGCAAGACCAGCTAAAGCGTGGTATTAAATCAGCGGCATAGATATCAATTCAAAAATTCAGAAAACTACACAAACTGGATGTATCCTGTTCCTGTTCGAATAGATCACCTTGTCAAGGATAAGTTAACGCGGTACAATGTTTACTTCCAACATTATCAAGACAACTGATCAAAAAGGACGAACTGTATATATGGAACACGAAAAATCACGGCTGCTTTTCGAGGAAGCATTAAAAGTAATCCCAGGTGGGGTGAACTCTCCTGTGCGAGCATTTAAAGCAGTCGGTGGAGATCCAGTATTTATTGAGAGAGGGGAGGGAGCTTATCTAGTCGATGCTGATGGAAATCGATATCTCGACTGTATTGGTTCCTGGGGACCACTTCTTTTAGGCCATGCTCATCCACGGATAGTATCTAAAATATCAGCGCAGCTTGGCAGAGGGACTACGTTCGGGGCTCCTACTAAACTTGAAGTACGGCTTGCACAGGCTATCTGTGAAGCTGTACCATCTATTGAAAAAGTTCGGCTTGTCTCCTCTGGAACGGAAGCGACCATGAGTGCTATTCGTGCAGCGCGAGGATTCACCGGGCGCGACAAGATAGTGAAGTTCGAAGGCAACTATCATGGACATGCAGATTTTCTTCTGGCTAAAGCAGGGTCAGGTATTGCTACATTAGGGCTGCCGGAATGTGCTGGAGTGCCTGTAGCATACACTGCAGATACGATTACACTTCCTTTTAATGATGTAGATTCTCTCGAAACGCTTTTTGGTACGATTGGGACGGAAATTGCCTGCGTGATACTCGAACCTGTCGTGGGAAATATGGGATGTGTACCCCCTTCCGACGGGTATCTTCAGAAACTACGTGTGATTACCAGCAAATATGGGGCAGTACTCATTTTTGATGAGGTGATGACTGGCTTTAGATTGAGCTACGGGGGAGCTCAGGAGAGATATGGAATCACTCCAGATATGACAACTCTTGGTAAAATCGTGGGTGGCGGTCTGCCGCTGGGTGCATATGGCGGCCGAGCAGAGATAATGGACAAGGTGGCACCAGTTGGCCCCGTATATCAGGCCGGGACTCTATCGGGTAATCCTGTAGCGGTTACGGCTGGATTAGAAATGCTTTCACTCCTGCGCGAAGGAAAAGAGGTTATATATGCACGCTTGGAACAGATTGGCGAGCGAGCAGCTGATAGTATGCGAGCGCTTGCAGCGAATGCTGGAATCCCTGTGACAGTAAATCAAGTGGGCTCTATGATTACCGTTTTCTTTACTCAAAAAACAGTTGTGAAGGATTTTGATCAGGCGAAACGCTCAGATACAGTCCGATTTGGAGCATGGTTCAGAGAGATGCTTGAGCACGGAATATACTGGCCACCATCTCAATTCGAATCAGCATTTCTATCGTATGCGATGAGTGATTCGGATATTGATCATCTTGAAAAAGTGGCTGAAGCTGCATTTCTGGCAGTTGCGTGAAGGTGTTTCACTTTGAGATATATTATAATTTCCTGGCGAGGGTGCTGACTATAACGCCAGGAGTTTTGATTTTTGTTCTGAGCTGAGTTCCGGGTCGGATTCGACAGCATATTGAAAAGTCTGTTTTTCTCCTGCGCGTGGTGCCTGGTCAGCTTTGTAGCTTATGCCTGATTTAAGTTGGACTGGCTGTGATAAATAAGCTTTAATTTGATCGATTTGAACTTGGAGCGTTACCGCAAGCCTTTCAATAATCTGAATAGGCACTGTTTCTATTTCGATCAATCGCTGGTTCAGCCTCGCCAGAATTATTTTTCCTATTCCTATCTGCATTGCAAGTTCGGCAGGCTTAAAGCCAAGCTTTATCCCTGAATCCAACAGACTCTTGATAGTAGTTATGGTCGATTCTGCCCTGTTTACGTGTCGTTTAAATGACTCCATCCCAGTATTTAAAACGGCCTCTTCTAATGCACTATCTGCAGGCAGTTTATCCATATGTGCCAAAAGAGGAGCACTTGCGTGCCACGAAAGAAATTCGTCGGTAAGCTGGGGATACCTATCGAGCCAGTTTTTCAAGGGAAGCGGAGTTTCAGCATTTTGATTATCGATCCATATTTCAAAAAGCTGATCAAGTTGAAAGTCGTTATTTGAGATTGTCATCTCGTACCTCATTCGCAGGAAGCATCATCCCGCCATACTTCGAATTTTTTTGCAATACGTTTGAGTATATTTCGCACAGTTCTATCTGTGATCTTGAGTTGATCTGCAATTTCTTCATGAGTCCATCGCTCTTTAACTGATAGGATGCATACCTGTCGTTCCTGAAGTGTAAGTTCGGCTAATGCAGAGCTTATGAGAGCGTTGTCCAGTGGTTTCTGACTCTGATGATTCGGTATATATTCCAGAGTGTCCGACTCATTACCACTGTTCTCTGTTGTATGGAGAGATATCTCATTTCGAGATATGGATGCCGTCTTCTTCAGGCAGTTAAGCGCAGTTCGCTTAAGGGAAGTGGAGAAATTTGCTTCCCAGAACTGTTGACTTTTGTCCAGGTTAAGTAATTTTTCCCACATCGCATCTGTAATAGTCAGAACGAGTTCGAATGCTATTTGCTGGTTACCATGCGCAAGTGATTTTGCAATCGCACTTATTAGCCCTTTTGATTGATTCAAAATAACTGCAGCGAGATTTTGTACGTATTGAGTTTCGTTGGATCGTTTGCTCTCTCTGAATATCACTACAAGAGTTTCGAGTTTTACTTTTTCGCCGGATGAAAGCAGTCCGATTATCGTAAATTTTTCGAAAACAGTTTTGCTGTAGGAACGAACTGTCTTGAGTTCGATCTTAACAACTTCATTTTGGTAGTATTTTGGCTCAATATCTGGCTCTGTCATACATCTCCCAACATTACGGAAGCAGCTAGATGTTGAGACATTTGGCTACTCATTTCGAATGAATTCAAACCGGAAAGGCAAATGCATATTATTTATAAATATTAGTAGATCCACAGGCGCAATGTTCATATGTAGATACAAGATAGGAGGTGTTTTAACCTGCTCAATGTATTTATAATGGTTCCGGGATAGTTGCAGAGGAGTTAAAAATGGAAAATATCTTGACTTCAGGGGAGGAGTCGTGTTACACTATAATAGTTCGTGCGGGAGTAACTCAGTGGTAGAGTGCCATCTTTCCAAGTTGGAGGTCGCGAGTTCGAGTCTCGTCTCCCGCTCCAATATGTCTTCGTAGATCTGGGTTGTGATTGTCCGAATTGTAAGAGGCTGCTTGCGAGTTCGAAATTCACCTCCCGATCCAGTAAGCCTTCGTAGCTCAGTGGATAGAGCATCCGCCTTCTAAGCGGATGGCCGCAAGTTCGAACCTTGCCGGAGGCACGTTTTTATGGCGACTGTAGCTCAGTTGGTTAGAGTGCCAGGTTGTGGCCCTGGAGGTCGTGGGTTCGATCCCCATCAGCCGCCCATTTAAAAATAAGACGCTAAGCTCGATATGAGCTTAGCGTCTTATTTTTAAACAGTTACTGGCATCATAGGAACAGGGGGCGAACTCACTCTTCGCGAAGCTGTGATCTGTAATATATGGACATGAGATGACTTCCCCCAGACAGCACAATGCTTATTCCAGTAGGCGCAGTACGCCTGCCTTCCATCTACGGTAGGCTTCCAATCATTCCTACCCTTTCCGCTGAAAAGCACCACGTAAGTATACGGTTTGATGGCAATATCTTCACGAAATATAAACATCGCATCAGACATATCACGGATATTGCCATCGAGATAGGCTTCTGTGCACACGGCCCATCCACGCAGACTTACTGTAATCAGCCCCTGGTTTTGCAGAACAACATACTCACCCTGCGCACTCTTTGAGGTGTGTAACTCCACAATTTTCAGCATGATTGGTTTCCTGGGAGATGATTTGTCATGTCATATATCGTCATATTGACTCTTCCCTTCCCAAACACAAACTGCATTATCGTTTGCGTTAGGGAAGGGGGCAGAGGAAATAGGCCGCAGCCATTACGAACAGCCGAATACAGATCCACAGTTCAGGCATTTGAAACATGCTCCGTTACGCACCATCAGGCTTCCGCACTCCGTGCAGATAGGTGCATCTGCCATGTTCTGGAAGGTAGTCTTTTCGTTTTCAGAAATAGATATCTCCTGCTGAAGCCGTTCACTGCCGGAAGCCGAATCGTGACTGCTCATTGTCAATCCATGATTCTGGATACTAGTGTTTCCCTCAACCCGATTCGCATCTATCCCTTCGGTAAGTGATTCTGAACTCGATTCCGGAATCAAGTTCAGAAACTTCGAGCTGAGCCAGCGGAAGATATAGTCCATAATCGATTTTGCGAATCGAATGTTCGGATTATTGGTCACTCCAGACGGTTCAAACCGTGAGTGGGCAAACTTATCCACCAGAGTCTGCAAAGGAACCCCGTACTGAAGCGCAAGAGAAATTGCAGTAGCAAACGAATCCATCAGCCCGGAGATCGTCGATCCCTCTTTACTCATCGTCAGGAAAATCTCACCCGGCGTGCCGTCTTCATACATCCCTACGGTAATATATCCTTCATGGCCAGAAATACTGAACTTGTGGGTGATACTCGCACGCTCATTCGGCAGTTTGCGACGCAGCGGGCGCCGGTCAGGAGTAATGGCAGGCAGTAAAGCAATAGTCTTTGCAGCATCCTCTTCAGCCAGTTTGGCCGTTTCCACATCTCCACGTTTGGTCATGAGAGGCTGCGTACGTTTGGAACCATCCCGATAGATTGCTATTGCCTTTAGGCCAAGTTTCCAGCCCTCGATATACGTCCCTTCAATCTCTTCTATGGTTGCTTCAGCAGGCATGTTGACTGTTTTCGAGATCGCTCCGCTGATAAACGGCTGGGCAGCCGCCATCATCCGGACATGCCCCATATAGTGTATGGAACGCACGCCATTTCCAGGTTTGAAAGCGCAATCAAAAATGGGGAGATGTTCGACTTTTAGATCGGGAGCGCCTTCGATAGTATCGTGTTCGTCGATATAGGCTATGATGGAACGGCACTCATCCACAGAGTAGCCAAGCCGGCTGAGAGCCTCAGGAACCGTGTTGTTGACGATCTTCATCACGCCGCCGCCCACCAGGTTCTTATACTTGACGATGGCGATGTCCGGCTCGATGCCGGTGGTATCACAGTCCATCAGGAAGCCTATGGTTCCCGTAGGAGCGAGAACCGTCGATTGCGCGTTTCGATATCCGTATTGCTCGCCGGAAGCGATTGCGTTATCCCACGAAGTGCGCGCCGCCGCCAGCAGATCGTCCGGCACAAACTCAGGATTGATCTCGTCGACTGCATCTCGATGCAGGTGCATTACTTCCAGGAATGGTTCTCTATTCTTCTCATATCCAGGGAAAGCCCATCCATGATCTCTGGCGATGATGCTGGACTGGTAGTACGCTTCGCCTGTCATGATGGCGGTGAGAGCGCCGGCATAAGCACGGCCTTCGGCACTGTCGTACGGCACGCCGCGAGACATCAGGAGTGCGCCCAAGTTGGCGTATCCCAGTCCGAGAGGTCGGTAATCGTGGCTGTTTTCCTGAATGCGCGGAGTTGGATAAGAAGCGTTATCTACTAGAATTTCCTGCGCTGTAAGCAGTATTCGACAGGCATGTTTGTATTCATCGACATCGAATTCACCATCCGGCTTTCTGAATTTCATCAGATTGAGCGATGCCAGGTTACAGGCCGAATCGTTGAGGAACATATATTCGCTGCAGGGATTAGATGCATAGATACGGTCTGAATTCTTACATGTGTGCCATCGGTTGATCGTAGAATCGTACTGCATACCAGGATCGCCGCATACCCAAGCGCTCTCCGCAATCATATGCATCAAGTCGCGCGCTTTGTAGGTGTTTGATATGCCTCGGTTGATAACGTTGCGTGTGTTCCATTCGCCATCACGTTCATAAGCCTTCATGAAATCATCGTTCACTCGAACCGAGTGGTTAGCATTCTGATAAGCGATGCTATCATAAGCTCCACCGGGCACGTTGAACATTCCGTTAAATCCTGCATCGATGAGCGCCCAGGCCTTCTTCTCTTCTTTCTCTTTACAGGTAATGAAGTCTGCGATGTCGGGATGCTCGATATCGAGTATAACCATTTTTGCGGCGCGCCGTGTTTTACCCCCGCTCTTGATAGCTCCGGCGAACTGGTCGAATCCACGCATGAACGAGACAGGGCCAGAGGCTGTGCCACCGCCTTGGAGCGGTTCGCGCGAAGAACGGATTGGCGAAAGATTGGTGCCCGTTCCGCTTCCGAACTTGAAGAGCATCCCTTCTGTTTTGGCGAGGGAAAGAATGGAATCCATGGTATCGTCTACACTGTTGATAAAACAGGCGCTGCACTGAGGCTGCGGCTGTTCTGCAAGCCCGACATTAAACCAGACCGGGGAATTGAAGGCTGCTTTTTGGTGGAGCAGCAGATGAGTGAGTTCATCCTGGAATGCACGCGCATCGTACTCAGAAGCAAAATAGTCCATCTTTCGGCCCCAGTCAGCGATGGTATCTGCAACTCGGCCAATCAACTGGCGAACACTGCGCTCTCGTTCAGGAGTTCCGAGATGACCTCTAAAATATTTGGATACGACTACATTCGTGGCTAACTGAGTCCAGGTTTTCGGGATTTCACAGTTTTTCTGTTCGAAGACTTTGTCGCCACGTTCGTTAGATATAACCGCATCTCTAAGTTCCCACTCAACGGTGCTATAGACATCCTTTCCGGAAAGGGTAAATTTGCGCTGTATTGTGAGGCCAGGTGCATTGTTTAGCCGGTATTTACTGGATGATGCAGCGATTTCACCACTCGGCCCAGCCTTGACGCGTGCAAAAGATACGCCGACACTATCACTTTCGACTGGTATCGTAATATCGTTCGTTATAACATGTTCCATGTCCGATGTTTCCATAACGGAACTCAGATCAGTTTGATGAGACAATGGCTCTTGGCTCAATGGTTACTACCTCCTCGATGAATCGACACATGTCTATATGTATCGATCTTATAGTAATATGGGACTTCTTAATTATATTGTAACTATACAACATGAAGATTTGCCACAATCGAATACATTGTGACTTCACTTTCAAATCGTCGAATCTGCAGACTAATTGAACTTCAAGACAAATTATCAGCCGCAAAAAAGCACAAAAAATACTATCCAGAATTTCTAAGCACAACAAATTGTCCAACAAGTATGTACGCAATAGTTATTTTGCGTATTATGTGCTTTTTTGCGGCTATTTTAACCTCAAAGATATTGGTTAAAATACTTATTTGATTTGAATGCCATGTAAATGACGGTGATTTGATTACGCTGAATAGTTAAATATTATTGATAAATTTGAAAATAGTTAGTTTTTTCTTACGGTGCTTCTTCGGAGCATGTTTACTATTTCACGGAACTGAGTAGCGTCTTCAAACTGTCTGTAAACTGAGGCAAAACGAACAAATGCTACCTGGTCTATCGCTTTGAGATGCTCCATAACCAGTTCGCCAACTTCGCGAGCGGAAACTTCTTTTTCAAGTCGGTTGTAAAGCATGCGCTCAATATCTTGTGCTGCGTCTTCTAGCGTTTCATTGCTGATATCTCTGCGACCTTTACAAGCCAAACGCATTCCGTTGATTATTTTTTTTCGGTCGAATGGTTCGCGCCTGTTATCACTCTTGATAACAAAAAGCTGCAGTTCTTCGATCTCTTCTTGAGTCGTGAAACGTCTGCCACAGGCTTCACATTCACGCCGGCGTTTTATCGAAGCCCCATCGTTGAGTGTGCGGGTTTCCAGTACTCTATCACGATTGGTTATACCGCAAAATGGACATTTCATAGATGTGTCTGAAAAATCAGTTCTGGACTACCTCGATCGAATCCAAGAACGGTTGAGCTGGTACACTACAGCTAGTGAATTATGTATTTATTATAGGCTGCAAAACACTAAATATTGAGCAGTTTTTTGATAAACACGCTATATGTGGAATTGTATGTAATGTTACTCCGCTAGGGGTAGTTTGTCAAGGGGCAGTGAAAAATAAATGAAACCTCATAGAATATTAACTCGACAAGTTAACATACAGTAGAGTAAAATGAGATAGTAGTAAACCTAAACTGGGGAAATGATGTGAATGATGACAGAAAAATTGCGAGGAGAATCCCATCAATTTCTAACTGGAAGTTATTTTTCGAATTCGCTGAAAAAAGAACAGCCTTACAGTTATATTCTTCCCGTGTCCTATCCAAATCGTAGAGACGATGCCTATCCCATGATTATTCTGTTACATGGGCGGGATTCCCATCACTCCGATTGGGCAAAATATACTCGACTTGCAAGATATACAGAAAGTTATGATGCGATATTTATCTGTCCCGAAGGAGCAAATGGATGGTTCACAAATGCTTATGATGGAACGCAGCAGTATGAAGACGATTTGGTGAGCGACTTGATCCCACATATCAAGTCGACTCTCCTAATAGCGGATTCTGGTAGAAGATGGGCTGTGGGAGGGTTTTCTATGGGGGGCTACGGGGCAGTCAAACTTGCGCTCAAACACTCAGATTTGTTTGGTACAGCGTTCAGCCATAGTGGAGCACTGGAAAAACCGATGCAGTCGAAGTTCAGCCCTGTATTTGGGGACCCAGAAATCGATCTGCGGTTCAGGCGCACCGAAAGCCTCACAACATTGACAGAACAAGCGCTTTGCCGATTGCCCACCGAGAGGCCATACCTATGTATTGACTGTGGCATAAAGGACAATCTCTTAGAATCGAACCGGAACTTTGTAAATCACCTGCGCTTTGTCGGGTATCCTCATGAGTACGACGAGTTAGTCGGTTATCATACATGGCCATATTTCGATCGCGCCTTCCGCACAGTTTTACCAAAAGTAATGAAGAGAATTGGGGCAGTCTAAATTAGCAGTTCGAAATTAGTGGATGGGAGTCATTTTGCGAGAATTTGATCTGGTTGTAATTGGGGGTGGTTCTGCAGGGCTTAAGGCAGCTCGGACTGCCGCGAGACTGGGCCGTTCCGTACTCCTCGCGGAAGAGAGGGAGCTGGGTGGAGAGTGTTTCTGGGCCGGCTGTGTACCTACCAAGGCTATGGTGCGTGCAGCACAGGTTTGGCATTTAGTTCGTCGATGTTCCGAATTTGGAATAACAGTGGATATTCGAGAAACCAGCTTTGCCAGAGCGATGGAGTATAAAGAGAAAGTAATCCGAACCGTGGGAGGCGATGGGCCAGAAGACGGAGGACTATCCAAACTTGGCGCTGTCTACTTAAATACTCGGGCGTCATTTGAAAACAGTCATGAAATTAGAGTAGGAAACGAAGTAGTATTTGGTCGTCAGATAATTTTGGCTGCAGGAACGATTCCTTATATTCCGCCTGTGGATGGATTGGAGCAAGTTGGGTACATCACTAATCGTGAAGCTGCCAATCTCACTTCACTTCCTCGCAGAATTGTTATTGTAGGCGGTGGGCCGATTGGGCTGGAGTTCGCACAGATTTTTAGAAGATTTGGTTCCGAGATCACGCTCATCGACAAAAATACCCACTTGCTAAGACAGGAAGATATCGAGATCGCAGAGTTGGCACGGGGATTCCTGGAAGCGGAAGGCGTACGTATTCTAACAGAAGCGAACACCGAACGCGTTGAAACCATCGAAGGCGGGAAACGCGTGTTCGTTCGGCAGGGGGGAGAACTCATCAGTTTCGATTGTGATGAGATACTCGTGGCAGCAGGCAGGAGAATTGCACCAGAATACCTTAATCTGGATGCAGCTGGAATTGCCTACGAAGATAAACGTGTAGTAACCGATCGATTTCTTTGTACGAGTGTGCCTCATATATGGGCTGCAGGTGATGTTTGCGGTGGTTACCTATTTACTCATGTGGCAAGTTACGAGGGGAAACTAGCCGCACTGAACGCATTTACTGATCAGCCTGAGCCATTCGATCACCGAGTGGTGCCTCGATGCACATTTATCGATCCGGAGGTTGGTAGTATCGGTATAACAGAGCAGAAGGCTCGAGAACTAGGTCTGGGGGTGCATATTCAGTCGTTTTCCTTTGCCGATTTGGACAGAGCTATCATACACGGTGAACCGCACGGCATGGTGAAATTAGTGGTAGATGATCTCGATGGGCAGATACTGGGGGCACATCTCATAGGGCCGGATGCTTCCAGTGTCCTTGCTGAGCTGGCTGTCTGCATGAAAAATCACTTGCCGATATCAGCCATTGCAGATACCATGCATGCGTATCCAAGTTTTCCCGAAGCAGTGGAGGCTGCTGCTCTTTCTGCACCTAATTACCGTGGCCAGGTAGATGGAGCAACTAGCTGATAAATAAGCTCTCACGCGTTCAAACAAATATTTGTAATTTTTTCGATTTGCGAAGGAGTATTGGATCGGTTTGTCGAAAGACTTCGATACAGGTCTCTCCAATCAGTTTTCATGATCTATTCTGATTGGAAAGCGCTTTCGAATACCACGATGACATCCCAATCGGCAGTGCAACCTAATGATTATAACAGTAGCTAGTTTTAAAGGCGGGGTGGGGAAGACCACTACCGCGGTGCATCTTGCCACTTATATGAACGAGTTGGCTCCAACTCTGCTTATCGATGGGGATCCCAACAGAAGCGCTTCCGGATGGACAAAAAGAGGGTCACTTCCATTTAAAGTAGTGGATGAACGTCAGGCAGCACGTTTCGCACGTGATTACACACATATTGTTATAGATACGCAGGCAAGGCCGAGTCAAGAAGATCTGCAAGCCTTAGTGGAAGGGTGTGATCTGCTGGTAATACCAACGACACCCGACGCACTTGCATTGGACGCGCTCATTCTGACTGTAGATACATTGAAATCGCTTAAAACGGATAGATTTCGTATTCTGCTCACCATGATTCCTCCTAAGCCAAGCAGGGATGGCGATGATGCCGCTGCTTACCTGGAAGAGGCGAAACTGCCCGTATTCAAAGGCAGGATTCGAAGATTGATTGCTTTTCAGAAGGCCGCTCTGGCCGGAGTTCCCGTTAACAGTGCGCCCGATCCACGCGCATTATTGGGATGGGAAGATTACGTAAATGTCGGGAAGGAGATAACTGCGTGATGAGTAAGTTCAGGGACTTCTTTGATGCTGCCAAATTGAGGGAAGGCGAGCCCGACAAAATGGAATCTGCGCGCCCCAGCCGCATTAAAGTCGTAGGAGTGGGGGGCGGCGGTACGAACGCGGTAAACCGCATGATAGAGGCCGGACTCTCAGGAGTTGAGTTTCTGGCAATGAATACCGATGTGCAGGTGCTTTCAAATTCACAGGCGCATCAAACTCTGCATCTTGGTGAAGATTCTACTCGAGGATTAGGAGCAGGTGGAAACCCCGAAGTAGGTCGCAGCGCTGCTGAAGAGAGCAAACGTGAGATCAAAAAGATGCTGGAAGGCTGTGATATGGTTTTCATCACAGCAGGTATGGGTGGTGGAACTGGCACGGGTGCAGCGCCGATGGTAGCGGAAATTGCCCGAAACATGGGGCTGCTGACAGTAGCTGTAGTGACCAAACCTTTCGGCTTTGAAGGTCCGAGAAGAATGCGTTTGGCTGACGAAGGTATAGCGAACCTGCGCCAAAAAGTGGATACCATAATCATCGTTCCGAATGATAAACTGCTCTCAGCAGATAATCGCAGAATGAAACTAAATGAGGCTTTCAAACTCGCCGACGATGTGCTGAGACAGGGCGTGCAGGGAATCTCAGATATTATCACCATTCCAGGAATGATCAATGTCGATTTTGCGGATGTGCGTGCAATTATGTCGAATGCAGGGGCCGCTCTTCTGGGCATCGGAACTGGCGCAGGCGGCCGGCGAGCTGAAGAAGCGGCGCAGCGAGCAGTTTCATCTCCACTGTTGGAGACAAGTATTGAAGGAGCCACCAGAGTCCTTGTCAATATCACTTCAGGCTTAGATCTCACCCTGGATGAGTATACGGAAGCCGCCCAGCAAATTACTGATCTATGTGATCAGAAGACCGCCAATATTATTTTTGGATGGGTTCTTGACGAGAATATGCTTGATGAAGTGCGAGTCACAGTGCTAGCTACAGGATTTGGTTCTCAAGAAGGGCCAGCAGTTCCACAGGCTGCCAAGTCGATGATTCCAAATTCTCAGGGCATTACCACATTGCCACCAGTCGTGGCAGATCCTCCAAAATCTTCACTCACATCTCATTCGCCAGCTTCAAACAACGGACTTGAGCAGAATAATCCATTAGAGGCTGCTGTCGATGATCGAAATCTGTCACGATACCAATCCGCTCCAAGACATGAGGACGAATTGGATAAACCAGATTCTGCACGGCCCGGCGAAGAGAAGAAAAAGCCGGTGTACACTGATCTTGAAGTTCCAGCATTTCTTCGTGAACGAGCAAAGAGCAAGTTGTAACCGGTTTATAAATCGTTGAAACTTTTGTATGCCCCTCTACTTTGAAAATAGAGGGGCTGTTTTTTAATGTTGGATATGTGGAAAGTTAGCGCCGAAAAGGAAATCTTGTTCTCAATCTCAATCAAGCATCGACGATTTTGAATAGTAACGAGTGAAAGAAGATTTTTTGGACAGGATTAACAGGATATACAGGATCAGGATTCCAGATAGAAATACATTCCATTGAATTGGATCGCATCAATCCTGTAAATCCTGTTAATCCTGTTAATCCTGTCCAGAAAAAATTTGATCGATTAGCCCCAAGTATAAAACCAGCTTATTGGGTGCTATACTCTAACTTCATGCATTCTCTTAGAAGCCTGTTCCGCAGGGAGTCTTCGTTTGTCTGTACAGATGCTAAGCTCAGAACCGGTTTCTTTCAAGAAAACACCACATGTGAGACTTCCTTTTTTGGATGGGATGCGCGGTCTGGCCGCTCTCGATGTTGTCATTTCACACGCTACAAACTTTGCAATCGGTAAGCCTGTGTCTCCAATTTTGAAAATCTTTGTGGTTATCGGCAGCTATGGCCACTACGCGGTTGTGGAGTTTATCGTACTTTCCGGCTGCTGCCTGATGATGCCAGTGATGCGCAGCCATGAACTTTCAGTTGGACATTTTTCAGAATATATCAAACGCCGCGCCAGACGAATTATTCCGCCATATTATGCATCACTTATTTTAACTACTATTTTTATTTTCCTTTCCGTGAAAAACGGATTGCTGCCATCGGATGAATTTATTAATATAATCACTCCTGGCATCCTCTTATCACATCTATTTCTGATTCATAACCTGAGATTGGATTGGGTCTATAAAATAAATGCCCCGATGTGGAGTGTCGCCACCGAGTGGCAAATCTATTTTTTGTTCCCGCTGATGCTGCTTCCGATCTGGAAGAGATTTGGCAGTCTAGTTTCCATATTCTCAGGGCTTGCAGTCGGTTTAGTGCCATTCTATTTACTGCCAACAGCGAAGAATTTCTGGTGGCTCAGTCCCTGGTTTCCAGGACTCTTTGCGATGGGAATGGCAGCAGCAGCTCTGATATTTACCCCGAAACCTCACGAAAGTATATGGCGAAAACTATTTAGCTCTGGGTTCACTCCTGTTATTCTGTTTTTATTCGCGCTGATTTTACAGAAAAAACATATTGTAATTCCAGTTTGGTGTTCGGATATGCTCATGGGCGTGATCTGTGCGAGTTTTATCACTTATTGTGCATCCCTGACTATCAGAAAAAGTGAGATCAATAAACGCCCAGCCGTGATTCATATTCTCGAATCTCGATGGGTAATGAAGTTAGGGGCATTCTCCTATAGTATCTACCTCACACATAGCCCTGTTCTCAGTGGAATGCTTCGTCTTTTCCAAGGACAGGCAACTTCTATAGATAGAATCTTAACACTTGAACTTTTGATTGGGATGCCCGTACTAATAGTAATCGCATACGGATTCCATTGTGTTTTTGAGCGACCTTTTTTGAATACCAGACCTAACTCGAATTCGAGTTCGCAATCTGCTTCATCGACTATATAGAATGCTGGTGTATTCATTTTCAACCTTTTAATTAACCTCTTCACGTTGACAAAATATTTATAGATCATTAAAATAGAAATATGAAATCAAATACATTAATCATTGCACTTTTACTACTTGTTATCGCTACTTCCAACAGCATCCAATCCTCATCTGCCGCATCCTCTTCCAGGCCAGAGCTGAGAGCGTTCTGGGCAGATGGATTTAATCCTGCATTTAAATCACCAGAAGAGATCGATCAGCTGCTTCGCCGCCTTCATACCGCGCACTGCAATGCAATTTTTGCTCAGGTACGAAAGCGCGGAGACGCCTACTATCTTTCTCGCTACGAGCCGTGGGCATCCGATGACACGGGGCGTTTCGATGCGTTGGAATCACTTATACGCAAAGCACATGCCATGAATCCGCCGATAGCCGTTCATGCCTGGATAAATACATGTGCTGTAGGAGGTGGGGCGAATAATGCGCATAACATTGTTCACCTGCACCCGGACTGGCTATCGCTTAACCCGAAGCAAAATAACTTCGACGACGAGGCTACTAAAATCGATCCAGGTAATCCAGATGCAGCAGACTGGACTTTTCGAATCTATCTTGATGTAGCACGGCACTACAACGTCGACGGAATTCATTTTGATTTTGTGCGCTATGGCGGTAAAGAGTGGGGCTATAATCCGGTGAGTGTCGCAAGATTTGAGAAACAGATAGGCAGTAAGCAGCATGTACAGCGCCTTGAGGGAGAACTGCCGGATCCTGCAGATCCACTCTGGAAACAGTGGCGAAGGGATCAGGTATCGGCGCTTGTACGTAAGGTTTACGTACATTCAGCCAAAGTAAATCCAAAACTGATTGTTTCCGCTGCCGTAATTACCTGGCAGGATGGGCCGAAGAGTGAAGAAGAGTGGTTCACCAAATCGGCAGCTATGAACCGAGTCTATCAGGATTGGCGCGGCTGGCTAGAAGAGGGGATACTAGACCTCGCCTGCCCCATGACTTACTTCCAGGCTGAACCTAATATTCGATATCAGCAGCACTGGAGTGAGTTTATTAAGAACCATCAATACCATCGTGCCGCGACTGTCGGAGTGGGAAACTGGTTCAATACCATTCCGAACACTTTGGAACTTATGAGGATATCAAGACAGAAAAGTGATGCTGGGCATCTTCCATTCGGCGTGATGCTTTACTCGTACGGAGGGACAAACCTGTCCGACACAAAAGGGGTTAAAAGGAAAAGGCAAGAGCTGCAATATCAATCTAGCTTCTACGATTCACTTTCTAAACCGTCAAAATATTCCCAAAAGCCACCTTTTCCCAAGGATGCTGTTGTTCCGAGTATGAAGTGGAAAACCGATCCCAAGAACGGAATTATCAAAGGCTTTGTGCGTGATGGTAATTTTGCCCCATTAGATGGAGCAGAAGTGAAGCTCTTCTCCGGGCAATCTATAGTCACACACACTACCGACGGAACAGGATTCTATGCCTTTGTGGAGGTAAAACCTGGATCGCATAGTGTGCAGATAAAATCGATCAATGGAGATGAAGCCCAGATTAAAACTCAAGTTGAATCTGGAAAAGTATCTACAGCGAATATCCGAATTGGAAATTCTTCATTCACTCTCCGCAAAGAACTTCCGAATCTACTTATCCACCACGTGGAAGTGAGCGATAGTGGAGAGGTGGGCTATGAGAATTTACTCGTTATACGGGGCAGTGATGTTTCACCGGACACTCTTTTCGTAATGGATTCTAAAAAGCATGGCATATCGGTTAACCTTGCTGAAACTCCACAACTTCCTTTTCAGTCGGGTGATATCGTAGCATTGCGCGGTAAATTCGAGAGTCAAAACGGAGAATGGATATTAGGAAACGCAAAAGCTCAATTAACTGATATTGTGCCCCTCAGTCAAATTCCACAGGCGGTTCCACTTGAAGAGGAATCCGTTAAAACTGTAGCTGTCGTTGCAGGAAGGGTGAGTGAGAATTCCAGAGATGGATTTATTCTTGATGGAAAAGTGAAGGTAAAAGTCCTCATGTCCGGATTGAAAGATCCAGATGTGGAGTATACCTCACTCTCAATGCGCCCTCCAAAAAATGGGGATGAGTTGGTCGTGACAGGATGTCTCAGCCAAAGTTTCGACTCTGAAGGTAAAACTGAAATGCTGTTGTTACGCCCGCTAGGCGCAGAGGACATCCGCAGCGTAGGGCAGATATCATCTCGGTTTGGATCCACAGCGCAGCGAGGGGCGCTGGCTATCTTTCGTCGTCATCCTGCTGTTAACAAAGCGCCACATTCCAAAACTACGCATAAGATATCGAAGGCGTTAAAGTCTACAAAATCGAAACATAAACGCAAGCTCATGCGCAGTGTTTGAACTCGGATTTAACGGATTAAAGGATTTAATATGAACAACAGCGATTTTGATTTCCATTGATCTTTAATAGTTACTATTCAGCATGAAGTTTCGCCAAAATCGAATATTCCGTTACTTTTCTTTCGGATCATTGTAGTGTAGACTCATTAAATTACAAGACAAATTATTAGCCGCAAAAAAGCACAAAAGAGCTATCTAGCATTACTAAGCACAATGAATTTGCAAATATATACATGAAGTTGCTTTTTTGCGCATTTTGTGCTTTTTTGCGGCTATTTTATCTTCACTCGAAATGGGCACAAATATGTATATCGATATCCCTACCCATGGAACTGACTGTAATCTGATTGGACTGAATAGTTACCTTTAGTAATCTTTTAAAATGGAGATGTTGCATGATATGATAATCATCGAAATTATTAAATTCGTTTATTCCGAGTTCTGTTAACAATTTTAGGCGCACGACTTTATGGCACATCTTATCTGGAACGGAAAATATGATGTTCATGGAAATCTCTATGAGCCAGATCGTAATGTTTACAAAATTAATACAATCGAGAAAATTGCAAAGTGTTCCAATCCGAATCTATTTATAGACTCGCTTACTGATACCGACCTGGAAGGCTGGTTCAATCGATTGATCCTTGGGGACTGCTGTCAAGTTCTGAGTTCTCTCACTCCAGAGTTCGGAAGTATGGTCAATCTTATCTATCTGGATCCGCCATTTTTTACACAGAGCAAATTTAGAACATCTTCCAAACTATCTAAAACACAGCGTGCAAACAGAGTAAATGTGCTAGATTCGGCCAACCGTTCATCAGACTCGAGTACCGAAGCGTATTCGGACTGTTGGGCGGATGGACTGGATTCGTATCTACAATGGTTGTTTCAGACTCTCACGCTACTAAAGGATATATTGTCTGAAGAAGGAAGTATCTATTTGCATCTAGATTGGCATGCCAGCCACTATGCCAAGGCTATTATGGATGAAGTATTCGGAGAGGAGAATTTTCAAAACGATATTGCCTGGTGTTATCGCGAGGCAATAAACTCTTCGAAGCGTTGGAATCGCAAGCACGACAACATACTTTTTTATTCCAAAGATCCCTCCAAGTTTTATTTTAATCCGAGTGATGTGCTTCAGCCTCATTCACCAGTGACGCTTGCAAAGTACAAATACGAGGATGATATGGGCAGATACCGACTAATGGGCCGCGGCATTGTCGGCAGTCCGATTGAGTCAGCACGTGATGTAGCGCTAGAATGGGAGCAAAAAAGACCGGAGCTTGTTTACAGACACTATATGCGGAAAGGTACCTATCCTCTCGATTATTGGAATATTGATACGATTAATCAGGCATCGCACGAGCGAACAGGCTACCCTACCCAGAAACCACTTTCATTACTCGAGCGAATCATGCTTGCCTCATCCAAGCCGGGTGATCTTATTCTGGACTGCTGCTGCGGATCTGGGACGACAGTGGTGGCAGCCGAGAAACTATCCCGCAGATGGATAGCGGTCGATAAAGGTTCCGCAGCAATAGAAACCACTAAACAACGACTCACTTCACTAGAAAATTGTAACCGTTTTGATATACTTGAAATGGCCAAAGACGCTTTGTATACTATGCGGAGTGATACAGGATAAATCTATCTGAACTCATCAAACACCGCATCTATATCTGGCACCAACTGTTTCTTTCTGGATACAATCTCTTCCAGGTCGTATTCGCCCACTTCTAGTCTATTGAAGGGCAGCGCTGCCAGTATCCACTTCTCACCATGGCACAATAGATGACTTCTCCCACTCACAACATCCGTTATCATCAAGGCTATTAACGCGAGACCTTCCTGCTGTCTTCTGTTTTTTAGTTCTGCGAGGAGCTCT
>JANXSG010000066.1 GCA_025352825.1 Chthonomonadaceae bacterium | reverse complement strand
ATCGTGGTAGGTGCCGTGCTCATGGATATTGACTTTCCAGGTGTTGGGCTCATCGGGCGTGACTGTGGTGACGTAGTAGCTGGACGGCACGAACGATCCTTTCGACGTTTCGAATAGGATGGGTGGGTGGCGTGATCCGGGCATGTCTGTGGGCCCATAGCCGCGAAACCATTGATAGCGTTTTTCAAGAGCCTCGGCTTCTTTAGTGGGCACCATGAGCGCGAAGATCATGGTTTTCTTATCTTTTACCTTGTATGCGGCTTCGAACTTGCTTACTACATTCAGCACTGCTGCCTTCGTGCTATCGACATGCGCCTTCTTGACCTTTTTATGCCGTGTCTGCGCGCCTGCAGGATTTGCCAGTATGATAATGGCGGCTGCTGCTGCGGCTATCTTCGCCACATTGCGATTGATTCGAGTGTTCACGTTTAATACATTCCCTTTCATCACCCGCTGACTCTGCAGCGGGTTTCACTAGTTACTATTTTACACCATCTCGGGTTGAACTCGTATATTAATCTTTTATGGAGCAGGGCTCAGTGGCAGGATGCCCGATCGACTGTGACTTGGGTTTACAACAATTAACGCGCCCTAGCAAGGATACGCTCAAACTGACGCAGAGCTGCCAGTACATTGGAACCCATCGATGCAGGCATTGGGCTCTGTGATCGCACCTGCATAACACTGGGACCAGATGCATTTGATGCTGCCAGTAACTCACTGAAATCCAGATCATGTGAGCCTTGTGCAAAAGTCGGGACATTTTCACTACAGTTCTAGCGAAAAGAGCTGAATTTGTAGGAAGAATCGGTTTCGCGAGCTTTTATCGCTCCCGTCTATCAAATAAATCGCACTTTTTGCGTTTTTGGAGGCGTGTGAGTACTTTACGGACGATTAAAGCATCCATTTATTACCCCTCCATGAAATTTTTCGGCAATTTTCACGCTCAAGTTTTGAAGACATGCTCAAGCTCCGTACAGGCCTGATGAATAGCAGGAGCATCATAAGCCGAATCCACGAGAGAGTATAGTGATGTCACGTTTCTGGCTGTGATACGCTCCATCGTTGTGGCTGCCGGCAGTGGTGAACGGCATCCTGTACATCAGTTCCAACTGTTGAATGCTTTCAAAAAAGGAAAACGCAATCTATGCCAATTAGATGCTGTGTGATTAACTTCCGCATTTGCCGCACTATTTCCGTTGAACACAAAAATGCATTATTGTTTTATAGCTCAGATGTGCGCAAGGATTGGAAAAACTCTGGGAATTAGCAAAGGAGGCGGAAAGACAAAAACTATTTTCTAGTCTCATAAAGAGGGTAGAAGTAAAAGAAAAAGATCTTGTTTTCCCTTGAACTGTCGTCAGTCTCAGAAAAACAAGATCAGAAGTTTGAGATAAACTCTCAAGTGGGAGCGGGGGTCAGACTCGAACTGACGACCTTCGGGTTATGAGCCCGACGAGCTACCGGACTGCTCCACCCCGCATCGTTAATAATATTATGGCACAGCTTACTCCCAAAGTCAAGATGGAATTCTATCAGAACTACATGCTCATTTGCTGGTGAAGAGTCGACTGAACATCCGCCGATAATCAAGAGGTATACTATCAGAATTAAAGACACGAAATAGGGAGATGTAATGACTCAGTCGGCAAGTATAGGTCAGTTCATGCAAAAACGTGGAGTGAGGCAGTTCGCTAAATTCTGCATCATTGGCTTTAGCAGCATGATAATTGATATTGGTATACAGCTATATCTTATCAGAGCATTGAACTGGAACTGGATACTAGCCCAAACACTCTCTTTCTGCGTTGCCGTCAGCAATGGATATATATGGAACAGTCTATGGACTTTTAGAAGCATCAGCGATCGTAAGCATCATGAAACTTATTTAAAGTTTGTTGGTGTAAATATCATTGGACTTCTGCTCAATCTATTAATCATGAATATCGTCTTTCTGCTATTCACGGGTCATCTTCTTATTCATGGAAACCCATCCAAAATACAATGGAATATTGCTAAAGGTTGCGCTGTAGTACTGGTCGCGATTTGGAACTTCTATGCTAGCAAAAAGTGGACATTCACTTAAGATATTTTCTCATGGAGCAAAACCGTGCAGTTAAACCTTCTCACCGAACAGCAACTATCTTTCTTCAATACTTTTGGATACCTCAGTTTTCCCGGCCTGCTCAGAGATCGAATCGATCAGATCATCGAAGACTACCACGCAGTATGGGAAGCCGAAGGGAATTCTCATCATGGAAAGCCTCACGACGGCTCACAACGATCCTGCACAGTGCAGTTCGTAGATAAAAATCCAAGGCTTAACACACTCCTCGACGACCCGCGAATCCTTGGAATTGCCACCTCTCTCCTCGGTCATGACTTCAACTACATGGGAAGTGATGGAAACTACTATTCCGGCGATACCGCATGGCATTCGGACGGCTGGCACCGGAATATTCTGCACATCAAGCTGGCTTATTATCTCGATCCTCTCACGAAAGATACAGGCTGTCTGCGAGTTATACCTGGATCGCACCTGGTAAACGATCAGTACGCTCAAGAGCTGCAGGAGAAGATTGGCCACAGCGATACCTATTTTGGTATGAACGGGGCACAAACGCCCGCTATTCCATTGGAAACCCAGCCTGGCGATCTGGTATGTTTCAATCACAACACAAAGCATGCGGCCTTTGGCGGTGGCGGCTGGCGTAGAATGTTCACGATGAATCTCTGCCAGAGATATCCCGAAGATCGGCTGCAGGAGCTGCGTGACTACATTAGCGGAGCCTCCCGATTCTGGCTAGATCGTAATTTCGCCGATACAATCATGCAGACTGCCACTCCCGAAAGGATGCGTCATCTAGAACAGGTGATGGCGAACGATGGCCATCTCGCGGAACTCTCCCGAAAAGCTAGAGAGACGATGGCTGAACCATCTCGCGGATAGGTTGAAAAGACATTTGTGCCAACAGTTAAAAAAAATCCTATCCGCACTGCTTCTCGCTGCCGTAGGATTTCTAATCGGTGGACTATTTGGCTGGATCGGAACGATCTATGTCTATGGGATTGGAGCAATGTTAACAGGGCCGCTGGGTTGTGGTATTGGTGGATATATAGGCTGGAAAACACCCCTGCGCAACGCCAGCCTAATGTTTCAAGGCTGTGTCGGCTCAATGATGATAGCCTCTGCTATTTTAAAAAGTTCTGAGATGGATGGATTGCTGCGCGCAATCCTAATCATGCTGATCGGATGTATCGGGTCCACTTTGATCAATGCACCAGGAATAAATCGCATTCAATTTCAGAAACGCCGCCCACTTTCGCTTGTACTCAGTTCTGCACTACTACTTTGGATAATTATCAAGATTTACATTGCTCTTTACGTGATAGTACCGTAATTAGCGAATTGCTGTATTGGCTCTGAATTCAATCTGGTAAGTGCAAACCTGTTTAAATCAACCGCGAATCACGCTAATTTTCGCGAATAATGCTGCCAGATTGAGTATCGGAAAAGATTTAGACTATAGGTTTTTGATCTTACTATAAGCGCAAAGCTCGCGAAACGGCAGACAGGATACCAATAATTTATATGTCATCCTCTCCTCTTTTTGGGAGAGAGGTCGGGTGGGGTGAGGGCAAAAAGTTGTATCTCCCTGGGTTTTGCAATTTCCTCATTGGGAGCGATTTTTTTGACCAGTCTGATCAGTATTGATGAACTGTGGGAATATGCATCTTTGGAATCTCGTATTTTTCTGCCCGATCTAATATCAGCACTTCCCCCTGCTGCCAGGCGCTATCTAGAACACGCAATAGCTCCTGGAACACCTCTTGCTACTGCCGTTCGACTACGTATGCACGGAGAAATCAAACTTAAGGGTTGGCTTCCATTCACTGCGGAGCAAGTGATTCGCCAGCATCGCGGAATGATATGGAAAGCGCGAACTCACATGCATGGACTCCCCATTTCTGGCTCCGACAGGCTTATCGATGGAGAAGGGGAGATGCGATGGAAACTATGCGGAATATTTCCAATTATGAACGGTTCCGGGCCAGACCTCACTCGATCTGCTGCAGGCCGCTTCTCCTCGGAATCGATATGGCTGCCTTCCTCACTCTGTACTCCAGAAGTCATTTGGAAAGACAGCAGTGCATTGCAGACACAAGCGAAGTTTAAGGTGTGTGAAGAGTCTGTTGAACTCAACTTAACACAGGATTCTGATGGACATCTTACCGAAATTGAGACCATGCGCTGGGGAAATCCAGAGGAAACAGTGTTTTGTTATGACAATTTTGGCGGAGTAGTAGAAGAAGAAGGCTCTTTTGCAGGATATACCATACCCACGCAAGTTCGAGTCGGGTGGCATTTCGGGACGGATAGATTTGAATCTGAAGGTGAATTCTTTCGTGTAACAGTCGATTCAGCAGAATTCCGATGAGAGTTCACTTTTGATTAAAGCGGGGAATGTGTGGCTGCCCTCCGCTTAGATCAAGCCGTATGAGTTTTACCTGGACTGGTGTCCCTCTTGACATGGTCGCTTCCAGCATCTGACCGCTCCCTCTGCCAGTTGTGGAAAAGGCAAAATTGCCGAGACTGTAGCAGATTGTCTTACCATGATAAACCTCTGTTCTCTGTATCACGTGCGGGTGATGCCCAACGACAAGATCTGCTCCAGAATCTATCATGCTATGGGCTAATGCGATTTGATGAGGTGAAGGTTTTGGTGCATTCTCAATCCCGCAATGGAGAGAGACTATCAGCACATCGACTAGTTTACGTGCAGCAGATACCTCACGTCGAACCGATTCGAAATCACCCATGGCTAGACAGGGTTCCGTATCGGATTCAGGCACCACGGCAGGAAAAAGACCCAGATATGCTAAAAATCCGATTCTTATTCCGCGGCGTAATACAATTCTAAGACTATGTGCCTCTGTTCGGTTTGCTCCCGCTCCTACTGTTATCACTCCGGATTTTTCCACCAGTTGTTTCGTCTGAAGAAGCGCTGCACGCCCAAAATCCCATGCATGATTGTTAGCCATCGAAACAATACTGATCCCCGATCTGGATAAAACTTCTGCTCTCTCTGGGCGTGCTCTAAAATTGTATTTTTTGGGGACAGGCTCGCCACAATCGGAAATGCAGCACTCCAGGTTAGCAAAAACAAGGTCGGATTTTTTAAATAGAGGGCTCATCGCCTTGAAAGGAAAATCCATTCCCTTCGTGCTCATCAGCTTCTCCATGGGGCCAGCTAGCAGTATGTCCCCCACAGAAAGCATACGAACGGTTTTAGAGTTCCGAGGCATAATTTGGTGTTGACGTACTGCTGTCTGAGCACATGCTGACTGATAATGAGAACATATCAGCGCTGCAACCATGAGAGTTATTATTGGGTAAAACCGGGAGAGCGGGATAAATCTCAACATATTATTCAAGGTTTGCCTCCGATAAGGTAAACTGTTACCTCAAATAGATATTCGATTTTAGCATAAGCCAGCTGTTTGTTGTTTGAGTTAGGAGAAATTGATGATAGTTGTTATGGCGGCGCATGCCACCGAGATTGAAATAAAAGATGTTGAACAGCGGATTGTGGACTGGGGATATGGTGTACATCCCATCTACGGTACGGAACGCACAGTCATAGGGGCTGTGGGTGTTCCAGAGGCGGATAAAGCCCGTTATATGGAATCCCTGGAATCACTGCCCTATGTTGAGCAGGTCATTGGCATCCTCCGCCCCTACAAATTTGCCAGCCGTGAGTATCATCCGGAAGGCACCGTCATCGATGTGAAGGGCGTTAAAGTCGGCGGTAACCATATCGCGCTTATGGCTGGCCCCTGCACGGTGGAGACATACGAGCAGACCTGGGAATCTGCAGTGGCTTGCAAAGCTGCGGGAGCCACAATCCTGCGCGGTGGAGCTTACAAGCCGAGTACTTCGCCATACTCGTTTCAGGGGCACGGTGTGGAAGCGCTCAAAATTCTGAAAGACATTGCGGACAAGCTGGATATGCGGGTCATCACAGAAGTGATGGATCTCAGGAATATCGAGCTGGTAAGCCAATACGCCGACATATTGCAGATCGGCACTCGAAACATGCAGAACTACGACCTGCTTCGGGAATTGGGCAAAATTCAGACCCCCGTAATGATCAAGCGTGGTATGTCGGCAAAGATCGAAGAGTGGCTTCAGGCAGCGGAGTATGTGCTCCTGGGCGGCAACCGCAATGTGATGCTTTGCGAGCGAGGTATCCGCACGTTCGAATCCTACACCCGCAATACCCTCGATCTCTCTGCAGTGCCTGCAATCAAGGAGCTATCGCATCTCCCGATTGTGGTCGACCCAAGTCAGGGTACAGGGAAAAGAAGCCTCGTAATTGCCATGACAAAAGCAGCTGTTGCCGTAGGTGCTGATGGGCTTCTTATTGAAGTACATCCACACCCGGATCAGGCGCTTAAGGATGGGGCTCAGTCACTCACATGCGAACATTTTGGCCAGCTTGTAGAAGAACTAAAACCGATCGCCACTGCAGTCGGCAGATCGATCTGAACAATATCGGTTTTACGCGGCTCGCTGCTTATTTCTGTTTAAAATGATGTAATCTTGGGCGTCATCTGCATCTTCAAACCTGAGGTATTGGCGCCCAAATCGCATTATTTTAATCTCTGCTGGAAGTTCATCTCGTTCGAATAGGGTTACTATCGAGTTATTGTTGATATCCACATAGTGCCCCGGCTGCGCCACATCACCAGATTGAAACAATCCCTCATCGCGCGACTTCAAGTATTCACTAATCTCAATTATCTCCGCCATGTGTGATCTCCCGGGCAGAAGCCCAAATACCGTTCAAAGTTTTTCCGCTCTTTTGAGCATCCTGACCTTTTTGTTCCACATGGAGTATGTATGTTGCATTAGTATAAATACCTGCAAATACTGCCTTAACTCCCTTGTCAGCCCTCAGCTTTTCGTTGCTGGGCACTGAAGTACCCGTCTGGAAGGCTTTCAGCCAACCGCCCTGTGGGCGGAATTTCCGTCCGGAGGACGACTAGCCGCAGGCTTCCCAGACAGGTACTTCAGTGCCTGGTTACTTTTACGAATCTACTTAATTATCAGATTCTTGATAACCGTAGATGCGTTATAAGCACTGTCTCCCGCGAATGAGGCGCTGATGGTATAGGTTCCATGTCCGGTTCCTGTGGGTAGTGTATAGGTAAACGCGGCATTTCCATTGGATTGGGTGACAGCGGTTCCAGCCGAAATTCCGTTGACTGTCAACGAGACTGCTCTGCCAACGATATAGTTCCCAGATGCCCCTATCAAGCGAACAGGCAGCCGCAGAGATTGTTCACTGTTGATAGTAGTATCCACCATATAAAGACTGGTGTTAGCCTTGCTGATGGTCAGTGAGCCTGTTCCTGAGCATCCATTGTAGACATCATCCCCAGCAAAACTGATAGTGAGTGTCTGTGGGCCAGCCTCAAGATTATCTGGAATTGTGTAGGCTAAATTGCCATAACCCAAGATGTTGGTGCGTGAAGTACCGATTACCATTCCATTCAAACTGTAAGTAACAATTCTACGGGATGCAACATGTCCGGAATCATTCAATAGCCGGCATTGCAAATTCCTGCTTTGACCAGGATAGCCTGACTGGTTATAGACCGAGACAGATGTATTTGATGATGCAATTGTAAGTGTGACTTGCTTTAAAGCTTGATCGTAGGTTCCATCTCCTGGAAAGTCAGCCGAAAAGGAATGCTTGCCAGATTTTGTTTCCTGTGGGATTTTATAATAATACCGAGATCCTCCATTTGCATCTGTGATAGCTGACCCGATAGTCGCTCCATCGATTGCAAAATATATTGTTCGGCCTGTTATTGCAACTCCATTCCAAGTTACCAGCCTTGCACCTGCATACATCACGGTTCCAGCTTTTGCATTTATTTGACCCAATCCAATGCTATCAGCAATTGGAAGTACAGTCAATCTTGAACTTTCAGATCGATTATAGTATTTCAAATCCCCATCGAAAGTAACTTTAATAGGTTTATCACCCAAACCTAGGGCTTGTGGAATAAAGTAAACCAATGTCGCAACTCCGTTTGCGTTAGTAATCGCTTTTCCAATAATATTTCCATTCACACTGAAAATTAGTGTCTTTCCTGATAACGCCACTCCATTCAAACCAGTGATTCGAGCAGTCACATTTATATTTTGCTCGATCATAGATTTACTAGCATATACTTCAAGGTGGGGTAGATATAAATTATAGGTGAAATTGAATTTTGAAACAAAGGCATCCCCATGATATCCGCCGGAAAATGATGTTTGAAATGCATCCACTGTTGTATAAAAATCCAGAGAACTTGTAATTCCCGTAACATAAACGCTACCACTTTTATCCAAAACGATGCCATAGCTAAAATCACCTCCCGTGCCGCCGAAATAGGTCGAGTAGAGGAGTGAGGAACCGTTCGCACTCAACTTCGTAATAAACGCATCGATGTATCCACCGATTGCTGTCTGGTAGGCATCTGAGGTAGTTGGGAACTCCGTGGATCTGGTAGAACCCGTAACAAATGCGTTTCCACCGATATCTACAGCTATACCATTTCCAGTTTCATCGCTTATCCCCCCGAGGTAAGTTGAGTATACAAAGGAGGAACCATCTGCGCTTACTTTTGTTACAAAGGCATCAGTACCAGCGCTGTATACAGGCTGTATAACACCCACGGTAGTGGGGAAATCCGGGGAATTTGTAGTCCCGATAATATATGCATTACCACTACTATCCACAGCGATGCCCCCGGCTTCGTCCTTGGATGTGCCGCCGATATAGGTCGAGTAGATGAGTCCAGTACCATCCGCATTGAGTTTCGTAACAAAGGCATCCCAGAAACCACCAATTTTCACCTGAGCTGCTCCGGGAGTAATGGGAAAGTCTGGAGAACTTATCACTCCTGTAATATATGCATTTCCAAATCTGTCGAGCGCGATGTAATATCCCAGATCAGCATCTGAACCTCCGATAAATGTCGAGTAGATTAGTGAGGTACCATTCGTGCTGAGTTTTAAAACATAAGCAGTTCTCGCAGTTGGTGATTTTGCTCTCTGGAAAGCGCCCGGAGTAGTGGGAAATTTATTGGAATCTGTATAACCCGTAATGTATGCGTATCCAATGCTGTCTATTGCAATGCCAATACCAATAGCATCACCATCACCCCCGATATAGGTCGAGTAGATAAGTGAGGAACCATTGGCATTAAGCTTTGTTATAAAAGCAAGAGAATTTCCATTTGACACTGTTTGCAAAGCTCCAGCTGTAGTGGGGAAATCCGTGGAAACGGCAACTCCTGTAACATAGGCATTTCCCTGGCTATCCACAGCTATGCTGACAGCCTCATCGCCAGTTGAACCTCCAAGATAGGTCGAATAGACGATAGAGGAACCATCTGCGCTTAACTTCGTAACAAAGCCAATGACGGTGGACGGGTATATCCGACTAAATACTGTTTGGAAAGCTCCTGCGGTGGTAGGAAAGTTAACGGAATTGGTAGTTCCCGTAATATAGGCACTTCCATTGCTATCCACTGTGATACAGGAACTAGTATCATCCTCTGAGCCTCCGACATATGTACTGAATTGTATGGCAGGATCGATAACGAGCGGCTGGCTCTTATCGTAACTGGCGACAGCAAATTCAACTGAAGGTTTCCCGTCACCAAATTCCAGTTTATATGTACATTCAATCTTCTCTCGTTTGCATTTCACCAATTGATATGTTACTGGCTTATGCCAAACGACCTCTCCAGCCTCAGTCTTCAACGCTAAATCCCCATCCCTGGTTACTCTGGCTTTTGTTGCACCGGAGAAAGCCAGTTTGATCTGTTTCGGATTGGCTCCCGGTTTCACTACGAAGTCGTACTCCAGCTTCCCATCCTGAGAGCCATAGTAGACCATGTCCACACCTTTGTAGACCCCCACGAACTTGGTTTTCCGATAGGTCGGAATGTTCGAATGCCACTTCCTGGGATCATTGCCTCGGAAGTAGTTCACGATACCTGGCAGTTTATTTACACCTGAAACTTGAACCATCTTGCTTGCGCCGGTCAGTTTCATGCGTAGTACGGTAAATTTCGTGGGAGATGGTTTCTGTTTCTCAATTGATCGCATCATGTCCAATGGTTTTAGAGAAATTTCTTTGTTCACGTTCTGGATTGGAAGGGTAAGAACTGCCTCGGTGTCGGTGAGGAACAGAGTTCCGCCGCCAGCTTTTGCCATGAAACGGACATGTGTATCGGTCTGCCCCATGTTTGCCTCGAACTGAAGCGGCAATCTCCCGTAACCTGCTGCTAATTTCGCTTTGTACAATGGTAGAGTTGAGTTAACGGGCAGGTGAGTTTGGGCGAGTGAGATGACAGAGCAAAAAACGGGAGCACAATTCAACAGTGATCGTAGTTTCACGTACTGTTCCTTTCCAGAAAAAAACGCAGAAGCGAGCACAGATGATCATTAGGGAGGTCACGAATTCCCTCTTGGGAAAAGTGATATAAGAAATATTGTCATTCTACTTTCACTTATCATTATAGTCGACAATGAGGATTTGTGCAATAGCGAATATTAGAAATTTCTGAACTCGGGCTAAATGGATTAGATGATTTGCTGTGATAGTTCCGATTACTCATTCACAGTAAATTATCTAATCCATTTAATCCGAGTTCAAATAGCATATTATTTTCGTGCTAATTTGCGAAGTAGTTGAACTTCGTCCATACGAAGCAAAAAGGCCATACAGAGGTAACAGGCAGTACTTGTGACGAGACAAAGAAGAAGTATTGCAGCCGATTCACGGGTAACGTTCACCGCTCCAAGGCTTGTTAGGAGATGGCTGCCTGCAAAATGATTCTGCAAACCGTTTCGCAATTCCAAACAGACGATCACGGCTACTCCGGTGGCCATCAGTATTTTAGTCACCGAAATGAGAAGTCTGTCTCCGTCGATACCCTTCAGACGTTTGCGCAGCAGGAATAGCATCGTAAGCATATGCACAGTTGCTGCAATGGAGGTTGCTAAGGCTAATCCAGAAACCTGCAGCCAGGCTCTAAGCGGCCAGTTGAGTGGGATAAACATTAGAGTGACTGCGGTACCCACAATCACAGGGGTTCGAGAATCCTGGAGCGCGTAAAATCCACGAGTGATAATGCTGTGCGCAGACCAGGCGAAAATCCCTACCGCGAAATAGCAGAGTACATTCGCTGTCATCTGCGCATCGATCGTATGGAATTTACCTGCCTGTAGTATCAGCTGAACGATAGGGAGGGAGAGGACGATCATCAACGCGGATGCGGGAATCGTCATGAAAAGTATCGATCTAATACCAAAGCTCAAGCTGTGTTTGAGTTCCACCATCTCCTTACGCGCTGCCTGGGCAGCCATCGTGGGAAAGATCGCGATGGCGGTCGCCTGAGCAAATACTCCGAGTGGCACCTGCATCAGAATGTTTGCATTCCTCATCGCCGATTGAGCTCCGTCGCCAAGGCTGGAAGCGAATCCCTTACCTATAATCATACTCACTTGCGGAAGGGAGAGCCCCAAAATTACGGGAAGCATCAGTTTCCAAACCTGAATGACTCCAGGATGCCGAAGATGCCTGCGCAGCCCTTTTGTTACGAAGTAACCTCCCGAACGCCGAACAAGTACCCACTGAAGAATCAAATTCCCAGCTATCGCCCCTGCGACAGCGCCATAGCATAGTCCGGCAACATCGTAGTAGCGTACGAGGAACTCCCCACCGAATATGATGCCGAGATTGTAGATGACAGGGCCGAATGCCTGCCCCGCAAAGAGGTTTCGCGCTGTGAGAGTGCCCATCATTAAACCGCCCAGAAAGAAACATACCTGAGCTGGCAAAAGAATTCGCGTTAGCCGAACTGTGGCTTCAATCTTTCCTGGTATGGCTGCATAACCAGGATTTGTCAAGTTCACTAACGGCCAGGTAAATATCTCCCCGATAATAATTAATATCACCACGATCAATGTCATGACAGAGGCGACTGCACTGAATATTCTCCAGGCCTCTTTTTCTCTGTTGGTGGCGATGTATTCACTGAATACGGGTATAAATGCACTCGATAGAGCGCCTCCGGCGATGAGGAAGAAGAGAAGATCAGGAATGGTAAATGCGCCTGTGTAGACGTCTGTTTTGAATCCCTGACCAAAATGCTGGGCGATAACACGTTCGCGGAAGAGGCCAAGAAGTCTGCTGAGGAGGATGCCAGCCATCATCAATCCAGTTGCGCCGATCACGCGGCGCTGGGTGGACTGCCTGGCCGAACCCGTAGCAGAACTATCTGCTGATGGAGTTTCTGGAGTGGACATATTGGATAGCATTATACCCGATAATGTATCAGTGCGTGCAGCATCTTATAACATTGGTATTTTGCTTTTTCCGCGCACAAGAAATGGCTTTTCAAACACCAGATAGAACAGATATGCAGCTATTAAAGTGAAGGGAATAGCTGCAATCAGCAGGACTGCGGCTGAACCAGTGGAAGATAGATTCAGCTGCCGGATGCCAATCCCCACGAGAGCCAGCGCCGGGGCATGAATAAGGTAGAGACTGTAGGAAAAAGTTCCCAGAAATACATAAATTTTCGATTTCAGAAATCGTACCACCACCGGGAGCTTCTTCAACTCCGAATCTAAGAGGGCTTTTGTGCAGAATATTAGCAGGCAGGCAGCAGCAAACCCTAAATCGACGTTGCCTATCACCTGGTATATCCATTCTCGACGGGCTCGAAATTTTCCAAAATAGGCCGCCAGCAGGAAAACCACCGAAAGGGAACCCCAGGGAATTTGATCCCGAATCCGATTCTGTATTGGTTCAGTCGAGAAGCTTATGACAGCCCCCGCCATTCCAAGTGCGAACAGCCCTACAAACTCAAAACACGCCATATCGACGGTGCCATTGGATACCCAGTGCGGAATAAGCCCAATTACCATCGCAGTGATTACCGAAGCTGCCAGTCCGAATCGCCGCCAAACTGGAAGCAGAACCAGAGCAAACACAAAATATATCTGCCATTCTGTGGCGACACTCCACATAGGATAATCTATTTTATGCATCCAGAAGTAGTTGAAATTGTGAATGAGCAGAAGATGGCTGAATATGCTTACCGAGCTAAAAGCTGGTAGCGAATCGTCCCACAATGTGTTCGAAATTCTGGTCATCCCGGGTATCAGCGCAATCAGCAGAAGTGAAACCACCATTGCTCCGTAGTAGACTGGAAGAATACGCCTGGCACGCCTCAAAATATATTGAAATACGCCGCCTCGTAGATAGGTGGTCTTTGCCTGCACCAATGGCATCATGAGGCAATAGCCGGATAGCACGATAAAAATACAGACGGCTGCCTGACCGAAGCTGGTGAATTCTACAAGTCGGTGAAGCCAGGATGGAATCACTTTTCCGGTTGGATGTAGACGAAAATCCGCAAATGCGTGATGAAATACTACATAGAGTGCAGTAAGGCCACGCAAGCCATCAAGATAAACAAAATGTCTGCCGGACGATGTGGAAATTGGCATTTTCGCTTCAGATTTGATCTCTAATACATCGCTTTCGTATCTATAGATGGGAATGTATTCACCAGTACTTACTCACTCCTACTTAAATTCGTTTCCAGTTTACCATACTATGGCACTACTATGAAGCATGCATCCGTGCACAATACTATTACTGGTATTTCTTCATTATGGAAAGAAAATGTACATATCCGAAATTTAACACAATTTATCACAATCATAATATTTCATGCTTAATAGAGCCTTGTGCAACAGCTGGGAAATTTCCACTCCAGTTCTAGTGAAAAGAGCTGAATTTCTTGGAAGAGTCAGTTTTTAAGAGCTTTTATCGCTCCCGTTTATCAAAAATTGCACTTTTTGCGTTTTTGGAGGCGTGCGCGTACTTTTCGGACGATTATAGCATCCATTTATCACTCCTCCTTGAAGTTTTCGGTAATTTTCACGCTCAAGTTTTGAAGACATGCTGCAATCGATCCGCGAACAGGGACATCACCCCAGACATCAGATGCAGTTGCACTTTTGCACGGCCACGTACTTTTAAATGACTGAAACAGTACTGAACTTTGAGACTGCTATTGCCCCGTTCCGCTTTAGTCCGCTGGCTGTATCGCCTTTTACGATCTTTTTCCATCGGGACGGGATCTCCTCGGCGTTTGTTGGCATCGATGATAGCCACATGCCCGAGTTCCGTACAGTCCTCTTAATAGCAGGAGCATCTTAAGCTGAATCCTTTTTAATGGCACACAGGGCTTTTGCATTTACCTCTAAAGTAAAGTTATTATGAAAATGTTAAAAAGATATTTTCTTGACACGTGTTCTTTTTATATTTTAAAATCTTCGTACATCTCTTTGAAGAACATCGTATGATAAATTGAATTTCCGAAGTAAAATTTCAGCCCATCAACGACGTTAGCAGTGATCGTTTCAATTCCACATTGGTTCGAGTAGAGGATGCATACCGCGCCTAGATACTCCTGATATCATGTAGTTTCAATTCCACATTGGTTCGAGTAGAGGGATGCTTGCAAAAATGTCGAGAAGGAAGTCGAACGCTGTTTCAATTCCACATTGGTTCGAGTAGAGGTGGCGTAGGATCATCCCTGGTGCATCCATG
>JANXSG010000060.1 GCA_025352825.1 Chthonomonadaceae bacterium | reverse complement strand
TAGTTTTGGATTGATGTATCTGGCTGCGCTCTAGAGCCTCGAAATGTACCAGATCCGCCCGAAGTGTCCGTCCATGTGCCTTCCACAACGTTAGTCGTGGTGGTAATATGCCCAGTACCGGAAACTGTGCCACCGCCTCCTGCGGAGAGGCTGAACGAGATGATGCCATTTGCATCAATAGTGCCCTGCCCCGCAGCGCCGGAATGATCATTCCCTCTGTCACCAGAGTTTATCCATACCGTGCCGTCATCATTTACAAGAAGAGCAAAATCTCCCTTAACAGATGTGTTATCGGTATACTTTCCAGCAAATAGTCCACCAAATTGAGATGTCTGCTGCTTAAGAGACCACACGCCTTTTTCGGTGCCATCAGATTTTTTCCAGGTTCCAACTCCAATGGTACCGGTGAAGAGCCCTTGAATGATAACGTCTCCACCTTTAGTCGCTGCGTTCAGCACGCCATTTGCGTCTATCGTTCCAATCGCGAAATCGTCGTGATGTCCGTTATTACCGTTTCCGTTTCCGTTTCCATTCCCGTTTCCATTCCCATTGCCATTTCCAGTTCCGTTACCAGTTCCTCCGGTCTGTCCGGTGCTTGTACCATTCCCGTCACCAGTTCCACCATTTCCGGTTCCGCTACCACCATTCTGACCGGTTCCGTTATCGCCATTCTGGCCGTTTCCATTTCCACCATTCGAGCCAGTTCCAGTATTATTTGAGTTTCCTTTATCCTGGCTGAAAGCCATCACGAAAAACTTGCCATCATGCCCAATGAGCGCTGCCAGCTGCATGGTTTTTGCCACAGAGCCATCTCCACCAGTACCAGTTGCTGTTCCGGAATACGACCCTACAGGGGCGACAGACTGCTTGAGAGTAACAACTGCTGCTGTAACAGCCGTCGGATCAGTGAGGTCTGGTGGCGGTGCGTTGTCCGCTTTACGTTTTTTCTCAAGCTCCGCTGCGATAGCCTGTAGATTTGAACTGCCTCCGTCTGTATCTACGCTCTTCAATGATTTGTGCAGATCTTCCGCAAAGGCTGCTGCGACAGTTGTATCCGCGTCCAGATTGCGTGGAGGAGGAGGAGCACCGCCACCTGTGACCGGTGGCGGGGTGATAATTGCACTCAGAATAAGCGTACCCCCCGAAACTGATTTCTTGGCTTCAATCTTGTAGTTCTTGCCTGCAGTTGCCGCTCCGAAAGAGTAGTTTCCCTGATTATCAGTTTGAGTGGTTAATACTGGATTACCAGAGGTGTTATGCCCAGATGGATCTGGAGTATCCAATTCGATCAGAGTTACTGTTGCGCCAGGAACGGGAACAATGGGGTCGGCGGCTCGAGAAAGCTTATGAGCAGCTCTCGTCAGACTCTGCGGCGCGTTTACCTGACCTGTGATCGCCGCACGAGTCACAGAAGATACGACATTGGATGCCCCGTTTCCACATCCCATGAGTGGCAGTGCTGCCATCCCTAGAACACAAGAGAGTTTAACTGCTCCTGAAATAGTTGATTTCAAACGATTGAATGTTTCAAAATTCACTTTTTTATCCTCCACATTGTATGGCAAACGGTTCCATAGATGGAGGATTATCGGATAGTAAAACTGGTATCTTTACTATGATCTAGTCTATAACTAAAGTAAGCCTAATCTTTAGTAACTTCTCATAGCTGCTTATATTGCAGCCGAAAAAACCGCCAGCGGAATGAACTCCGCATCATCCGGGGCTTCCAGCAGACTAAAATGAGCGCCGCCCGCTTCACCTAAAGCTCCATCAGATGTTGGCTCAATCAGCCGAACAGGTACGACTGTTCCGAGCAGATGTGAACCACCTGTAAGCTGAACTCTGATATAGTTGCTGGTGTATCCGTGGAGCAGTGAGTGTGCTTGAGGAGACTCTATATTGGCAGATTTTTCTTTCATGCGCCCGTCATTTCCACTCGCGCCATCTGCAGAAACATTTTCTTCAAGTTGTTTATTAGCCGCCCTGCCTTCGATGAGTACCTCCATAGTGCGGCCAAGATACTGTTGAATAAATCGTTGCTGTGCCGCTCGGCAAGCATCACCCAACTCTTTACTGCGAGCCTCTTTTTCGGGTTCAGATATCTGGTCTTTTCTTTCCGCTGCCGGTGTACCCGGTCTAGGGGAGTATCGGAATAGATGCGCTCGGGCATACCCAACTTCATCGACTACTTTCAGAGTGCTCTCGAATGCTGCCCGATCCTCGCCTGGGAACCCAACCATGATATCGCTGGTAATGGCCAGATCGGGAATTCGGTCGTAGGCGGCTCGGCAGCGATCCAGGTAGAACTCCTGATCATACGGCCTGTTCATCGCGGCAAGAACTTCTGAATCACCACTCTGAAGCGGAATATGCAGATGCCTGCAGAGTTTCTGTTCATTCGCGAATGCATTCAGTAGTCGATCCGTCACCTGGGTGGGTTCGATTGAAGAAAGCCGAACACGCTCGATTCCTGGCACCTGCGTAAGCCTTATCAATACATCGGCTAAATCCGGCTCTTGTTGATTTATGACTCGCAGCGATTCCTTTGCAGACCCGCGACGAAAATCAACATTGTCTCTCCCGTAGGCGCCTACGAGAACGCCTGTCACTACCAGCTCTTTGTAACCCTGTGCGGCCTTCGCTTCTGCTTCAGATACGATTTCATCGAGCGGCCGGGAGAACATCACCTTGCGCGTATAGGGTATCGAGCAGAACGAACAGAAGACATTGCAGCCATCCTGAACCTTGATCGTGGCGCGTGTTCTGCGAACAAATGGGCGCTCGGATTGCACTCGTGGAGCCGAATCCAGAAGATGTACCAGATTGGGATAGGCTGTGAGTACTTGTTGGAGAGTCTGGAGCTTAAGGTGATTCGGTACCACAAGCGCTGCATCTTCCACTTCTTCGCCTTTTATCTTCGCCATTTCGCCGTAGCAGCCCGTCATAACTACAATTGCATCCGGATTTTGGCGTGCCACTTTGCGAACCATGTAACGCGATTTCCGCTCCGCCGCCTGAGTTACTGAGCAGGTGTTAATTACATAGATATCCGCAGGAGTATTGAATTCAGTGATAGCAAAACCGCGCTCCTCAAAATCATCGAGTATGCGCTGGGTTTCGTACTGATTCACTTTACATCCCAAAGTTGTAAATGCGGCGGTTGGCACTTTTTATTGCTCCGAATATCAACACATTTCATTACAGTTGTTACGACGGTATATAGTTTACCATAACCATCCTTACGCTCGAACGCTTTTAACAACTGTAATCAGTGAGAATCTTTCAATTAACCAGTATCACATCGGTTGATAATCTTCATTTCAGTGGATTTTGGCGCAGAATAGAGGTAAGATATAAATCTTAGAGGTAATTGTAAAAAGGTATGTATATATCGCCGGTATTTCAAACCATAAGACGAACCAGCTTTATCGTGATAGGCCAGGGACTGCTGGATCTGCCGATTACTCAGATGGCG
Organism: Chthonomonadaceae bacterium; assembly: GCA_025352825.1. Taxonomy (GTDB): domain Bacteria; phylum Armatimonadota; class Chthonomonadetes; order Chthonomonadales; family Chthonomonadaceae; genus JANXSG01. The sequence goes on along the minus strand of JANXSG010000060.1, from coordinate 28,480 downwards.
GAGCGGAGAGAAATGCTGTTCGAATAAGAGCGTTGTGGGATGTTAGAGGCTCAGATCGTGGGTTTTAAAGTAGAGTATTTGAAAGAAAGTGCAGACGATGAGCAATTTCTAGGGTATAGCACAACGCACACCAAGTCGATTGAGGTGATGACCACGGCGAAGAAAAAATTCGGTTACCACACTCATTGTCTACCGACTAATATAAGACCCAGAATGCTTGAATTTACACTTCGCTTGTGATCTGTGGACTACCGAGGGTATGATTCAGGCAGTACTGTTTCCTGGAGGAATATCATGGCTTAGACTGTAGAAAAACGAGTACATTTCTCGGATGCCGATGCACGACATCTGGAACGGCTCGCCTCCGAGAAGGGGATCACTGAAGACGCCCTGATCGCCAATGGCCTGACTCTGCTGTTCGGCCTGAACGAATCGGAGGCCGGAGACCAGGAGCGGAGGCAGTGGAGCGCGTTGAGCTGCAACGCTTTTCTGCGTGTGTGGGATAATGATGCAGACGCCGTCTACGACGATTGGAAGGAACTCTATGGCGTATCTGAGGGGCGGTTTGGTATTGGAGAGCGCCGGCCCCATTTCATTTTTTGACCGTTCCTGAGACGCAGTCGAGCGAGTTAAAGGCCATGGTGCATCTCATTACATACGGCTGGGGGATGATTCCGGTAGAAGCTCAGATTGGCAGCACAAAATTCACCACCGCGATGTTTCACAAAGATGGACTTTACGTCCTGCCCATAAAGGCTATAGTTCGGAAGGCGGAAGGTGTGGAAGAAGGCGATCAGGTAACCGCGCGTATCGAGGTGCAAGTCAATATCTAGTAGATGAGGCATGAATCTTGCCTGGAGACTAGAGCTAATATGACTCTTGATGAAATTATGAATCTACTGAAGTCGCTTGGCAATAAAAAAGTTTGTGAACTGAATGCCAGGAATGGTGCAGGTGATAATCAGTTTGGCGTCAAACTGGGCGACCTGCATACATTGGCAAAGAAAATAAAGATCAATCCTGATCTGGCGCTAGCGCTGTGGCAGACGGGGAATGCTGACGCATTGCTTCTCTCGACGTTATTAATGCGGCCGAAGGAAATAAAAGCAGTTGATCTGGATAAGATGGTAAGTTCCGTCATCTATTCCCAGTTGGCCGACTGGCTGAATACATATGTGGTAATGCTCCATCCCGAGAAGGAGCAGCTCCGCCAAAAATGGATGGCAACACGCGATGTTATGACCAGTCGAGCCGGCTGTAGCTTAACCACAGAACGGGTTGTGAAATCTCCCGAAGGATTGGAACTCAACGCCCTCCTGGATCGAATTGAGAGTGAGATTGGTCATGCACCGCCGATAGTGCAGTGGACAATGAACTTCTGTCTTGGGGGAGATTGGCATTCACTTCCCAGCACATCGGGAACGGGCCATCGCTATCGGTGAAAAACTCGGAGTATTTCGAGATTACCCAACATCAAAAGGCTGCGCATCGCCTTTCGTACCTACATGGGTCGCCGAAATGGTCAGTCGTCAAGGCTAAGCCAGCGTTTCAGTATGAACTATTCTTGCAGCCATCGCCTCATTACAATCTGAATATCTACTGCTCTAATCACATATCCTCCTGATGTAGAACGAGTGCATGGTACAATATCTTTTATCTCGTGGAAGTTTTTGGATATCTGCCAGACACTCAAGACATACGAGCAATCTGGAGCAAAAATGACACAGTTCATATCAAAGATAGAGGCGCATCCGTCCGAGCACACTCACCCAGAACAGGATGGTATGATCGGCGAGTTCAGAGAAGATCCTCCGATCTACAGCGATGATGGAGTTGATCTAACATTGATCCGCTGGATGATCTCGCTCTCGCCCCTCAGCCGCCTACGAACGGCCCAACGATACGCGAATTCTGCACGAAGATTGCAAAATGCCTCCAGACGAGTTTGACTTTGAGAAGATACTGAGAGTGCTTGCATTGCACGAAACTGCCTTTATAATCGTGGGAGGACTGTGTGCCGTCCTGCATGGTGCACCCGTGCAGACGTACGATCTCGACATCGTTCCTTCACGTGACCCTGCCAATCTGGAGAAGCTGCAGCTAGCGCTGGATGAACTGGGAGCTTACTACCGAAAACATCCACATAGGCGTCTCATTCCGGAAGCAGCTCGAATGACAACTAACGGACATCACTTGTTGAACACTTCGGCAGGGCCGCTGGATGTTTTGGGAGCAATCACCGGTGGTCGGGACTACATGAGCCTGCTTCCCCATACCGTCAAGCTGGAATTGGATGAGACAACTTGGGTTCGTATACGCGATCTGGCAACACTGATTCTGACCAAACAGGAGACCGGGCGAGACAAAGACAAGATAATGCTGCCAGTTTTGATACGCACCCTGGAAGAGATTGAGAGGGCAGCAGAACTCTTAGTCATTCATTCCTCTAACTAGAAACAAGTGAATCAGTGAGAATGACCGGTGATGAAGAGGTAGTTGAGCCATTTCGAATATTCGCTAATGTCTCGAATATTTCTTCGGTGGATAGGGCTCTCTTCACCGAATCGAAATCTTTGAAATCACCAAATTTGCTTGCCATGCTTAGCCACTGCTTAATTCGTCGAACAGTCTGGTAAGATGCATTTTCCGAAAAGATGTGCGTATACTCCACCAGCCGCTCCAATAGTGGAATCCAGTCAAACGGCGCATCCGTTTTCAACCTGTCCACAGCTGGGAGCAGTCCCAACTCACTTGCCACCTGCCGTGAAAGAAGCGGATTTGCCAAGGCGCCTCGTCCAAGCATAAAATGGATGCATCCCGTCTCTTCTTGGCACCTGCGAAACTCCTCAATGTTCCAGATATCACCGTTAGCTGTCACAGGAATCCCCACCCGCGCTCTCACCTGACCGATTGGGTTCCAATAGGCTGGCGGAGCATAACCCTGCGCGCGCGTTCTGCCATGAATAGTCAGCCAGGATGCCCCACCCTCTGCAGCCATATCCGCGTTTTCGTAGATAGCATCCAGCGTATCCCACCCCAATCGCAGCTTCGCAGAGACCGGAATATCTATTGGCACTGCGTTTCGAACTGCTCGCACAATTTCGCGAATGCGCTCAGGATATTTAAGAAGTGTCGCTCCGCCATCATGCCGGTTCACGGTCGGCGCCGGACAGCCAAAGTTGATGTCGATTGCTTTTGCACCTGCTTCGAACGCCGCGAAAGCCGATTGAGCCATCCTGCCAGAATCACCTCCGAGAAGCTGCACCTGCACTGGAAGCCCGCTTAGCGTCAGTCCATCCGAAAGCAGCTCAGGCACATATTTGTGAAAAGTTTTCTTCGGCAAAGCCTCGACACTAACCCTGAGAAACTCAGAGACAGCAAATGTGAACGCCCCCGATTCCCCTTGCACTGCGCGCATGGGAGCATCCGTCACCCCGTCCATCGGGGCTAATACGAGAGCTGGGGTGTTGTGTTTTATGTTGATCATACTAAAATGAGTATATCACATACATGCTGAGCAATCGATAAATAGAAAATAAGGACAACTATGTAAATTACTTTCTGGTATCCCCAAACAGGCATAGTTTCATTAAATTTTCACAAAACAGGTCATGTCAACTACGAGAATGTTTGAGCTAAAGGTCACTCATGGAGAATCCAACTTATGATTTGTGGGAATGTAGTCGGCGATAGCCTCCATCGCCGGATCACGTTTCGCGCGGAAGAGAGCGAAGGTTGGAGGCGCATAGAGCTCCGGCGCAATCCAGTTACGATAGTCCATCGCGACGGAATTTTGCCAGTAGAGATCCGAAATGGTGGCTCGCATTTTACTATATGGCAAGATTACAGGAATCGACTCACCAACAAAATTTGGGCGTGAACCTGTCGGCTCTCCTACAAAAATTGCGCTGGTATTTCGCTCGATCTGGGTAACAGCGCACATGGCAGCCGAGAATGTACTTCGGCCAATTATCACGAAGAGTATTCCCTGCTGGTTAATCTTATCGAAGCGGATCAGTCCGTGAATGAGCGGCGCATTCAAGAAGTTATTGCCGCCACCATTCCACCTCATATCGATTATGAGACGGGCAACATCGTTCTCATTGATGTAAGTGAACAGACGGCTGCAGAATTTCTCAAAAGACTCCTTAGGATCGTTCTGGACACCATTGTACTGGAAATAGACTGTTCTCGATTAAGGCAGGTATTCAAACCAGTAGAGAGCTTTCCTATTTTTAAGATAGAGCGGTTCGGGTCCCGGCGTAACATTTCGCGCCGTGATCCAGTTGTCACATGACTCACCAGTCTCAGCTTGTATAGTTACATCTGTTTCCACGCCCTTGAGGTCACGAATTGTTAAATTGATTTTATTACCATCAGGAATCAATCCCAGGCCATTGAGAACCTGAAGATCACGCAGCAGATTTGGGCCGATGAGAGTTGGCCACATACTGTTGTCCCGACTGATTACCGGTTCCAGTGAAGCCAGTACCTCGGTAATGGAGTGCGACCCGATCCGCAGCACCTGAGAGCCTGAAAGATCGCGATATTTCAAGCTGGCATTGGTTATAAACAGCCCCTCCTGGAAAAGGAAGAACTGCACAGGAAGCGCGGGACTTGGACCGCTGATATGAATACCGGAGTGCCCATCGCTGAACAGGCTCATAAGGTGCATAAAGCCCGTCTTGATCTGGTTATCGGTTAACCGTGGGATTCCGTCATGTAAGTTCTTGGCGAAGGCATCAACTGCGTGGGCTGCTCCGGGTATCAGCGGCTTGTAGTGAATACGTTTCGCCTCTCGTGTAAGAAGCCACAGATCGTAACGCCATCCTTCATCACGCGAAAGCTGGCTCACATCCTTGATCGCCGCTAACTCTGTAAACCGGGCGTCACCGTGAAGTGACTTGAGATCATTATCCGTCTGGACTTTTTGGAGGTCACGGAACCCCATTTCCATTGCTCGAGTCAGCCACTTCAGCGCCTTGTCCTTTTCTCCCAACAGCGCTTCGCAACATGCGATGTTGTAGGCTGGGTAGAATGGATAGCCTGCACGCAGATCGAGAACTTTTTCGTATGCCGTGATTGCGCTGATGTATTTCTGAGCGTTATATCGAGTAATCCCTAGCTGATCCCAGTATTTCCCATTTACCGGATTGGACTCAACCACTTTAGTCCAGAGTGCTGCTGCTTCCTTCCAGCAATATATCCTCTTCCGCTGAATGCTGACCTATCAGCTTACGGAGAAACCCACGCATCAGTACGAGCAGTCGCTGCTGCAGAGGCCCGAATGCCGAATGGCATCCTGATCATGCCTTCTCAAATAGCTCCTGTTCGCTGTCATCCTTCATCAATTCCTTCCTTTCTGAAGAGTAAATCGCGGATACCAACATATTGTTCAAAGAAAATTCCTAACTCAGACAAAATAGATTGGTAGTATTCTGATTAAGGCACAAATAAAAGTCGGTTAAGCACAGCGACCTTGCGAATTACAAAATTTTATCAGGTTCAATTTATAATAAATGTTGGAATTGAAATTATTCCTAGCCAATTTGGAATTACATCAAGAATTCCGCAAGCTGAACGAGATTGCCCCATTAAACGTCCATTCGAAATCTCCTTAATGAAAAGCTGGATAGTAAGGCAATTCATGACATTCGGTCGGCCATAACTGTTTTAGTCGCCTCTCAAGAATCTGTGCTGAAGTACCTAAACATGGATAAATGCCAATCTCTTGCGTCAGCTCGACAAAGGCTCTCAACCATGCGAGTACTTGCTGTCGGATCGTTGAAATACCTCGCATTCGATCTGCTTTCAAAGCATCCGGGACACGTGACAGTACATGAAATACATGACACCGACCCCTTGCATTTCCCATACCCTGGCGAAAGATAGCCTCGCTGACTGCACTGGATGTGTTCTGCTACCATGCAGCGAAGTAGACTCGTTCCATCTCTAAAACAATGTCTTTTGGAATACGAAGCGTGCATCCCCAGTTGAAGCGCCCTGGCATTCCTTCAATCAATGCGTGGCGGATACCGCCGGAACCAAAGTCGATCAGGCGCAAACCATCTGTGCTGCGGTGGCACTGTCGGGCATTATCCATATCTCCCTGACAAAGCATTAAGAATGGACCAGGATCTACTTCCACAGTCTGGATTATCTCCTCTATTTCTGAGTCGATTCCTGGCTTCGGGGTGATACCGATCGACGCAAAACAGTCGTGATAGCATTTGACAGCTTCACGAATTGCATCAGGTGGGAATTGAGATAATCGGGCAGGTTTCCAATGACCTTTGAAAGGTTTATCAGGAATTTGAAAGGTTTATCAGGAAGAGGTAACGGGCCGAGACTCTGCCTTATTGTTCGGTACTTGGTTTGGTGGCCTTGCGTATGCGCATGCAAACGCCCCAACTGAGATACGTGTTGGAAAAGCGTCTCTAACGCTCTGTCTTGATCGCTTCCCAGGAGATTGTCATAAGTATTAGGCGAGTTCGAATCACCCAGGTCTTCAAGAATGATAAACCCGTGATCACGATCACCGCCATAAAATTGAGGTGATAGACCACTAAACTCTGATTGCGAACTCAAAAACTCGTAAGCCGCCCAATCATTGAACAACATTGTGGCAGGCAATGATCCTGTGCTGTTGGGAATATAGGCGCCGAAATTATCATGGGCGATCTTGATAATAATACTGTCGGGAAGTTCCGGCGAGGGTGCAGTCACAATAGCGCGAATAACAAGACTGGCATCACCGTCCCAACAGATTCCTTGAAACGCGAGATTTGCGCTTGTCGTAAAGCGATTATAAAGGAGGAGTTCGGCAGCCTGAACTATAGTTTGGGGATCAAGACGGTTCATTCTGGCTTTCTCCCAAAAGGGGTGTCTATTGAGATGATGGATATGGAGGTTGCAAAGTTGCAGGGAATCATATCTTACACTCGTTATATCCCAGATTCATCACACTGATGGCAGCCATACCTGCATTGGGCCTGGTTTTCGATTAGCCCAGGCGTAATAAGGAATCGCTGTAATTTCGGTAGACTGTAGATCAGATTTTATTAGAGGCTGTTGTGGTGCATAAAGAGCCCCTTCCCATTTTTTTGAGTCGAGATAAAGAGCCTGACCTCGAAACACGGTAACACCACCAAGCAGATTGGGTTCGAACTTAGGAACGAGATTCGCATCAGTAGGCAGCAGCAGGTCCTAGACATCGATACCTGGATGGTCCGCCGCCTCAACGCAGTAGATCAGCGGCCCACGCCTGAGCGCAGCGAGGCTCCAATTCATCAGCACATGCGGGTGTGACTCTAATTTAGTAACCTCCATAGGAAGTGTTAGTCGAACTGTTGATCCGGCGGGAGGCATAGGTAGTTGAGCGTAGCTGCCAGATATAGCGACAGCATCAACCAGGACGCCATTCACAGCTATGCCCGCACTCCGTGTCCAGGATGGAATACGGATATAGAGGCTTATTGAATTGCTGGAATTCTCCTCAATGGTGATATCAATCTCGCCCTCCCATGGGTAATTTGTACGCTGAGTGAGCGTAACTGTACCGCCCTCCGGTACTGGCAGAACTGCCTTACCACTCGGGTAGAGATGGACTATAATTCCTTCGTCGCACGTACTATAGAAGCACCCTGGAAGCGATGCAAGCAAACGCGAAATGTTCGGAGGGCAGCAGGCACAGCCAAACCACTTTTGCATTCTATGCTCGCCTCGGTCAGAAAGCGGATTCTGATAGAAATAGTGCATCCCATCCAGTGAAAGCCCGGCAAGCACTCCGTTGTAGAGTGTAGTTTCCATCAGGTCGGTGTATTTTGTTTCGCCAGTGATATTAAGCATACGCCAATTCCACATCACAGTGCCAATTGCTGCGCAGGTTTCGGTGTAGGCTCTATCGTTTGGCAGTTCGAAGGGTGAACCGAACGTTTCTCCTTCCCATCTTGAGCCAATTCCGCCAGTTATATACATCTTTCCTTCATATTCGGTAAGCATTCCCAGAATGGGAGCCTCCACACATACATGCACCCACCAACTCTCTTCGTATTTAGATGCGCTGGCATTTACTTTTGGAGCCAGGATGAACGGAAGCGGAATTCCTATGAACCAGCAGCGAACGAACTCAAAACGCAGTCCCGACTCATCCCCTGTCAGGCGAAATCTGAAGCGCATTAGCCCGGCAGATCCGATCAGTAATCCGCGATCCAGCCACTGTTTCGTCACCAGGCGGAGAGAACCGAAATCGCGTGTCCATTGTTCCGTTTCTCCACCGATGTGTACGTGAAGGTGGACAGGAACCTGTTCACCGGGCTTTGGCAGACGCATCACAGCAGCAGCAATCCGTCTCAATACGCCTTTTCCTCTTGTGACTCGAAGAGTTCCATTGGCGGCAGCGGCGAACGGTTGATCATGAAATCGTTTCAACACTTCCGGCATACAGTCGAATGATTCTCCGAGCGTTCGCCTATACAGACTGACTGCCTTATATTCAGCACGATCCATAGACGAAGTGTACCTGATTTACTCAGTTTGCCCTCACCCCCTGTCCCCCTATCCCAAAAACAGGAGATGGGAGTGAATAAGGCGTGGGATTTACAATTTCACTGGAAGTTGTACCCTTATCCCCGGCCTCTCTCCCTAATTCCCTCGTGCCTCGGAGGGAGAGAGGAGAGTAACTGAAAATAGTGCACTTCGCACTTGACGATACGTATATGTGGAACTGATTATATACTCGCTCCCTTTTCCCTAACGAGGAACGAGTGATGAAGGGAGAAGGGCCGGGGATAAGGGTAAATCTCATAAAAGCTGGAAACCTCGTGCGACATTCTCCCCCCTCTCCTGTTTTTGGGAGAGGGGCAGGGGGTGAGGGCTGAAATCTGCTCATCGAAAAGACTGTTGCAATTAAATAACTGCTCCGATGAGGATAAAAGCAGGATTCTAGCACGCATACCGCAAACGTCTCTCTGAAACTTTACCGCGACTCAACATTGTCGTTTCGGAGGCGCCTTCCCAGGATGATATACACTCAAAACTACAGTCCGCTCTCATCACTATTTCTCACCACCGTCCTAGCTGCGCTGCCGATATTCGTTCTATTTTATCTTCTGGTTGTCAAGCGTTCTCCCGTTCCCATAGCGGCGTTCGGCGGAGCTATTACCGCTATCATCATCGCGATTACCGTCTATCGTATGCCAGTGAATATGGCTGGTCTCGCTTTTGTGCATGGCGCACTGTTTGGGATGGTTCCAATCTGCTGGGCAATCGTCACGGCCATGTTTCTCTACAACACCACCGTTATCACCGGGCAGTTCAAACGCATTAAAGACTCCGTTGCTGGGTTATCCGCAGATCATCGGCTTCAGGCAGTACTGATTGCATTTGCGTTTGGCGCGTTTCTGGAAGGCGCGGCGGGAGCCGGAACACCCGTAGCCATCTGCGCGGCGATGCTGGTCGGATTGGGCTTCGAACCATTCATGGCAGCCTGCCTCTGCCTGATAGCGAACACATCCCCTGTCGCTTATGGCGGATTCGGCACTCCTCTCCTCACTCTTTCAGGCGTGACCGGCATAGAAACGCAGCAGCTGAGTAATATGGCTGGAAACCAGCTCCCGTTTCTGTCGTGCATTATCCCATTCTGGCTTGTGCGATGCATGTGCAGTTGGCGAGAGACCATTGAGGTTTTACCAGCAATTGCGGTTGCGGGCGGCTCGTTTGCACTCTGCCAGTTTTTGTTTGCTCACTCGAGTGTCTATCCCCTCACCGATCTCGCAGGAGGTATTATTTCGCTAGTGGTGACCGGTTTATTCTTACGTCATTGGAAGCCTCCCGTGATATGGCGATTCGAAAGCCACGGTAAGGGAGTGGATAGGGCAAATGCACCGCTTCATACACCAATTGAGCGTATGAGTCTGATAATGACTCTGAAGGCATGGATTCCGTTCATCATTCTATGTGCGATTATGATCACGGTAGGGACGAACAAGAAGCGGATCGATGCGGGTACCCTCGGCCCGGTTCGCGGTATGTACGAGCTGCATATTCCTGGGCTGGACAAACAGGTGCAGCGAATGCCGCCGGTAGTCGAGAAGCAGACACTGGAGCCCGCCATCTTCAAGTTCAACTGGATCACCACTCCCGGAACATCCGTTTTTGTGACTCTGCTCATTGTTCTGGCGATCTTACGGGTGGATAGACCGACCTTAAAGCGTATCGCAAAGCAGACGACGAAGCAGATGCTCGTGCCCATCCCGACGATTGTGTGCATGCTGGGGCTGGGTTATGTGACGCGATATGGAGGGCTGGATGCGACGCTGGGTATAGTCTTCAAGAATACGGGAGCGCTCTATCCGTTTTTCGCAGCCATTCTGGGGTGGTTGGGGGTCTTTCTCACGGGGACGGATGCAGGGAGTAACGCGCTTTTTGGCAGCCTACAGAAGATCACGGCGCTGCAGCTTCACCTCAATTCTACCCTAATTACTGTAGCCAATTCGACCGGCGGTGTTATGGGTAAAATGATCGATGCTCAGTCCATCTGTGTAGCAACCGCAGCCACGGAGCAGGTAGGCACCGAGGCAGATATCTTCAAATTCGTACTGCCCCACAGTATCATGCTGGCTGCGATTATCGGCTTTCTTGTTTTGTTGCAAGCCTATGTCTACCCATTTACCCTCATGGTTCCGAAGTAACGCTTAGAGTGTATGGGATGGGGTGATTGGAGGTAGAATATATTCAAATAGTATCATCGAAATGGTTTTGAAAAAAAATGGATGCAAGATGGAAGAAACCAACAAGCCAAAAACAGAACTTCTCTTCACTGACACTAAAAGACGCCATGCAGTTGATAGGGCTAGAAACGCTCATTTCATGGAATATTGATGCACCCCCACGCCCCGTGGGGGAGACTCTTAAAGAGCTTTTACGTCGATTTGCATCATTCGATCTGCAATCCTCTGAGTCTGCAAAGACGCTTCTGATTGACGCACATTTGTGGAGATTGTTCCTCTTCACTCCAACCTGAAAGTATGGAAAGAGGCTGTTCTGAATACGGATACTACAACCGGAGCGGCAGACTATGTAATTGCACCAAAACGGGCGTATCTTGCTACTCCTCTGCTATGTGTGGCTGAAGCCAAAAAAGATGATTTTGAGAAAGGTCAAATCCAGTGTATCGCAGAGATGATTGCCTGCCAATGGAACAATAAGAAAGAGAACTTGCAAATCGACATCTTCGGTATTGCAAGCAATGGTCAGGCATGGCAGTTCCTGATACTGGTAGTTGATCCCATAGGAGTTTATACCTCCCTGTCCGATGTTATTCTGCGAGGAGGTTATTAAGTTTTGCGCGTGCAGTTTCAGGAATGACCTCAGGTTCCGATTGAGTACAACTGTTGCCTGGTTAGTATAGCGGTGCTCCTGCACATTGTCTCCGCTGGAGAACGGGTTCAATACATTTACAAACTCGTTCAGATTATCGCCTCGCAGAGTAGGGAAATCTACAAGCCGTGTTCCCGTATCTGTTTGCCCTATGTATCCTTCCAATGCCTGTGTTTGATAGTCCAGATAAAGTTGATGCAGAAAAAATTCTGTTCCGTTTGGTGATTTGTCAGACTCGGTGGTGATACTTCCTAAGACAAAACTTCCAATTCCTCCTTTGCGATATAGCCTTTCGGACACACTCACCATCAAAGCTGAGTCGGAAAGATTGATACGAGAGCTGCTGGATCGAACACCGCTAGGCAAAATAATACGAGGCGAGTGGTACTCCAAGGTGCCTATTCCAGTTCCACTTAGTGAGATCTGGGGTGATACACTCGGTTCTTCCGATATGGGGGTCTGCTGGGCTTGCCCAAGTGCAATTACAGGTAAGAGCGCCGCAATTATTGAATTTATCGTCGTTCCAGTTCGATTCTTTTTCAATACATGGACTCGTTTTCTATTCAGCTTATTGCAAATTGATGTTGGTTCAAAAGGTCTTTAAGAGTCGAGCGCAACCGCCGTAATACGCGATGCCCCCTCCAAAGTGGCGGCGTCTTTTATAAGAATATTGTGTTTAGCCCCGAGACCTGTTCCAACAGCAACCGCTGTTGGAGTTGCCAATCCAAGTGCGTCCGGGCAGGCAATCACCACAACGGAGATCGCGAAGGTCAGCGTAGTTAGAAACGATGCATGATCATCCCAGCGCCAGGCTGCAAACGTAATTAGTCCTGCTCCCACCGCCAATACTACCAGATAAGCTGCAGCTTTGTGGGCAATACGCTGCCCTGGAGCCTTCGAATTCTGTGCGGTCTCTACTAGTTTGGCAATTCGGCTTAGCACTGCAGCATCAGCATGACCAAGGTGTTGATTGACCGCGGCATCGCTTCCGGGTGCAGCTTGGCGTAGTGATCTATCCATTCGCCTGCTGAAAACTCCAGCGTGAGCACGGTCCGGCTCGAACACTCCGCCACGACATTCGGAATCCAGAGATCAGGGACATCTGCCAGCGCTTTGCGAAAGAGCATTATGGAACGCACTTCGCGACTGAAATCAATTTCCCGGTTCAGACTATTGGCAAATTCACTCACCACAACAGGGAGGTCGAATGCGCGTAGACTCGGCACGAGCTTTTTTCCCAGCGCTACCAGGAAAGTCAGTGCTGCGATATCCGTGGAGATTGTTGCTTCAAGGCCTGGCCGCTGCACCTTCACGGCCACATGACGTCCGTCCAGCATTGTCGCCTCGTGAACCTGGGCGATGGTGGCGGCGGCTATCGGCGTTTCGCTAAACGATAAGAACAATTCCGTCAACGGGGCGTCCAGTTGGACTTCGACCGTATCGCGGACCACGTCAATGCCCATCGCTGGCAAATGATCCTGCAGCAGCACCAGCTCATCGATGTAGGTGGGCGGCAGCAGGTCGCGCCGCATCGCGAGCACTTGTCCGAATTTAAGAAAGGTTAGCCCCAGTTCCTCGAAGGTTTCCCGCACCTCTTTCGGTAGTGGCCAGTGATTCTTGCCGCGTCGGGCGCCCAGGAACTTGTGTCGGGCGAGCACGCGCAGGATTTGCATTAGTCGCGGCGTCGTCCGCAACAGGGCGCTATTCTCCGGGTCGCTCATGTCGTGCGCCATTCCGCTATGCTAATGCTCCGAATGTTTGCTCGTGTCCATCGCCGAATCATTCAGCGGCGTACCTGAATCGTTCTCGCTCTTATCCTCCTGTTTATGATGCATATCCTGCGTGAATTCCGACGGGGCATTCGCCTGGTTCGGCATGGAGCTATCCTTTGTATCTGATGCGACAAGCGCATTTGGTTCCGAAGACTTTGTCTTTACCGCTCAGTGATTGTGTTGATGTTGAGTCACCGTGAAGTTCTACTTCCTCATTATTGGCTATTCCAATCAATGGAAAAATAGTAACTCCCATCAGCAGTAGCTTATATTTACTCCTTACTCGGGCGAATGCGGAAGAACACACCGAAAGTGATGGGGTTATTTCCATAGGAAGCATTTAGCGATCTCGGGTAGCTGTAGACGCCTGCATAAGCACCCACCCCATAGTCGAAATGGTCTTTGCTATAGAAATTATGTACGCAGCCAAATAGAAGTTTATTTATTGTGTGGTTTCCTGCAGGCACATTTACTAATTCGTCTTTATCGACACGTTCAAATCGGGTAAAAAACGCATTCTTTCCGTGATAATAGGTCGCCTCAGCAAGCCAGGCGTTGGAGTTGGCGGTCCCTTGAACGATGTTTTGGCCGAAATAGGCTGTCAGGGAAAGATTGTCGCCATGGGGGAGATCATGGCTATAGGCTGCGCTAAAAGTAAGGCGGTGTTCATTGACGTCGGATTTCAAATATCCGTATGAAGAGCTAAGTGACCAATCGCGAGACGGGTTGTAACTAACACGGCCGGATGCCGAATTAAGTGCGATTCGGCCAATACCGTAAAGGTGCGCGCCCGGCTCATCGCTATTAAATAGGGAACCTTCAACTTTCCACTTATTTTTAAATGCAAGCCCCAGCGTCGCGACTCCAAAACTGATATGGCTGCCGTCGAACCAATCATGGCTGATCGGCGCTTCTGGTATCTCAAGCCCGCTCGTGCGGTGCAAGTACATGTTATTTCCAAGCGCTGGTTCGCCGACAGGTCCGCCGTATATGAAGCCGGTCCAGTTTTTGGAAAGTGGGTGGCTGTAGCTGACTGCGAGTTCCGCAAAAACATTATGCGGGTCCTTCCGATCACCTACTGGAACGTCGTGGACTGTGAATCCATTTTGAAAAAGATTAGGTACGCCCCGTGCGCCGTTGAGGATAGGATCGAGCGAAGTCATAAAATGCAGCCCGAGGATGCCGCCGTCTATTTTCTTGCGCCCCATGAGCATAATCATCGAGTTGCTAAAAAAGCCTCTCTCGCCGCGCTTGCCGCCAGCATCGACATAACCCGCTTGAATGGTTCCCATCGTGCCGAACTCAAATCCGCCAAGTGAGGGAAGCATTTTCATGAACATGGGCGAAGAATCCGGCTGCCAAGATGTGCCTGAACCTTCACGATAGGCTGACCAGTTACCGAGATTAGCTTTCATCTGCATTCCATGCATATTATGCAGGCCCTCCATTCCCTGCATTCCTTTCATATCCTGCATGCTGTTATAGGCTCTCTCCTTTCCATTCATTCCCTGCGTCTCTGCCATGCCTTGCATTCCCATCTTAACTTTCATGTCTCCTCCACCGGCACTGCCAGGTATGATCTTAAAGGAAAGGTGGACGCTTTTACTGGCGTTGGTCTTGATATTAATATCAAGTTTGTACTCTCCTTTCTGAGGGAAAGTGAGCTGGACGTTGTAATGACCGGGTTTGCCCCCCGGCGTCACTTTGGGGAGCTTAAAGGCCATGCCAGACATCGTCGGCATTGAAAGTTCAGCTGTGATGCTAAGTATTTGACTGGGAACATTTGAACTTGCATCCATCACGAAGATGTCGAGAACAGCCTCTTTGCCCGGGACTATACTCTTAGGATCGGTTCGAAGAACCGCCATATACGGGTCGATTGTCACGCTTTGTTGGGCAAGGCTTGGGAGAGATAAGCCGATGGCGGCTGCAAGAAGAAGGGAAAATAGCGGTTTGAATCTCATAGATATCCTCTGTCAAACTAATTGTATTATCAATGGCGTACTAAGCTGGCATAACCAGTACCAAACGGATTCTAATTCTGTGTGAAGCAGCATACTGCCGTGCAAGTATTATAGCGTTCTTTATTTACATCAGTCTACAGGATGAACAGAATAAAATACAGCTATCCTGAATATCCTGTTGATCAATGTTACAACTTCGGGCTTCCCGTAAAGTGTGTGGAAAATTAATAGTTTAAATATTTCTCTCACAAATTACTCAGATTGACGCAGATTTTGCTCAATATCCAATGAAGAAACCCATGGCCACCAGAGTCTTAACGACTTTCTCCGGTCAAATGCTGTTGATCACACGCTCAAGTCACATATTGACTTCAATGGCGACCTCATCAAGCCTCGGGTTGTATCCGACTACAGACAACATCGCTTTAGCGTCAACGGCTGAGATTACAGATTTAGACTTATCGTCGGCTTCGTAAACGATGACATTGCACGGCAAAAGTAGACCGATATCCAACTCCTCCTGAAGTGACTTGTATGCAAGTGTAGGATTGCACGCGCCAAGAATTACATATCGGCGGAAGTCCACACCGAGTTTCTCCTTGATGTCGATCTCGCAGAGCACGCCTAAGCCTTCTAACTTGAGAGAAACGCGTGCCTTTTCGACAGTTTAGTCGTAGGGAAAATCAACCGTCTTGCTGAAACCGTATTTTGAATGTTGAGGCTGCTGTCCACTCATTCTCATTCTCCTTTTACTTGAAATCAAACAGGTTTCAATCAATCAAATCATTTGCTGCCATTAGCCGCGGCTTCAGATGCTTTGTTCAGATCAGTGAATTGCGCTACTGAACGTAATTCCATTAGATCCTTTACCGACCTTAATGTTTCGCAGCGCTTTCTGAGTCGCTGTATCGATAATCGATACGGTATCTGCAAAGGAATTGGTGATAAAAGCATACTTTCCGTCCTCGCTGACCACAACTCCCTGCGCACCATTTCCTGTCTCGATGGTCGCAGCCACGCTGTTGTTGGCTGTATCTATTACCGATACGATATGGTCGGGATTCGTTTCCGTACCCTGATTTGCAACATAGACGAAATGTCCGTCCGGTGTAATGAACACTTGAATCGGATTTCGTCCTACAGCAATAGAGGCTATCTTTTTACGCTGCGCCGTGTCTATCACGGCCACACAGTTCTCATCTCTCAATGAGACATAGGCCCGATGTCCATCCGGTGTGAAGCCTATTTGTACGGGCGCTTTGCCGACGGGTATGCGAGCAGCCTCTTTGGATTGGGACACGTCTATCACCGATACGCTATTATCGTCGACATTCGCGACATAGATTTCGTGCCCGTCTGGGCTCATGCGCAGACCGTGTGGAAATTTGCCGCTCTTTACCTCCCCGACAGCTTTCTTCTGCAATAGATCTATGACAAGTACATTGTTATCTTCAGACTGCGTCACGTAGGCCCGCTTACCCTCCGAATCAATGATGACATGCGCAGGATGATGGCCTATCTCTATATCCCCCGCGGCCTCAACCGCCATCGTCTTGGTGTCAAGAATGAGAAGCCTTCCGCGCTCCATCTTGCCGTCACCATTCATTTTCATTTTCATCTGGTTTTGATTCCCCGACATGGCAACGACCGAACCTACAACTAACAATAAGCGTCCATCGCGCGCGACCTGGAGGTTGTGCGGTGAAATGCGCTTTGGAATGTCTCTGACCTGTCCCGTGCTTAGATCAATTACACTGATCGAGTTACCGTTCTCGTTCGCGGCGTAAACGAAGCCCGTATCCGGGAGGAGCTCTGGCGCGGAAGTAATGGAAGTCTCAGTGCGGTTGTTTTTTTTGAACCTTATTAACGCTCCCAGGCTGTGAACATCCGGCAATAAGAACCGTTATGCTCGTGAGTAATACCGGTATTATAAACTTGTTCATCAAGAGCGCCCTCATTCAAAGAAAATGTTTCATTTTTGCTTCCATTACTTTCTGCTGAAAAGGTGGCGCACCTGAACGATATCGCCACCTTTCTAATCGATGCAACCGAACTGAAGCCTCGATTTTACCTAACGATTATTCTAGAGTTCATCGGGCAAACCCGAACAGCCTTACATAGCTCCCATTCCCTTCATCATAGGGCACATCATCATGGACTTTTTGCCCATCTGCATATGCTCCATCATATGCTTCATCATGCCTACCTGCATAGTGGAGTTCATCTCACTCATCATCTTGCGCTGGGCAACCATCTCATTCACGACAGCAGAGGTAGCATCTGCCTTATCGCTGCTCGTGGCAGAGTTCATCGTTGTCACCAGACTGTCAAGTTTTTCATCCATCGCCTTCATGTGCGATTTCATCTGCTCGTGCTTTTGCATCATCTCCTGGCAGCCGGCCATCATCTTATCGTCCATCATGGACATTTTATGCCTTGTTTGCTTATACTCTGGCTGCTTGTGGGCAGTGGGCTTAGTATGAGCTAACAGACTGGTTGCCAAAACTGTGCCAACCAGAATTATCGTGGATACTTGTCTCAGTTTCATAGTAAATCCTTTTCTAATGCTAGGGAAGGTGTGAATACGTCATATGATTACATTGCTAGCCGTAAACAAATGTTGCGTATGCGTACATCTTCTTCACGCATGCTATTGTAAAATTGTTCCAATTATATAACGAGTGAAAAAATATGATAATTATTGAGGTAATTGCAAGAGTCTGTGCAAACACATATTTCAGCCCTCACCCCCCGACCCCCTCTCCCAAAAACAGGAGAGGGGGGATTTAAATTCGTGGTATCCTGGCTGCTATTTCGTGAGATATGCGCATGTAGTAAGATCAAATCCCTGTATAATATTGAATAACTGATGCCATTGTCACCCCCTCTCCTGTTTTTGGGAGAGGGGGTTGGGGGGTGAGGGCGTGAAGATTGTTTCAACTATTTTGATACTTTTGCAATAGGCTATATTGGTAACCAGTTTTAAGTTTATTTCTGCAAACCGTGATCATAGTTATTACTTGCTGCTTAAAAACTCTTGACAAATTACTTAGAATGTATTACGATGTTTCAAGAACTAACTTTGACCTATGTATTATAGAGATTATTATGATGGTATAAATCTAGAAATTCTTCTTGTTTGCGACTGATATCAGGAGATTGTATCCATGAAAAAACAGATAAGCCCTATCATCGCGATGATAATTGTTGTAGGCGTCGTTGGAATTCTTGTCGCATTGTGGGTCAAGCAGCCATTTCAGCCTAAAATTCACGGCTTAGAACCTCCCACTGTAGAGCAGCGGCGCCAGCAGGCCGAAGAGATGAAGCAGGGCATGATAGAATCCATGAAGGCCAAGAAGAACCACTCCGCTGTGGAATAGTCGAATACAAATAAAACTAGATTTGCCCGCGAATTAGCTTCAGAAAAGATGTTACGAGTGACTAAACTCCAGATTTGTAATATAAGAAAACTGTTTATGTTAATTTTAAGCCAAGATACTAAAGGAGGTAATATTTCTCGAATTACTTGACTCCCTGCATCATCAGTATCGTTGTTTAGCCCATAGGGCAAACGCATGATAGTGCACTTTCAAAAAAGATCGATTTTTTCTTACGTTCTGTAGAATAGAGGAGATTGGAAATGACTCGAAAATCTGGATTTACTCTAATTGAACTACTCGTAGTAATTGCCATTATAGCAATTCTTGCAGCAATCTTGTTCCCTGTATTTGCGCAAGCTCGTGAACAAGCACGAAAAACCGTTTGTATCAGTAATATGAAGCAGCTCGGTCTTGCCATTGTCATGTATGTTCAGGATTATGATGAGACTTTTCCAACAGTATCTGTGAATGGAGGATCCATTGGTACTGCGGATAATGATGCTAAAGCAGCCGTATTCCCTGCATTCTGGCAGTGGATGTGGCAGACTTTGCCGTATACAAAAAGCAGACTGATCCTGGTCTGCCCTTCAGATCCATCACAGGGGAAGAACTTCATCTGGGAATCGTACAGCAATACGCCCACCACGTGTGATGATATATTCCAGATCCCTACTCCAATAAGTTATGCAATGAACGATCTGTTGATGACCACGGGGGGAAGCACATTAACTACACCCTGTGATGAATCGACCTGGGGATTTGAAGATGCAACCGTTAATCTCGCCTCCGTACCGAGTCCCTCTGCCACTTACCTTCTGGCAGACAGCGGACGACCAAACGGGCTAGATCCTTACTGGATCAACAACACTCGCGCTGCCAACTACACTCAATTGATAAACCTCACAGCACCTGGCAGAGGTTCTCGCTGTGATCCGGGACGTGAAGGTGGGTGCAAGGCCAACCAGCAAGCCAAATGGAGAGCAAATTTCAATAATCCTGGAATTCGTCGCCACCAGATGGGCACAAACCTCGCATATGCAGACGGCCATGCTAAGTTCCGACAGTCAAACCAGATATATGCTGGTGATCCGTACTACGACGGCATAGTATCGACAGAAGGCGCAAGCCTCAACAGCTACTAAAGACTGGATTTGCAGTACGTTTTCCAAGTGAAGACGTACTGCAAATTGTTCGATGTAGAATTTGCTGAATTGGCGTCAGGCTCGAATCGATACCATAATATTTACGATGTTTATGCCGCTCGTTTAAGAGCACGTGCATAAATTTGCGCGAAATTATAATTTAATACTTTATATTGTTGGACATACCTTCCTGTGTAAACTTGCTATATCATTACAGATAGCCGCTCTTCCTTCACTGCAAAATTCAGTTCCTGAAACTTACATTTCTGTATAGATACGGAGATCAAACGAATATGCCCCTACTCTCTCTGCTCTGCTTACTACTTATTTCCGGTTCCACGACAACCGCTAAAGTAAATAATAAGAAATGGACTGTGATTGGTCCAGGCGGTGGTGGCGCTATGTTCTATCCCGTCATCAGTCCCCATGATCCGAATACGGCGCTTGTAGCTTGCGATATGACAGGCTCTTATATCACTCACGATGCAGGACAATCCTGGAGGATGTTCAATCTACGCCAGCCATCGAAATTTTTCGTGTTCGATCCTCAGCAGCCAAAAACGATCTACGCACAGGCAGAGAGCCTTTGGCGCAGCACGGACAGCGGTATGTCCTGGAATCTAGTTTATCCGAATCCCAAGATAGTCCAGAGAATCAACATTGCGGGAGATCATGCCGATACCAACCTCATTCTTAAAGAGGGAACGATTGAACAGTTAACAGCCCTGGCTGTCGATCCCAATGATTCACAGATTCTGTATTCCTGTATGGATGCGGGAGGGAAATCATCGCTTCAAATCTCGAATAATCAGGGACAGTCATGGGCTCAGAATTTCCCACTTACTCAAAAAGCGCTTCGTATCTATGTAGACCCAGCATCTCCGCGGAATAACCGAACTCTCTATGTCGTAAACAAGTCATCGATATCGAAACGCGAGCAGGAGCGCTGGACTGAGGGAGCAGCTCCTGTTGGCAAGAGTGATTTGCTTGATGTTGTGGCCAGCTTTAAAGAGGGTTCCCTGCCTACATTCTATGCGATCTCCAGCGAGATACTATCTATCTCATCAGATGGAGGCAAATCGTGGCGCGAATCCCATTTGCCCGGGGAATCTGCCGAATTCGAGGCGATTGCTGCCTGTCTTCACCATCCTGAAACCGCATATGTTTCCTTTAAGCATCTGCTGCAGGATGGCAAAGAGTGGTTCGGAGTGGCTCGCACGAATGATGAAGGAGCGACTTGGAAATTAGTGTGGAAAGAATCTGATCTACCTGCCGAAAACATTAAGGACGCGTGGATATCTCCCACATTTGGCGCGGGCTGGGGCGAGAATCCGCTCTCGTTGGGAGTGAGCCCAAACGATCCCAACCTCTGCTATGCTACCGATTTAGGGCGTACATTGCGCACTGCGGACGGAGGCAAGAACTGGCAAGCATCGTACGCCAATATTTTGCAGGATGGCAGTTATACCACTAAAGGGTTGGATGTAACCTCTTGTTATGGCGTTCATTTCGACCCTTTCGATTCAAGACGGATGTTCATAACCTACACCGATATCGGGCTTTTCCGCAGCGAGAACGGAGGTTCTGGGTGGCTTCCCTCATCTAACGGCCTACCACATTCGTGGATGAATACTGCCTACTGGGTGGAGTTCGATCCGCTAAAAAAAGATCGAATGTGGGTGGTGATGAGCGGTACTCACGATCTGCCACGCCCTAAGATGTGGCGGCATACCAAACTATCTACGTACCAGGGTGGAGTTTGCCGGAGCGATGATGGCGGACGCACCTGGAAAGTAGCCAATAACGGGATGCCGCAGACAGCAGCGACATACATTCTGCTAGACCCACATAGCCCCCCCGAAGCAAGAATTCTCTATGTGACAGGATTTGGTAAAGGAGTGTACAAATCCTCAGATGGAGGCGATAGCTGGACACTGAAGAATACTGGTATCGATGGCACCGAACCGATGGCCTGGCGGCTGACGCTCAATAAAGACGGAACTCTTTACCTGATAGTGGCAAGGCGAAGTGAGGATGGAAGCTTCGGGAATAGTGCTGATGGCGCGCTGTATCGCTCTTCTGATGGGGCGGAGCACTGGACTAAAATAGTTCTCCCACGAGGTGTTAATGGTCCGAATGGCCTTTCAGTTGACCCATTGGATTCACATCGGCTGTACCTTGCTGCCTGGGCTCGTGATAATCACGGATCGGCAGAAGATGGCGGTGTCTACCTCTCTACGGACAGCGGTGTAACATGGCAGAATATTTTAAAAGACCCATATATTTACGACCTGACTATTGACTCGCATGATCCAAGCACGCTCTTTGCCTGCGGTTTTGATTCGAATGCATGGAAATCTAATGACCGTGGTGAGACATGGACACGCATCAGAGGATACAACTTCAAATGGGGGCATCGTGTAATCATGGATCCCTACGATTCGCGTTCAATCTATGTCACTACCTTCGGTGGAAGTGTCTGGCACGGGCCAATATCGGGTGACCCGGAAGCTGGTGAAGATATTGCCACTCCTATGATGCGCTATAGCAAGTAGAATGTGCATGGAAAACAATGCTTAAACATCATCAATTCAAAGTGCTTGTTGTGGCATCCAAAGCAAAAGATCATCAACGTATGATCATAAGTGCGGAACCATTCTTTAAGCATCTGGCTGCAGAGAATCGATTCACAGTGGATTTCACGGAAGACGCTGATACAATCAATGATCAGAATTTAGCTCAATATCAGGTATTCGTTATGCTGCATCTTGCGCCATTTGATATGACGCCATCTCAGCAGCAAGCTCTTCAACGATTTATAGAAAATGGCAAAGGATGGGTGGGAATCCATGCTGCCGGACTTACTGGTAAGGAGTTTCTCGGGCCGCACACCACCTATTGGCAGTGGTTTGAAGAGTTTATGGGAAGCGTCACCTACTCCCCCCACCCCAAATATCAGGAAGCGACGCTAGTAATAGAAGACCGTGAGCATCCCGCCACTAAAAATCTTCCAGCACATTTTAATATCTCTGACGAGTGGTATGAATTTCACGGAAATCCCCGGGCCAAAACACGCATACTTTGCACCGTTGATGAAGCGACGTATAATCAGAATAAGCCCATGGGAGACCATCCCATGGTCTGGGTGAATGAAAATTACCACCGCTCCATCTATATTTGTGTCGGGCACGATCCTTCGGCACTGAAGAACCAAGATTATGTCACGCTTCTGAGAGATTCCATTTTATGGGCAGCCTCACCATAGTTCACAGTCATTCGTGGCTGAGGAGATTTCATGCATCAGACTATTCGCCTCATCATTTTATTAGTATTTTGCGCTGCAACTACAGCTATGATAACATCTGCAAGTTCCGTAAAACCAAAATTCCGCGTGCTTGTCCTCTATGAGAATGGCGGGCATCACATCGCGTACTCAAAAAGAGCTCGCGTATGGCTGGATGAACTCGCTGCAAAGAGTCATTTCCAGGTGGATTATATTAACAACACCGACACCATTGATGACGAGCTTTTGAGCCGATATCAACTCTTCCTCCAGCTGGATTATCCGCCCTATGGGTGGAAGGAGAAGGCTGTTACAGCGTTCGAGAACTATATCACCAAAGGCCGGGGAGGCTGGATTGGATTCCACCATGCCTCGCTGTTGGGTGAATTCGACGGATACCCGATGTGGATATGGTTTTCGCAGTTCCTGGGAGACATCAGATACAAAAACTACATCTCAACTTTCGTCCAGGGCACAGTAAAGGTGGAGGACGCAAAACACCCGGTCATGAAAGGCGTTCCTTCCTCATTTATTATTAAAAAGGAAGAGTTCTATACTTACAACAGTAGTCCGCGTTCGAATGTGAGTGTGATAGCCAGTGTGGATGAAGCAACTTATATACCCGATACCACCATCAAAATGGGGGATCACCCAGTGGTTTGGACAAATACAAAGGTTCCAGCTCGAAATATCTATATTTTTATGGGTCACTCACCTGATTTGTTTGAAAATAAACCTTATACAGCTCTTTTTCGCAACTCCATTTTCTGGGCAGCTGGTCAATAGGCGCTAAACACCACCAACATCATTATTAAATTAACCACGAATTGCGCTAATTTACGCGATTAAATGCTTATGGAAGTTGATTCATCGATAATAATCGGTTCGATACCAAATAATTCCAAAATCTATAAGGCTTACCGAGTATCGCATTGTATGATTTCTTCGCGTAAATTAGCGTAATTCGCGGTTAATTATCCAAATCCATAATGAATTCCTTCGTACAAATGGTCGGGGATAGCAATCCTCTTGGTTCTGTCTTTGCCATCTTAGGAGTGTGAGAATGAAACTTAACATCTCATGTGGATTTCTGCTGGTAGTGGCTTGTAATTTACTACTAACTATTGGTTCTCTTGGTGCTGAAAAGGACGGAAATGCTGCTCCAATTGTAATTACTAAATCGAGCAAACAGATAAAGGGCACCGCAGATCCGCAGCGCATGGTTCGAATTCATGCAGCGCAGAAAAACGTGCCTATTATCAACAAGCCTTTAATGTTCGACACACCAGAGGCGGATGCGTTACTATCCGCACTGGAGGTGTTTCCAACAGACAACCCATGGAATCAAACCTGTGAGAACTGGCCGCTTCATACGAATTCACGGAATATTATAGCTTCTATAGGCGCTGATAAAATCTTCCGCTGCAATACCGACATGGGATACATCCTGGTTCCGCCGAATCAAAGACGTGTCGAAGTTCAAAATGTGGAATATGCGGCAGAATCAGACAGCGGTCCTTTTCCAATTCCTAACAACGTGCCAATTGAGGGTTGGCCGGCCGACTATGAACGAAATGAGAATCGCCAAGGTGTGACTTTGCTAGATGTGCAGCGCGATCGACTAAAAATAGGTGGTGACCGACACGCAATAGTGGTGGATCCAATAAACCGGATGCTATACGAGTTTGGTGAGTTATATCGTACGGATACCGGCTGGAAGGCTATCCAAACTTCTGTATTCGATCTGAAATCGAACAAACTGCGACCGGAAGGCTGGACATCAGCGGACGCTGCCGGATTACCGATATTCCCGGCCGTTGTCCGGTACGATGAACTGAAACGCGGTATAGTTGAACATGCCATGCGAGTCACTGTCGTTCATTCACGCCATGCCCATGTACACCCGGCGACTCATGATGCCAGCCCCCATCACGACATAAATCTTCCGCGCATGGGCGAACGTCTGCGACTGAGGCAGGACTTCGACATCAGTGGCTTCACGCCTAATGTGCAGGCAATCTTAAAAGGATTGAAGAAGTATGGAATGTTTGTCGCCGATAACGGCATCGACTGGGCGATCTCTGTAGCGCCTGATCCTCGGATTCCTCCACTGCACGATGAACTGCGCAGAATCAAAGGCTCCGATTTTGAAGTTGTCACCGCTCCAGGAGGTTAATATAGTGAATATATCATTTGCAGCCAGATCGATTATATATTCAATTTCGGCTCTGAATTTTGTCATTCCAGCTGCAGCACTCGACTCTCCACCTAGTATCAATCACAATTGGGCAGAGGATCGAAAGCAGCACCGCTGGCTGTTTGTAGCACGTGATCTGACCAACCCAATCGAAGTCGATCGAATGGTCGCACGATTTCCAGAGGCACACGCGGCCGGTTACAACGGAGTAGTTTTCTCCTATAATGTGGCAAAGGAAAAGACGGCAGAGGTCCGTGAGGCTGCCAAAAAAAACCGTTTGGAAATCATAGCAACAGTATTTGGTGGCACTAGGGATCGAAATGATGTAGAAGGGGTTCCGGTGAAGAACAGCCTTTTCACTGCACATGGGAACACTGCTTCGCACACACCCGATAACATTCCTTCAGTGATAAATGGTGATTTTGAGTCGGTTACAGAAAATCGATTATCTGGCTGGCCGCTGCAGGATGATGCGGGAATCGCTACTTTCGCAGATCACGAAACTGTACACAGCGGCAAAACATCGCTCAGAATGGAAAGCAGCATCAAGAATTCAGATGGTCACTGTCGTGTATCTCAGCCGATCAAGCTTCTGCCGTACCGAGAGTATCGTATCTCACTTTGGATAAAATCGGATGGACTAAAAGCGACTGTACCGGAAGTTAAGGTTTTAACCTCTACACCACAAGGCTGTGTAAGCTGGCAGACCTTCCATGTGGATCCCACGCAGGAGTGGCGGCAGCACGCCATTATATTTAATAGCTATGATGAAGCTTCTGCGAATATCTATCTGGGATTCTGGGGAGGAAAATCTGGTAAAATCTGGTGGGATGATCTAAAAGTCGAAGAGATTGCCCTCGTTAATGTAATCCGCAGGCCAGGCTGCCCTGTTTCGGTGCACGGAGAAAATGGAACAGCATATGAAGAAGGAAAGGATTACGAGAAGATAGTAGATCCGAATTTCCACCCATGGATAACAGATGGACGAACGGAACCAATCATTAAACTAACATCGAATACCCGAATAAAAGAAGGTGAACGGCTGCTGGTAAGCTATTATCATCCGATTATTATCTATGATGACCGGGTTACATTTTGTCTCTCTGAGCCAAAAGTATTTGATGACTGGCGGAATGAGATCAAACAAGCGGAGGAGATGCTGCATCCTGCCGGATACTTCATGTCGCACGATGAACTCCGATGCATGAATCAGTGTGCCCTTTGCAGAAGTAAGCATATGACGGCTGGGGAACTGCTTGCTTGGAATGTTCACAAGGCGGCAGCG
The DNA here is from genome assembly GCA_025352825.1 of Chthonomonadaceae bacterium. Lineage (GTDB taxonomy): Bacteria > Armatimonadota > Chthonomonadetes > Chthonomonadales > Chthonomonadaceae > JANXSG01. Next base: position 2,078 of record JANXSG010000060.1, on the reverse strand, counting down.
ATTATTCGTGATATACGCCCGGACGCCTCCATCTGGGTCTGGAACGATATGTTCGACCCGATGCACAACGCAGTCGACCATTTCTATGCAGTGAAAGGATCATTAGCTGGATCATGGAAAGGGCTCGATAAGGATGTGGGCATTGTAAACTGGCATGGCGGACTGAAGGGGAAAAACTGTAAATTCTTCGCCGATCTCGGCCTCAAACAGATTCTTTCCGGTTTTTATGATGGAGATGAGAACGGTTCGGGAATAAAAGAGTGGTATGCCCTAACTTCTAATGTAGAAGGGATTACGGGGGCCATGTACACAACATGGGAAGACAGATACGGCGCGATGAGTGCCTGGGCAAAACAAGCTTGGGGTAGATAGCGATAGGAGATGGAGATGGATGAGATATGGATTGTTTCGGCTTCACGCACCGCGATTGGGCGTGCAACCCGTGGAGCATTGAGATACACACGGCCAGATGATCTGGCCGCGATTGCTATTAAATCCGCCGTGGAGAGAGCAGTCGGAATAGATCCTGCTGAGATCGGAGATGTCGTTTTAGGATGTGCTATGCCAGAACAGGAGCAAGGGATGAACCTGGCACGGATTGCCTTGTTAAGAGCGGGGTTGCCATCCTCAGTTCCGGGGGTGACTATCAACCGTTTCTGCTCATCCGGACTGGAAGCGATTGCCATTGGAGCGCAGCGGATCGCCTCGGGACAGACAGACGTGGTGATTGCAGGTGGGGTTGAGAGTATGAGTATGGTTCCATTCGATAAAACACCTATCAAGCCCAATCCACACTTGATGTGCGACTGCCCGGATGCCTATCTCGCGATGGGGCTGACCGGTGAAAACCTGGCTTCTGGCTGGGGAGTTTCCAGGGAAGAGGCGGACGATTTCTCATATCAAAGTCATCAGAAAGCCTTATCCGCAATTGAAAAAGGCAATTTCAGGAATGAAATCGTGCCTGTCCAGGTGCAGTTCCAACAAATGGATGCGAAAGGAAAAATTACGACAAGCACTAGCATTTTTATAACAGATGAGTGCCCACGACAAGAGACTTCCCTCGAAGCATTGGCAGCACTGAAACCCGCCTTCCAGCTGAAAGGTACGGTAACAGCAGGCAACTCATCTCAGAGAAGTGATGGCGCTGCGGCGGTTGTGCTAATGTCTCCAGCAAAAGCAAAATCGCTGGGTTTGTCGCCACTAGGAAAATTCCTGAACTATACGGTCGTGGGAGTTCCGCCTGAAATTATGGGTATCGGCCCTGCTCATGCCATACCTGCCCTGCTTGCTCAATCTGGAATCAAAATTTCCGATATTTCTGTTGTTGAGTTGAACGAGGCGTTTGCGGCTCAGGCATTGGCAGTAATCAAAGAGTATCCCATACCAGCTGAAAAGATCAATCCAAACGGAGGAGCTGTAGCTTTAGGGCACCCACTAGGCTGCACTGGAGCCCGTCAGACAGTTACCTTACTCAACGAGCTCAAGCGAAGGGGCGGAGGCTATGGCATAGTGAGTATGTGCATCGGCGGTGGAATGGGAGCTGCGGGACTATTTGTTGTATGAGATAGCAGATTCGTCAGATTATTGAATCCCCCTCCCTTAGCAATGCCTGGTTGGCATGCATTCTTATGTAGATAATTAGTTTTGCGCACAGGGTAAGAGGTAGGGGCTAGGTAAATAATGTAATGATATCAGTCAAGAAACAGCGTCAGGCACTTTGCTGCACCGCCAGATTTTAAAAATTCGGACATGGCAACCGGGTGCACTCGAAATCCTCGCTCCTCTATCTGAGCAATAGTGCGTGGGCATCTCGCCGGCATAACAACATCCTTACCTATGACTACCGAATTACATGCGAACTGTTCGGCTTCCTCCTCGCATATCTGAATAGTCTCGTAGTTATTTTCCAGAACAACCCGAGCATACGGGTCGAATGCATACGGATAGTAAGCGATCAGATTTGGATTTAAGACGAACAGGCAGGTATCCAGATGATACCAGCGTGGATCGACGAGTTCCAGAGAAAGAACAGGAGTTTCAAGCACTTCCGACATCCATTTGTGAGCGCAGATATCGCT